>PEUP01000069.1 GCA_002780705.1 Elusimicrobia bacterium CG03_land_8_20_14_0_80_50_18 | reverse complement strand
GCCTTATTTGTCCTTGGTAGAAGGACAAATAAGGCCATAATCATCCTTGACAAAAGGATATAATGACGCTACAATACACCGGAAGAAATTATGGAAAAAGAAAAATTAAAGCGGATAATAGTAGAGAACCGAAAATACATTAACGATGAAGTCGGCGGCATAATAAAGCGGGATTACCTGCACATTCCTGAAAAGCTCAAAAAGGTTGTGGTGTTCTACGGAGTGAGAAGAAGCGGCAAGACTTTTGCGCTTTATGACATTATGAAGGCGAATGCGGGGAATTCTCTGTACATGGATTTTGAGGATGAACGGCTGAAAGGGTTTGACAGCAGTGATTTTGAGAAATTGAAAGAGTCGTTTGATGAGCTTTATCCGGCGACGCTGGGCAAAAAAAGATATTTCTTTTTTGATGAGATTCAGAATGTGGAAGGATGGGAAAGATATGCAAGAAGAGCGGTAGAAAAGGAAAACACAAGAATATTTGCCGCGGGGTCTTCTTCGAGAATAACGCCTTCTGAAATACACACTTCACTGAGGGGCAGAGAATGGACTGTCAGGGTTACCCCGCTTTCCTTCAAGGAGTATATCAGATTAAAGGGAATAGAGCCGGATAAAGAACACATATACGGCGCAAAAAAAGCGGTTATAAAAAAGCATTTTTCCGAATACATGAAATGGGGCGGTTTCCCGGAAGTGTCAGTGCTGGACAGTGATTTTGAAAAAAGGAAAGTGCTGCGCGAATATATGTCGGCTATGTTTTTCAGGGATTTGGTGGAGAAATACGGCATGACAAATACGAATCTTCTTGACCTGCTGATAGAAAAATTATTTTCTTCATTTTCCTGCAAACTTTCATTGACAGCTTTTTACAGGCAGTATAAAGACAAAATCGCATTTTCAAAAGACACATTGTTTGGGTATTACCAAAACATATTAAAAAGTCTGCTGGTTTATAATGTCAGGATATTTGCGGAATCCACTTATAAGAGAAACAGGAATCCCGCAAAAATATATCTTACGGATCCCGGGTTGGCCAGAAGGGTGACTTCGGAAGACAAAGGCAGGATGCTTGAGAATATAGTTTTTATGAGTTTGACAAGGGGCAGCGACGAAATATTTTATTTCTCAGGACGGGGCGAATGTGATTTTGTGGCGGAAAACGAGAAAGGATATTTCCCGTATCAGGTCTGTTATGAATTGAACGACGATAACAGTGAAAGAGAAATAAACGGCCTGGTGGAATGCTGTACCAGATTAAACAAAAAGGAAGGGCTGATACTAAGTCATGACCAGGAAAAAGATTTGAGGCGGCAGAAAATCAATATAAGAATAATCCCGGTATGGAAATGGCTGCTGTCGGAAGACGAGGTCAGAAATTAGGGATTGATAACAGATTTTGTCACTTTCGTTCGTCAAACTCGCGCAACGCTTCGAGCTTCGAATCCTCACACAAGCCAAGCAGTTGGCTTGCTCCTATTTTGTTAAATACGGAGGCGGGAGGATTCGAACCCCCGAGGCTCATCACCTAACGGTTTTCAAGACCGCCGCCATCAACCACTCGGCCACGCCTCCATACTGAACTTTTATCGTCCATAAATAGCATATTATCAGAGTTTTGATAAGAGGGGGACTGTGCTTGACATTGTTTGACCTTTTGGAGCATAGTTTGGTAGAATAGTGCCCTATGATTAAAAAATGGGAAATTAAGGCCAGCCCCGCTCCGAGCTTTCCGGACAGAAAGCTTTTGCTTATGTCATCCGAGGGAAAGGGTGACGCTGAAAAGCTGAAGAAGAGTTTTGCGGGATACATGGGCGTTGTGTTCGCCAGCGGCAGCGCTGATTTTCAATGGGCCGCTTATCTTTACGAAGCGTCGGCCAACATAGAAAAACTCATAGAGCAGGAACTGAAGGCGACATCGCCTGAAAGCGCATCGCCGAAGCCCTCTCCCAAGCTTGAGGAAAAAACAGAAACGCCGCCTGAAAAGAAGATGGAATTTCCCAAAAAAGCGCCCAAGCCGGCGGAAAAAACGCCGCCCGCGGAAGCCGTCAAAGCGGAAAAAGCCGTTGAAGCCGCAAAGCCGGAAGAAGCGGAAGAAAAAGAAACAAAAACAGCTAAGGCGGAAAAACCCTCAAAGCCCGAGGTGAAGGCAGAGGCCGCCGCCAAGCCGGCGGAAGAGCCGGAGCCGGCCACTGCCCCGGTTATAGAAAAGTTTGAGAAACGCGAGCCCGCGAAAACTGAAAAGACTGAAGAGGCGCTCGCGCCTGAGACGGCGCCAGCCGCGCCGATTATAGAAAAATTTGAGCAGTTCACTCCCGATCAGAGCGCGGTTAAGCCCCTGACCGAACCCCTGATAGAAACTTTTGCGCGGGAAAGAGCGGAAGAAAAGCCGGCCGCCGAGCCTGCCGCTGAGACGGTCAGTGAGAGCGCGCCCGTGCATAAAGAAGCGCCTCCCGTGAGAAAAGACGTGAAGGCCATAGAGGTGCTTTATCTTTGTCCCGAGAGCGCGAAGGACAAGGCGGAGATCGTCAAAGAGAATATCGCGAAAATAGTCGCTGAAAAGAATATCAATTTTGATTTCAAGTCGGCCGGCCTTGTCTTATATAAACCCGGCGCGAATAAAGAGAGCGTGATGGCCGATGTCGCGAAGTACAAATTCAGTTTTGTGCTCGTCGTGGCTCCGGATGCCATGGGTGAGGAACTTCTCAGGGAGATCAAGAAGAAGGGGTTTGTCCCCAAGGTGATAACTGAAGACAATATTGACAAGAAATTCAGATATCTTAATCTAATCACTGATATTGTTTTATCGCCCCGGAGGTAAATGATAAAAGGCTACAAGCTTGTTTATAGCCCCACATCAGACAAGCGTTTCCGCTACAAAGTCAAGCTGAGCGCCGACGAGGCTTCCTGCCTGGGTGTCATCAAAGAAATAGGCCCGATCTGCGGCCGCCCTTTTAAAAATACCGGTTCGGATTTTGAAAAGGCTTTTTATGTCTATGGCTCATCGGATGAAGTAAAAAAGAAAATACTTTCCGCGCTTGCAAAACGCTCATCGGATACTGCCGCCGCTGTGCCGGTTCCCCCGCCTCCGGATCAGCCGTCTGTGAGCCTGCCCGCAAGAGAAGAGAAAGAAACATTAGCGGCGCCGCCTGACACAGTTATTGACGATGAGATTCCCGCCACGTCTGAGACGGCGCCTGCCGGCCGGACAGGCGGGGACTTGAAAGCTCCGCCGGAACCCGTGCCGGAACCGGAGGTCCGGGATCCTTTTGAGATTCCGCCGCTCAACAGCAAGTACACCTTTGCCAATCTGTATGAAGGGGGTTTCAACCGGTTTTTAAAACAGGCCTGCGAGGATATCGCCAAAGAATTCACCCCGTCCTACAACCCGCTGTTTATATGGGGCGGCGTGGGAAGGGGAAAGACTCATCTAATTCAGGCTCTTGGAAATTTCATTAAGAAGCACCATGACGGAAAGTCGGTTTTCTACATACAGGCCCAGGATCTTATCACAATGATACAGGACGCTCTATCTTCCCCCGTCCGGAAGGCTCAGCTCCTGAAGCAATTGGGTTCAGCCGACGCGCTCCTCATTGATGATATACAGTTTCTCAAAGGCGAGGAAATACAGGATGTTTTCTTTCTGATCTTTGAAAGGGCCTATCAGCGGGATCATCAGATTGTCCTCACCTCCGACAGGAGTCCGAAGCAGCTTGCCGGTTTTGCCGACCGCCTGCGCTCAAGATTTGAGTGGGGGCTTGTGAACAAATTGCCGAAACCTGATTTCAATTCCCGCAGAGAGATTCTTAAAATGAAGATCGCCTCAGAATTCACCTCTATTCATCTTACGGAGGAGATGCTGGATTTCATAGCCGATAAATTCAAGGACAATGTGAGAGAGCTTGAGGGCGTGCTGAAAAAACTCAATATATATCACAAATTGCGGGGTGAAGATGTCAGCATGGAGAGTTTGAAAAACATTGTCTCGGAGTTGCTGGGCGAGGAAGCGCCCGCCTCGCCGGAGCCCGCGCCCACGCCGATAAAAGACAGCGCTCATCAGCAGGAAGTTCCGGCCTCCGCGCCGGCGCCCGCGCCGGATAAGGCTAAAGCCGGCGCTACGGCGGCCGAATCCGTTTCGCCGCCGCCGCCCGCCGATTTTCCTCCGCCTCCCCCTGAAGCGCAATGTCCGAATTGCGGCGCGGAGTTGTCGCACATAGAAATGTATGACAGGTGGTACTGCTACAGCTGCGGGCGTTACGCGCCGCCGGAATTCGGAAAGGGCAAATTCAAGGTCTCGTCAAAAAGCGGAAAAAAGGACACGAAAGCCGATCAGGAAAAACTCGCGGCCCTGGAAGAACTTCGTAAATTAGCCGCGCCGCAGAATAAGGGACCTATTCAAATACTGGAAGAAAAAGATATTGAGGCGGCGCCGGCCACGACGGCGGAACCGGAAGCGGGAGCGGCGCCCGCGGCGGAAACAAACGCGGAGCCTGCGCCTATGATTAAGTTCACGAGGGAGATACAGTGCGCGATTTTTTATCCGGTCCGGGCCGATAAGGCCATCAAGATGGTGACGGATTTCGTCGAGACAACCGTGAAGAAGCACAGGCTTCACATTAAATTTTATTTTATAGTGCGGCAGGAATATGAGGTCCCGCATATAAATTACAGCCTGTTTCTGAATGTCCTGCACACGGCAAAGGTGAAAGTGGCCATTGTCGTGGGCCCGCCGGGGACTTCCGGTGTGAACGAAGATGAGTTTTATGAGAAGCTAAACGGGATGTTCGCCGACGAGGGCTTGTGTTTTGAGTACATAGCGTATAAGGATATCAGGCAGAGTTATGAATATCTGAATATCGTGCTGGACATAGCCAACTTCGGCAAACAGCGTCTGGGTTATAAAATGATCAAGGAGGAATTCCATGGCGGTAATATCAAGAAAGGATAAGCCACCTCTCGTGCTGATAATAGACGGCGACAAGGAGGTTGTAAAGCTATTGAGAGCGTATCTCACCGACGAGGGTTTCAGGACATCGGAGGCGTACGACGGTATCAGAGGGGTGCTTCACGCGCTGAACGATAATCCCGATCTGATTATTACGGAACTCAATCTCGCGAGGCTTTCCGGCTATGAGCTGATCAAAAGGCTGCAGACCGTTTCACGCCGCACAGCGCAGATGCCGGTGCTCATTCTGTCCGCCAAGGCGCTTTCCGCTCAGGAACAGACAGGCCTTGTAGAGCTCGAGCCGAACGTTGTCGAATTCGTGCCCAAGCCCGTCACGCACGGCGCCTTTATGGTGAAAATACACAAGATACTGGGCACGGGGCTGAGCGAGAAGGAAGTGCTTGAAAAACTTGAGATGCCCAGGCATTTGAGCGCGGGAGAAAAGAGCATAGGATGATTCGCGCACGCAGAATTTTCGCGGGAATGTTTCCATTGAGCGGAAAAAGTTGTTATAATGAAAAGTTTTTAGAAGACGCAAGCCTGCCCGTCGGCAGGCAGGGAGACTATAATGGCTAAGATTTTAGTGGTTGATGACGATACCAAAATCCAGATGGTGGTACGCATTATGCTGCAGAAAAAGGGTTATGATGTGAAATGCGTGTCCTCCGGCCTTGAGGCTTTTCAGGAAATACCCGAA
>PEUP01000074.1 GCA_002780705.1 Elusimicrobia bacterium CG03_land_8_20_14_0_80_50_18 | reverse complement strand
TCTTTCGCGAGCGCCAGCGACTCGGCGGCCACGGCGGCGACTCTGTCGCCGATGAAGCGCATTTTGGAATTTATAACCTGCTGGTCATAAGGAGAAGGTTCGGGATAACTCTGCCCGGCCTGAGTGTACCATGTCTTGGGCGAGTTCTTGTGCGTGAGTATGTATTCCACGCCTTCCATTTTTTCAGCTTCTGAAGTATCAATGGAAATTATTTCCGCGTGAGGATAGGGGCTTCCCAGGACATAGATATGAAGAGCGTTCTTGGGGACATAATCTTCAACATATGAATTCTCGGCCCTGACAAGCTGAACGGCGTCTATTTTCGGCGTGAGTTTTCCGACGACCCTGTAGTCCTTTTTGTATTCGTCCGTAAAATCTCCGGGTTTTTTGCCTTTGGTGAGCATGTCAACAGCGTTATATATCTGTTTATAGCCGGTACAGCGGCACAGGACGCCGCTCATCGCGTCGTCTATCTGTTTTCGGGAAGGTTTTTTCACCGCCTCCAGCAGGGCATAAATGGCAAGTATCTGCGCTGGCGTACAGTAGCCGCACTGCACAAGGCCGGCGTCTATGTAGGCCTGCTGAATTCTGTGGAGTTTCCCGCCGCGGGACAGCCCCTCTACCGTTGTGATATTTTTTCCGTTTATCTGCGGAGCGATCAGCAGGCAGGAATTAACGAGTTTTCCGTCCAGAAGTATGGAACAGTTGCCGCATTTGCCCTCTTCATCACAGCCTTTTCTCACGGAATTGATATGCAGGTCTTTGAGAATATAAAGCGCTTTTTTTTCTACAGGCGCATCTACTTCCACAGTTTTACCGTTCAAATTAAATTTTATTTTCATCCTCGTCTCCTTAAATCGCTCTGAGCAGCGCGCGCAAATGGCTTTCAATCATCCTCTGTTTGACGCGGGCGCTGACTTTTACATTGCCGAAAGTATCAATATCTTTTAACGCTTCGCCGCAGAGTTTTACGGCGTTGACTTCCGAAGGTTTTAAGCCAGCGAGATATTTGGCCGCTTTTTCAGATATGGAAAGCTGGCCCTTGGCGCCGCTTACGGCGATGACGGCATTCGCTATTTTACCTCCGCGAAGGTCAAAGCCCAGGGCCGTCACTATCGCGGGAAAATCAGACGAGGCTACCTTGTCTTCGGTGACATTCACTTTCCGTTTCAGCTTTTTTATTATAAGCGCGCAGACGATTCCTTTTTTTGCCCGCAGCCATTCGTTCAGAGGAGCGCTTTTCTTTTTTCCGGATAAATAATACAGCACATCCGTTTCGTAAGCGGACAGGACGGGAAGAATGCTGGAAATGAAAAAGCCGCCTGCCGCGCTTCCTCCGACAGTGGCGACATTTCTGACATTGAGGCTGGTAAATGTCCCCGCGGCTTTTGAGAGAGCTCGCGGCACTTTTTTGGACAGGGCCAGCTCCTGGACGGTGACGGTGGCGCCGATTTCAATTTTGTTTTTTGAGGCCTTGATATTATCGAGGCCAAGGGCTTTCAGGTCTATCAGGCCCGCCGCTTTGGGCGCTCCCCTCCAGTTCAGCATAGAGCCGCCGCCGAGGTAATAACTCCCCTTGAGCGTTTTTTTAATTTTTTCCGCCTGACTCAATGATAAAGGTGCAAAATATTCCATAATAAGACTCCCGTTGCGGCATTTTTCAACCGCCGATATATTTGTCCGATTATAACAGAAGTCGTGATGATAACAAAGAGGGGATGGGCTTCTATTCAACCACTACGCTTTTTGCGAGATTGCGCGGCTGGTCTATGTCGCAGCGTCTGTACAGGGCGATATAGTATGAGAGCAGCTGGAGAGGTATCACATTGAGCAGAGGGCTGAGCTCCTCCAGGGTGACAGGCACACAGAGGACATCCGAGGCGGACTTTGAGATATTTTTATCCCCGGTGTTAGCCACAGCTATTATTATTCCGTTGCGCGCCCTGGCCTCCTGCACATTTGAAAGCAGTTTCTCATAGACCCCGCCTGCCGTCGCTATCGCGACAATGGGCATGTCTTTGTCTATCAGAGCGATGGGGCCGTGTTTCATTTCTCCGGCGGCGTATCCTTCGGCGTGTATGTAGGATATTTCCTTTAATTTCAAAGCTCCTTCAAGGGCTATGGGATAATTCAAATTTCTGCCGATGTATAAAAAATCCCGTTTTTTGGAATATTTCCGGGCTGTCTTCGCTATGGCCTTGCTCTTACGGAGAATTAATCTTATCTGCTGGGGGATATTCAGAATGGCTGTCATTATCCTGACGGCTTCCTGACGCGGGATTGCGCCTCTGATCCTGCCGAGATAAAGGGTGAGAAGGTACAGCGCTATCAGCTGGGTGGTGAAGGCCTTGGTTGAGGCCACCCCAATTTCAGGCCCCGCGTGGGTGAAGATCATGCCGTTAGTTTCTCTCGCGGCAGAGGATCCTATGACATTGCATATTGAAAGTGTTTTCAGCCCGCGCTTTTTAGCCATCCTCAAAGCCGCCAGCGTATCGGCGGTCTCGCCCGACTGGCTGATGATAATAAAGAGGTCTGATTTATTCATTACGGGCGAGCGGTAGCGGAATTCACTGGCGATGTCCGTTTCGCATGGAATCCCGAGCATTTTTTCAATCAGGAATTTGCCGACCATGCCGGCGTGATAGGCCGTGCCGCAGGCGACGATAAAAATCTTTCTTATCTTCTTGACATAAGGAACGGTCAGGCCTATGTCCTCAAGATGTATGTATCCTTTAGCCGGATTGAGCTTTCCGCGGAGGGTGTCCTGTATGGCGCGCGGCTGTTCAAATATTTCCTTGAGCATGAAATGGCGGTAGCCCTCTCTTTCAGCCATGGAAGGATTCCAGCGGATGCGTGATATTTTTTTCTTTACGGTGCGGCCCGCGGAATCAAACACCGCGACGGAATCCGGTTTTATGACAGCCGTCTCCATGTCATCCAGCAGAATTATATCGCGGGTGTGTTTTAAAATGGCGGGAATATCGCTGGCTATGAAATTCTCATTTTTACCGAGACCTATTATGAGGGGTGTGTCCTTCCTCGCCGCGATGATGGTGCCGGGTTCATCGCTTGACATTATGCCGAGGGCGTAAGAGCCCCTTATGTCGGCAATTGCCTTGCGCACGGCTTTAAGGAGATTTTTTTCTTTTTTCAGTTTTTCTTCTATGAGATGGGGAATGATCTCGGTGTCGGTCTCGGATCTGAATTTGTGTTTTTTCGCCTTCAGTTTTTTCCTAAGCGCAATGTAGTTTTCTATTATGCCGTTGTGAACGACAACTATCCTCCCGCGGCAGTCGGTGTGGGGGTGGGCGTTTTCCTCGCTCGGCTGTCCGTGGGTCGCCCATCTTGTGTGACCGAGTCCCGTTTTTCCGTTTATTTTTTCTGAAGATACCAGCTTATCAAGCGCAGAAACCTTGCCTTTACAGCGCCTGAGAATGAAGGCCGAGGGGCCGCCGATGGCGATGCCGGCAGAGTCATATCCTCTGTATTCAAGTTTTTTTAAGCCGCCTATCAATATAGGCAGGGCCGCTTTATTTCCGGTGTATCCTACTATTCCGCACATGAGCGCATTATATATTCTTTTTGACAGTATTCCAAGAGACGGGTTTTGCCCAGTTTGTTACCGGAGCTGTTTTAAGGAGCAGTTCTTTTTCCTTCGCGTTTCCGGAATAAGTGTCGCAGGCCTCTCTTATTATACTCACCTTATAACCCATGAAGCTGAGTTCCTGGGCCACACAGAAAAGGCAGCGGTCCAATGTCAGACCGAAGAGCAGGCAGTTCCGGGACCTCACATTTTTTTTGAGCCACTTGTCAAAGCCCGCCGCGTCAATGTAGGGCCAGCCGGTCTTTTTCGCCACCCCGGCGTTTTTGCGGGTCCACAGGGGTGAGTTCATCGCTTTTACCCAGGCCTTGTTTTTTATTATCGCGGGCAATTCTGATTCAAAGCCCGGGGTTCCGGGAACGCAGTTATTTTTTTTGTCTCCGTGGCGGGGCTGTCTGTAGTCGGCGACTATTTCGCTCACCTTGTATCGTTTTTTAATCAGCGCGGGTATCAGTTTGTTTTTTGTAAAGCCGACCATAGGCCGGTTGATGTAAAAATTCCCCGAAGGATCCGTGAATTCTTTCTGAAAGTCAACGCAGACAAAAGAAAAGGACGCCATCGCTCTTCAGCGTTTGGAGTATTGGAATCTTTTTCTTGCTTTGGGCTGACCGGGTTTTTTCCGCTCAACTATCCTGGAATCTCTTGTCAGAAGGCCCTCTTTGCGGAGAGGCGTTCTGTATTCTTCGGATATTTTCACAAGAGCTTTTGAAATGCCGTGGCGTATCGCCTGAGCCTGGGCGGAAATACCGCCGCCGGACACATGGGCGTTACAGTCGTATTTTTTGCGATTGTCTGTCACTATGAGGGGCCGCAGCACTTCGTGGCGCGCGGCCATTTCTCCTCTGAAATAAAGTTCAAAATCTTTTTTGTTTACGGTTATTTTTCCCGATCCGTCCGAAAGCACCACTTTAGCTATGGCAAGTTTTCTTTTGCCCGAAGTCGCTATATCAATCATTCTGTCCCCCTGCTATGTTTGCCGCGTGCGGGTGTTCCGCTCCGGGATATATTCTCACTCTTCTGAGAGCCGCGTCCCGTAAACGGTTTTTGGGCAGCATTCCCCTGAGCGCTTCCGTCATGACCTTTGCGGGGCTTTTTTCAAGAAGCTTTCCGAGAGTGATCTTTTTCCAATGCCCCGGCTGTGTTGTCGGGTGGAAAAAATATTCTTTCTTTTTAGCTTTGCCGCCGCTCATTTTGATCTTGGCGGCATTGATAACGACGACGCCGCAGTTGCCGAGTTTATTCGGAAAATAAGGCAGCGTGTCCTTGCCGCGCAGCATTTTAGTGATGGCGACAGCGCAACGCCCCGGCGCTTTTCCCTCGGCATCGTAAACAAACCATTTGATGTTGCTCATAATGACGGATTATATTAGAAGCCCATATTCCTGTCAAGATACAATTGCGGATTTCGTGGAAATGGGAAGGGATTTGGCAGCCTGCGGCTACCATTTAAGAAATGTCACTCAAATTATGCGCAACTCAGTAATTCTATTTTTTGTCCAGATTTTTGTGTGAGGCAACACCCCCTTTTCGTCCATATTTTTAGTGAGGCAATTCGTCTATTGACATCCGCAAAGGCAATGTTTAGAATATCACATGTGCGGGGATATTTCTTTATTATCCAGCCGGTTTTGGTGAAGAAGCTGTCGGGGAATGGACTGCTAAGGCGGAAAACGATTAAAAAGTTAGGAAAAGGATGCAAAGAAAAATGATGAAAAGATTTTTCCTTTTTTTAGGCGCGCTGCTTTTCTCTGCCGGAGCCGCATTAGGTAACTGGGCTTCAGTTTCCGGAGGCTTTGAACACACAATAGCGATAAAGACAGACGGAACGCTCTGGTCATGGGGGTATAACAGCTACGGCCAATTGGGTTTGGGAGATACTTCGCAGAGGTCTACGACGACGCAGGTGGGGACTGAAACGACCTGGGCTTCTGTTTCCGGCGCTGGTTCTCATACAATAGCAATAAAGACAGACGGAACGCTTTGGTCATGGGAATAACGGCGCAAGTTCGCTTAATGCGAATCTACGGGTGGATTTTTTCGGCACCGCGCTGATGAGCGGCGGTTACACGGTGTCAGGTTATTGCTATGGTTTCCTGGATGCTCCTCTTTCCGACGTTTATGTTTATCTTTACTACAACGGAACTATATATTACAGCGCATGTTCGGATAGCAACGGTTATTTTGCCTTTAACAATGTCCCGTCGGCATATTACGAACTTTTCGCCGAAAAGGATGCGGCCAGTTTGAATATCGGCGACGGTTCCACGACCA
>PEUP01000091.1 GCA_002780705.1 Elusimicrobia bacterium CG03_land_8_20_14_0_80_50_18 | reverse complement strand
GGAGGTGGGATTTGAACCCACACAAGCTAGTGCTCACTGCGCCCTGAACGCAGCGCGTCTGCCAGTTCCGCCACTCCGGCTGTATTTGCTATAATAATCCAATATGGAAGCGAAGTCAATAAAGATCAGAAACAGAAAGGCGAATTTTAATTATCAAATCTTTGATAAATACGAGGCCGGCATAGAACTGAAAGGCTGTGAGGTCAAGTCCCTGCGGTTGGGAAACACAAACCTTGAAGGCGCCTATGTGAAACTCCTCGGAGAGGAAGCCTTTATAGTGGGAATGCATATCAACCCTTATGAGTATTCGGGCCCTGACCGTCCGGATGCGGATAGAGAGCGGCGTTTGCTTCTGCACAAAAGAGAGATTAAACGTATGGCTGAGAAACAGGCCCTTCAAAACTTGACAGTTGTTCCTCTTAGTTTGTATTTTAAGCGGGGACTGGTTAAGTTAGAGATAGCGCTTGCCAAGGGCAAAAAGCTCTATGATAAGCGAGAGACCCTGAAGAAAAAGACGATTTTGAAGGAAATCGGGGGTGAACGGTCTCGACGGTGACAGTGTCCTTTTCAGGCAGCAGGCTGCGGATGGTCGTGGGCCGCATATAAATCCGACCGCTTTAAACTGCCAATAACATGGCAATGGCAACCTGCTAAAGGTTACCCGGCGCCCCCGGCATGTTCGCCGGCCGGGGTGAGGCCGTCATCAGGCGGGCTGGCGCGGAAGAGCGTTTCCCTTTTTCGCGTGAGAAAACAGGAAACTGCCCCGGCCGTATTTCGTCTGCGGAAGACGGCCACGGGGGAGACCTAAAACGCGGACTAAGCCTGTAGATACCCGGAAGGTGCTTTATCGGACGCGGGTTCGACTCCCGCCACCTCCAATAGTTTTAGTTAAATGTGGCGCTGAAAGTCCGCCTGTCGGCGGGCGAGCCATAGTTTGCCCCGCGGTTTTTTGAGTGTTGAGTGTTTGTATGCGCGCGTGCGCGCGAAGAAAAGATTAGGAGGATACAAAGATGCCTGTATTTGTCAGTGACGCTAAACTCGGAGCGGAGAAACGGAAGGTTGTTGAAACAGCGCTAAAAATTCTGGCTGAACTCGTAAAGGCGGACGGCTGCTCCTTTATGATGAAGCACGATGACTCGGATGAGATAGAAATTGTCACATCGGGAGAAGAGAGCGCCGAAGTCGCGGGCAAGAAACTGGGAATCCGCGTAAAGGTCGGGGAGAGGATAGCGGGGCGTTCGGCCGCTGAAAAAAAACCTTTCCTTATAGTTGGAGACATTTCTCACAATAAGAATTTCACGCATCTCAAAAAATACGAGGAAATATCGTCAGGCTTGAGTGTGCCGGGAATCAAAAACGGCAAAGTTGTCGGCGTTATCAACGCTAAAAAATCCACATCAAAAGACATTCTGACACAGGATAATCTGAGCACCGCAAAAATCATAGCGGATATCATCGCCGCGGAATTCTAAACATGGCAGTGATGAAATTGCGTTTACTGCCGGCAATCCTGGCTTTTTTTCTTCTTGCGCAGTTTGCTCCGGCAAACCAGGGCGAGGACATACAGACCAAGATTGCCATAGAAAAAAATCTGGAGGAGAGGCTCTACAGAATTCTGACCGAAATCATAGGAACGGATAAACTCATTATTGTTATAGACGCGCAACTTGTCGGCACGGATGACGGCAAGGATGCCGAAGACGAGTTTGTGCTGCCGGGCGTGCCCCTTCAGGAAAAACTGGGACTTGGCCTTGCGGGCATGCAGCTCGGCGACACGGCCAAAAAAATAAAAAAACTTTCTGCCCAGATTATTGTGGATAACAGCCTCCCGGAAAGCATGATTAAAGTGGTCAAAGAGGTATCCTCCGGAGTGCTGGGTATGGATGAGGCCAGGGGAGATATCCTCAGTATAGAGAGAATAGATTTCAAGAGAAATCCTTTCAGCTGGTCGGATATCATTTATCCTCCGCACCTCTGGGGTTTACTGTTTACGGCTTTCCTCGGGGCATCGCTTGTGGCTTTTTTTATATTTGTCACTAAAACCTTCCCCGCTTCTGCCGAAGCCGTGTCACAGGCGGTCAGGGCCGCGGGCGAAAAAAGCGTGTCCGGATCATCCGGCGCTTTTTCTTCCGCGCTCACGACGGCGGAAGCTTTTTCGCCCTCTGCCGGAGGCCGCGAATCAGGGGAGGCAAAAGGCCATTTTTCTTTTGTGACGCCGGACATGGCGGATAAACTTTTATTTTTGCTTAAAAATGAAAAAGCGGAGAATATCGCGATACTTCTGAATTATGCCCCTGAACTTTCGGGCGTGATTCTTTCAGGGCTTGATAAAAAACTCGCCGGAGAGGCTCTCGCGCGGCTGACCGATACCCGCTCTCTTCCGGGCGAAGAGGTGTCCGCATGGGAGAACAAGTTAAAGCAAAAACTTGATTTCTTTGTTGGCGGGAAAGAAGTTGTCGCGGATATACTGGAAAATCTTTCCGACGAGGAAATGGATGAGTATCTCATTTCAATAGCCTCCAAAGACCGTGCATTTGCGGCAGAACTCAAAAAATCCGTTTTCAGGCCGGCGCAGCTTGCGGAGATGAGCGCGGAACATCTGCTGCTCATCTACCAGCATTTCAATCCCGTTTCTTTCGCAGATGTTCTGAGGACTCTTCCGGAGGATGTGAGGAAGCAGGTTCTTGATAAATTCCCCGCGGGTATTTCATCGCGGCTGAATGAGGAAATAGAACTCGGCTCCGGAGCGGGCAGGGAGAAACTTATATCTGAAAAGAAGTCTCTTTCCCGCCTGGTGTCGCGCCTCAAGAGAGACGGTTTGCTGAAAACGAAATCAACGGAGGCTTAAAGAATTATGGATCTAATGACAGTTCTGGGCCTTGCTATCGGCGGCGGCGCCATATATATCGTCATGCTTCACGGAGAGGTTGTCTATCTGCTGTTCAACCTGGACGCCGCCATCCTTGTTTTCGGCGGCACGCTGGGTTCTACGATGATCGCGTTTCCCTTCAAAACCATTATACAGCTCCCCCGCGCGGTCAGGCTGATTTTTTTCCCGCCGCCTAAAATTGACATTGCCGGCCTTATAAGCGATATGGCGCTTCTTTCAGCGGAAGCTAAAAAAGGCGGAATCATGTCTATCTCGGACGGAAAGCTCAGGACCAAAGACCATTTCCTGTCGGAGAACATCAAGAAAATAGCGGACGGCATAGAAAAGGATATTATAGTGGAGAACATGAGGCAGGAAATTTTTTCCGTGGCGCAGAGGCATGAGCGGGCCTCTGGTGTTCTTCAGGCCATGGCCACTTTTTCCCCGATTTTCGGCCTTCTTGGCACTCTCATCGGTGTGATTCAGGTGCTCAAAAATCTTCAGGATCCCCAGAGTATGGGGGCCTCAATGGCCATCGCCGTGACAACGACTTTTTACGGCATCTTCGGCGCGAATTTTCTTTTTCTCCCGGCCTCACTGAAACTGGGCGAGCACTCAAGAGAGGAAATCCTTGCCAAGGAGCTCGTCGCCGAGGGTCTGGAATCCGTCCTGAACGGCGAGGTGCCGTCCATAACCACGCGCCGTCTTGACGCTTTCCTCTCAAAGCAGATCCGCGCAAAACAGCAATGACAGGGAAAACCGGAACCGTCCCCGTTTTCTTCATCGGGACGGATTATCGGGCGAGGCGCTGTATTAGGAACCGTCCCTGATAAGACATGATATTCCGATCGATCAAACAAGCTGAGAAAGAACCAATATGGCTGACCGTTTTCTGCGATATGACGACCAACCTTATGCTTTTTTTTCTGCTGCTTTACGGTTTCACAAGACTTTCAAAGAGCCGCCAGCAGGAAATGTATGCCGCGCTCAGCTCGGCGGGAAACAGGGAAAAACTCCTTCAGCGCAAGGCCGACGGGGTGCTGAAAAAATTCGCTGAGGATGAAACGAACTCAAGTCTCAAGCACATGATGAGTCAGGGGGATCTGAACAAATACTCTAACCTTGAAACTTCCGAGAGCCAGATAAGGCTTGTTTTGAACACGCCGGTGCTTTTTGATTCCGGCCGCGCCGAGGTGAAGCCCGAAACAAAGGCACTTTTAAGGGGCATAGCCAGGACACTTTCAATGACATCTCACAGAGTGGTGGTGGAGGGCCACACAGATAATGTGCCGATAAAGAGCCGGGAATTCCGCTCAAACTGGGAGCTTTCCGCCCGCAGAGCGGTTAATGTGATCAGTTATTTTGTCGGACTGGGCCTTCCGGCTGAAAGATTTATAGCCGCCGGTTACGGCGAATACTTCCCGCGTTATTCCAATGATGATTTTGATCAGAGGCAGAAAAACCGGCGGATAGAAATAGTTCTTCTCAAGGAGGATATAGAGTGAGCTGTTTCAGCGCAGGCCGCAGGCGGGGTGACAGAATAACAGGGAATAAAAAAAAGTTTGACCCTTCTTCGTGGAAGACGCCCTACGGCACAATGATGCTTCTCTGCATGATATTCTTCATGATTCTTTACACCATATCGTTGAAGTCGGGCGTTGAATACGAAGGCGTAATAGCAAAGCTTCAGTCGGGCGTGTCGCGCGAAAAACATCCCGTCGGAGATGTGGAAACGGCAGAAAGAATGGAAGAGATATTCGGCTCCGAAAAAGGCGTCATCCAGATGGACGCGAGGAAAATAAAGATAATGCTGGACAGTCCCGTGCTTTTTGACTCGGGCTCCGCGGAATTGAAAGCGTCAAGCCTCGATGTGCTCTTTAAAGTCGCCCGGGTGCTCAGGGAAACCCGCAACAAGGTGAATGTCGCGGGCCACACGGATGATCTGCCGTTCCGGGCGCTGCCCGGAGGTAATTTTGAGCTCTCAACTCTCAGGGCTTTCAATGTGATAAGGTATTTCATAGATATTGAGAAAATACCACCGTCAAGGTTTTCCGCCTACGGCTTCGGAGAGCACAGCCCTGTCGCGCCGAACACCGACGCCGCCGGACGCAGCCGCAACAGGCGCATAGAGATCAGCATTCTGCGCGAAACGGCCGGAAAAGAAGGGGCGAAGACTTAAGATGAGAATTTTCCGCATTTCCATCGCTGTCTTTCTGGCGGCTATTTCCTTATGTCCCGCCGCGGATGATGTGACGGGACTCTATAATTTAGCAGTCAAAAATTTCAGCGCCGGCAAATACAGCGACGCTATCAGGTGCTGGCAGAGGATACTTGAGATAGATCCCGAACAGGTGCCGCCTCATAAAATGATAGAATTTACCAGGAATAAGATAACACAGGAACTCACGCCGCGCGTTGAGGCTTTTGAAAAAAATATGCAGAGCGGTAAATGGTTCATTGCCCACGACGCCGCGGGCAAAGCGCTGGATATTGATCCCACCTATCCCGGTATGGCTGATAAAAAAGATAAGCTTCAGGAGATATCCGCTATTATTGAAGATTGTTCGGGTTCCGGCGCTGTCCAGGAGTTGCTTAGAAAAAGCGTTCATGCGTATTTTGATGAAAATACAGGGCTGATGTTTGACGCGGCCATATACGCGGGGCAGTTGAATAAAGACGGCTCTCTCGGCAGGAAGATTTCATCACTGCTCGCGTACATGGAAGAGAAATACCCCGAAGCAAGATCCCGTGTCAAACTCATAGAGGGCATGGATCTTATGAAGCAGCTGCTTCAGAGCTCGCTTGATTCCATTTACAAGGCCGATTACACGGGCGCTATCACTTTTTGCGACAGGATACTCGCGCTCGACGAGAAGAACACTCTCGCTCTTATGAGGAAAGGCTCGGCGTATTACGCGTTAAATAATTTGCCGGAGGCCCGGAAAAACTGGCAGTTAGCGCTTAAAACAGATCCCGGCAACAGAGATGTTAAAAAATTCCTGAACCTGCTGGATAGAAAAACGAAACGAGGCGGCTGAAACAATTAAGGGAGGCGCTGTAATGAGTGATTTTAAAATGATTACCTGCATAGTTGAGAGGGGCAAGGCCGACAAG
>PEUP01000043.1 GCA_002780705.1 Elusimicrobia bacterium CG03_land_8_20_14_0_80_50_18 | reverse complement strand
AATCATCAGGCCTCAAGTTTGAGACGATATCCGTGAGAATAAAATTATTCATTTGCTTTCAACATCTTCTCTGCTCTGGTGAGCGCCCTTTGGGCTCTCGTGTGGCCGGGATCATATTTCAGCGTGTTCTGCCAGCTCGCCACGGCGAGCTTAAGATAACCCTGGCTGTACTGCTGCAGCCCTTCGTTATAATATTTCTCGGCTTTGGCCTTGTCTATTTTCAGCGGCGGCGGCTGCGCCGGCGGCGGAGCGGCTTTGGAAACGGGTTTCGGCGCGGGCGCGGGGGCTTTCTTCACGGCCCTTTTCTTTTCCTTCTCTTCCTCTTCTATTTTCTCGGCCTTTTCCCTGTCAGCTTTCGCTTTGCCGCCGTATAACAGACACTCTTTTTCCATGCCTTTTTTCAGTTCGCCTGATATGTATTCGTAATAATCCCGCACCTCTCTGTTCTCCTTCACCGTCAGCACCTTTTCCCATTCCTTGACGGCGTTTTTATAATCGCCCTGCGTGTAGAAAAGAAAAGCCGTTCCGTAGGCCTTCTGTTCAAAATCATATTCGCACCATTTGGCGAGATTTTTCTTGAATGACTTTGTTATCCTGTCCATTTCTTTCAATGCCCCGTCGTTGAACGGGTCAAGCCAGTAGGCCTCCGAAAGTTTATCATAGGCCGTCAGATACAAACCTTTTTTCATATCGGCTCTCGCCGCTTTATAAAGTTTGCCCGACTTTCTGGACTCCGCCGATGAATGCGCATCCTGCGCGATAAAAGCGGCGGCGAGCATGGCCGCCAGTAATATTTTTCTCATCCTCATCTCCTTCATTTCAGTTTTTTCTCAGCGTTACTGATAGCTTTCCTTATTTTTTTGTTTTTCGGGTCATACTTGATCGCCATTTCCCAGTAATGGATGGCGTTTTTGATCCTCCCCAGCGAATATTCCACAATGCCGTCGTTATAAAGAGCTTCGGCCTTGTCGGGATCCAGCTCAAACTGCGGCTCAGCTTCCTTTTTCTCAACAGGCGGAGGCGCCGGCGCCTTTCTCACGGGCCGAGCAGCGGGCCTGCTCCTCTCTTCCATTTCGCGTATGGCTTCCTGGCACAGCTCCAGATAATGCAGGGCGTCGGCATTGTCCTGAGAAAGCTCAAGAATGAGCTTGAATTTTTCCGCGGCCCCGGCATACTGCTCCAGGGAATAGAGATAAATCCCGTCGTTCATATACTCGTCAATCTTCCGAAATTTTTCGCGCGCCTCATCTTCCCTGCGTTTTTTCAGCATAGCGGCATTTATTTTATCAACGGTTTCCCGCGCCTCGGTGTTGGCGGGCAAAAGATTGAGATGCTGATTCAGATAGTTGAGCGACGCGGGCAGATCGTTATCTATATAGGCGATAATTCCGCGGGAGTATGACACATCCTCAAATTTCGTTATTTTACCCGAGTCAAGACCGCTCCTGCTGTCATTGTATATCCGGCGCATTAGACGCGCCGCATCCTCATGCTGGTTATCAAGCTCAAGTGTCGCGCGTATGCCGTCAACGGCATAAAACAATTTCCCTTTTCTGGCCCAGCGGCGGGCTTTTTTGAAAGTGCGTGTCACATCTTTGCTGGCGCCCGCTTTGAATTTCTGAAGGTCTCCCGAAAAGGAGCGGCTCAAATCAATGCGGTGGGAAGAGCCCAGATTTTCGTCCCAGGCCCTGTGCAGAGCGTAAGCGTAATTGAATTTCCATTCTTTGAACTCATATCCGAAACCCGAGCTCAACTCCGTTTCATTGAAGCCCGCGCGTAAAAAGAAGGGCGCGTAACGCCGGTACTCGGCCCCGGCCGAAAGCTTTATGTCTTCTCCGCTGCTCAGAGATGCGTCGGCGGAAAGCAGAAAAGCCCCCCTGTTGCCCGCGACACCGAGTGTCAGAGAAGGCGGATATGTTTCCCTGTGGTTTATGAGTTTTATGGACGGGCCCAGGAGATTCCGGTAAACGGCGCCGACGCTGAAGCCCCTGCTGAAAAAGGTGTAGCGCGCCCCCGCGTCAAAGCCGAAACCTTTGTCCGTGTAGCCGGCCACATTGTGATGCGCCAGTTTGAATGTGGCCCCCAGTTCAAGGGGGCTGGCGTAAGCGGAATTGCCGTAGGAAACAAAATAAACCGAAGTTTCATTTTCTATTTTGCCTGTTGAAAGATTCTGCGCGTTCCAGCCCTCAACATCGCGCACCCCGAGGCGGAGCATTCCCGCGCCAAAATTGCCCCACCACTGGGTGGGGATTATTTCCCCGATAAAAAATTCATAAGTGTCGGCAAAGAGCATGTTATACGACAGTATCCCCTCAAAAGCGGAAAGCCCCGCGAGCGCAGCGGGATTCCAGTACATGGCCTCGGCTCCGGAAACATAAGCGGCCCCGGTCCGACCCATGGACAGATGGCGCGCGCCTATGCCGCCGCGAAGATGCGCGTCAATGCTTCCGGCATCTTCCGAAGACGGTATAAAAAAAGCGTTTATGGACGAGGCCAGCAGAATAAGCGGGAAGAGATAATTGCAAAGCCCCGGTTTCAGATTCGGCGCATTTTTCACATTTTCTGAGTTTTTAACTGCACCACCGAGCCGAGAGACTTCCCTGTGCTTATCTCCTTCACCACTTCAGCCACGGCCGTGCAATTCAATGACAGGATCTCCCTCACCGCGGCCGTGTTGGGATTCTGGGAGCAATGATTCAGAAATTCTATGAGTTCGGCGTTTTTTATCACTTCAAGCATGTGTTTGCCCATACAACCCAGCACGGAAAAACCCGCGGTTTTACCTGCCGCCTCGTTAGCGAATATCACCTTGTTGTCGCTGTCCATTATCATTATGCCTTCGTCTATAAAAGCGGCGATGTTCTGGACAAAGAAATCGTAATTTTTACGGAGCTCCTTTTTCTGGGTCTCAATATCCGAAATATCCCGCTTGAATTTGTCAAACATCCTTTCCAGCACTCTCGCAAGATAAGCTATTTCGCCGGAGCCGGTGACATTTATGGTATCCGGCAGTTCGCCGCGGGACACCTCGCGGGCCGCGTTTTTCAGATGGTTTATATCCACGCCGAGGCCTGAATTTATTATGAAAGCGCCGACGATCACTATTATCATGCCCGCCACGGCCACAACGCTGAGATTTTCCTTGATGTCTTCTATCCCCGCGTCTATGCTTGAGCGGGAGAAACCCGCGCGAAGCGTCGCCACCTTCTTGTGATCAACCACTATGGGCGCGGAAAAATCCATCAGATTCTCACCCTCATAAAAAATTTCCTGCGCAACCGGCTCGTCGGACGCCACGGTTTTGATGGATGCCGCGTCCTGATAAGTTTTTCCTATATTCCTCATGTCGGAATGAAACACCACCCTGCTGCGCCCGTCAAGGACCATGATATAACGCACCATGGGAGACCTCTTCATGCGTTCTATGTAATCCACTATGACGAGATCGTCGTTCATCTGCTTCGCGTCAGACATAAAAGACGCGTAGGTGGACACCATCAGCGTGTTTTTCTGTATGACATTCTCCACGAGCGCGGCTTTCTGGTATCTGAAAATAAAAAAGCACACCGCCGAGAGCAGAAGCCCGAAAAAGAACATGGACTTTATAACAAGCTGTGTCACAACGCCTATCCTGGGCGGCCGTATTCTCCGTTCTTCCGTTTTTTTATCGCTCATAAATTAAACCTTCCTCTTCAAAATCCGTCAGAAAACACCCTCAAAAACACCCCCCATAAATTTCAGGGCCAGCGGCCCGAAAAGCATTATGACAATGGAAGGGAATATGAAAAACATCAGAGGGAACAGCATCTTCACCGGCGCCTGATGCGCGAGTTTTTCCGCGAGCTGAAAACGCTCTATCCGCATCTGCTCCGACTGCACCCTGAGCACCGGGCCGAGGCTGGCGCCTAAATTGTCCGCCTGTATGATAGCCGATACCACAGAAGTGAGAGCGTCCAGCGACACCCTTTTTGACATTTCTGTCATTGAATCTTTTCTGGATTGCCCGAGGCGCAAACCTTGCTGCATGAGGAGCAGTTCGTCAGTCAGAGGCGATTTCTCGGATTTGGATATCACCTTGTTCACGGCGGCGTTGAAATCTATTCCCGCCTCCATTGAGAGCGTCAGAAGGTCCAGTATGTTGGGCAGTTCCCTGAGGATGGAACGATGCCTTTTCGTTATCATGTTTTTGAGCGAAGCGTTCGGCAGCAAATATCCCAGCATGCCGAATATACCAAAGGCGACAATATTGATCTTTTTCAGGAAAAGCGCCTCAAGGACTATCATGCCTGTGATGCTGACAAAAACCAGCGTTATAAAACCGTCCGGCGTCAGCTCGGCGGGATTACCCGCCTGATTGAGCTTCTGCCGCACATCTTCCCTGTATTTCACAAGCCACGGATATTTGAGGGCGCTTATGCGCGAGGTCAGTCCGCCTATTATAAGCTTGCCGAGCTGCAGCCGCGTTTTTTTTGCCGATTCCCGTCTCTGTGAGAGATCCAGGCGGCTCATCAGATCATCTTCTTTTTTGCCTCCGGTGGCGGCGAGAACAGCGAGAAAAACCGTAACAAAGACCGCCGCTAAAATGGCTATATTCACTGCGCGCTCCCCTTCTTCATATGTCTATATCCACGATCTTCTGGATAATGATAAAACCCGCCGCTATCAGGGCGAGAATCACTATCAGCATAAGGTTTCCGAGCGCCGTGCTTATCATCGGTTCCATAATATCCGGCGCCATCCATGAAATGGCCGCGAAAAGAGCGAAGGGCATTAAAGCCGTTATGATGCCCGAAAGTTTACCCTGCGTCGTGAGGGCATTTATCTTGCCCTGTATCTCCTTTCGTTTTCTCATGGTGTCGCTCAAACGGGAAAGCGTTTCCGAAAGATTCCCGCCGACCTCTTGCGCTATGTTGATGGCGATGACGGCGATTCTTAGATTGACGATCTTCGGCCAGCGATTGACAAAATTAAACAGGGCCTTTTCCATGGACACTCCCACCTTCACCTCTCTGCCGACGACAGCGAACTCATCCGAGAGCGGAGGATTGCCCTGCCTGGACATCACCTCAATCGTCTGCGGAAAACTCATGCCCGCCTTCAGCGAATTGGCTATCAGCACCAGACCGTCGGCGAGCTGGTCATCTATGCGTTTCGCTTTTTTTTCCTTGTTCATGTCAGCGAGCATTTTCGGCGCGAAAAAACCCGCCGCGCCCAGAGCCAGGGCTATGAGCGGCTTTCCCGAGAGCGCGAGAAAAATAATGAAGAAAGCCCCCGCGAAGGAAAACTTGATGAACTTCGCTTTTTTTGAATCAGGTTCCTTCTCAAAAACCAGAAAAAGGTTGTCAAAATCAAATTTCTTTTTTTTGACAGCGCCCGCTTCTCTTTCCTCCTCCTTTTTTCTTTCAATCTCATCAGCCGCGGCCGTGACGACGAAATAAACGCCGCCAAAAATCACAAACGCGATGAGTGTCTTAAGGAGGATTATGAACATCTATTCGCCGCCTGTCTCCTCTACGGTGTGATAAACCAGAAGAAAAGGCCTCACATAAATATTCTCGCCGGGGCGGGCGCTGGCGTAATTTGATATTCTCTCGTCGCTGGATAAAACAGGGGTGGTGTTGGACGAAGCCCATGCCTGCAGGGTGTAGCTATCTGCGCCGGGGAAACCGAGTTTCCGCGGCACCTTGATTTCAAGACGGTAAGCGCCGTTTGCGCCGGCAACGGCCACTTCAGGATGGCTTATTTCCTTCACATAGGCGCCGGCCCATCCGCCGCGGTCAACGAGCACCTCCACAACTTCGGTTGTGGTGTCCTCCGCTATCTGGTACTCATAAGTTAGCTCGCCCCTGTGCACCTCGCCGTTAAAAACGATCTTCTGGTCGCCGCAGCCGGAAACGGCAATAAGCGCCGCGGCCGGAATCAGGAAAAAAAAGTTTTTACTCATTTTCAGCACCCCCTTGTTTGAATATGTTCAGGTCAAGGACTATCCCCTTGGATTTTATCTCATCTATAAATGTGGGCATCACCCCCGTCGGCGCGAAGCGGCCTTCCACCCTGCCTTTCTCACCTATGCCCGTCTGAGTGAATTTGAACAGCGTGCTCATCACGATGCTGTTCTGTTCTTTGCCCGTCACCTCGCAGATGTGCGTGACTTTCCTGGAGCCGTCGGAAAACCTGCTCAACTGCATGACGATATTCACGGCCGCGACAATCTGTTCGCGTATGGCCGTCACAGGCAGCTCCATACCCGACATCAGAACGAGTGTCTCAAGCCGGGAGAGGCAGTCCCGCGGATTGTTGGCGTGTATAGTGGTCAGCGAGCCATCGTGCCCCGTGTTCATCGCCTGGAGCATATCCAGAGCCTCTCCGCCGCGGCACTCTCCTATCACTATCCTGTCCGGGCGCATTCTCAGCGAGTTTATCACCAGATTACGGATCTCAACCACGCCTTTGCCCTCTATGTTCGGCGGACGGGATTCCAGGGATATAACATGATCCTGCGGAAGGCGCAGTTCCGCCGCGTCCTCTATTGTGACTATCCTTTCTGTTTTGGGTATAAAGCCCGACACGATGTTCAACATGGTGGTTTTGCCGGTGCCCGTGCCGCCGGATATTATGATATTTTTCCTGAGCAGCACGCAAACCCGCAGAAATTCCACCATCTCGGCGGTAATGGTTCCCATGTGAATGAGATTGGAAAAAGTAAAACTCTCTTTCTCAAATTTCCTGATGGTGATGGTCGGGCCTACCAGCGAAAGAGGCGGAATTATAACATTAACGCGGCTTCCGTCGGCAAGACGCGCGTCCACCATGGGAGAGGCCTCGTCAATGCGCCGTCCCAGAGGCACAACAATGCGATGGATGATGTTCATGAGCTCGTCATGCGACGAAAACCGTTTGTTTGTGAGGGAGAGCTTGCCTTTTCTTTCCACATATATTCTGTCCATGCCGTTGACCATGACCTCGGTGATTGACGGGTCTTTCAGCAGATCCTCAATGGGCCCCAGCCCCAGCGCCCTGTCCATTATCTCTTTTGACAGGCGTATCCTGTCCACCCTCTCGGAAAGATTCTTTCCCTCGCTGGCAAGGATGCCGTCTATTTCTCTCTCTATGTCCCTTTTGGCTTTTTCCTCCTGCTGCTTCGTCTTGATAGCGGCGACAT
Organism: Elusimicrobia bacterium CG03_land_8_20_14_0_80_50_18; assembly: GCA_002780705.1. GTDB lineage: Bacteria > CG03 > CG03 > CG03 > CG03 > CG03. Next base: position 13,836 of record PEUP01000043.1, on the reverse strand, counting down.
CTATCTGCCTTTCCTTGATTCTTTCCACCAGTTTCCGGTATATGCTCTCCTTGAGTTTCTCGTAGATACTGTCCGCTCCGGGGACGGCCGCTGACTGCGCCTCGGGGGTTTGCGCATCAGAGCGGGAATAGTCCCGCCGCGCGTTTGAAAGCATCTGTCGGAGCCCCGCAAATAAGCCCCTGCCCTTCTCCTCCTCGTCCTCCGCGAAACTGAGATTCTGGGCGAGCTGGACGATTTTTCTGCTGAAGAGGGATTTTGGCGCATTTATAACAGCCGGCACACCCTTGTTTATTGACTCAAAAAGCGTTTCGGATTCAGAGGGCAGATCCCAGAAAATATCCTGCTTGAGATAATCTCTGATCTGAGCTTCGGCAAGAGCACTCTTAAGCCCGCTTTTGTTCAGGACAGGTTTGACCATCTGCGGCGGAAAATGATTTTCTATAAAACCGCTGATAATCTTTTTCGCGTGAAAAAGCGACAGGAGTTCCGGAGTGAAAAGAAGAAAAACAAGATCGCTGGAATCATAAGCGGCTATCTGCACATCTGTAAAACCGCGGCCGAGATTCACGATAACAAAATCATAAGAGTTGTGGAAGGAATCCAGTATTTTGGATATGTGCTGGGGCCGGATATCGGAGGTCTCTTTTTTTTCGGCGGCGCAGCTGAGAAAATCCATGCCGCTTGAATGTTTTGACACAAAGCCCTGCATCATATCGGCGTTAAGCTGATTTAAAACAGGCAGTATCTGTATGAGAGTTTTATCCGTGTGCATCTGGAGCAGCAGAGCGAGCTCCCCGAGGAGGCCTGTGTTGAAATCAAGAAGAACAGTTTTTTTCCCGAGGTTGTGAAGCGCGAGCGCTATGTTACAGGCAAATGTTGTCTGGCCGACGCCGCCCTTGGCGCCGACAATGGTTATAACCCGCCCTTTAGCCATCAGTTTTTCAGCAGATCATCCGTGTCTATCACGGAAAGCGACGGGGTGGCCTTCTCGCCTATCGGCCGCAGCGACAACTGTATTTCGCCGATCTTGGCCAGATGCGTGATTTTCTGCGCCTGATCGGGAGTAAGGGCCAGCGTCACCGTCGGTATCTGCTCATGCTTGTCTTCCTGCGACAGCTCACCCATACCCATACCTTGTTCGCTTTTCTTCTCGGGAGCTATGACAGTCCCCATGATGTTCTGATTATAGGCGAGAACAAGGACATTCTGAAAAGCGGTGAATGACCTGACCATGGGTCGGTGTTTCATCACGAATTCGGATGTGCCTATGACATCCACCCTGTCGCCGGGTTTTATAAGCCGCGCCACACCCGTCACATCGGTAATAGCGATGGAAACAGCCCTGTAGCCCTCGGGAATGACGATAGACATACCCGTTTCCTTACCCGGCTGAACGAGTTTTGTGGAGGTCACCTGTTCGCCCTCCAGTATCGGCACGAGAGTGGCGTTGACATACATTCCCTGTTCGTTCATGAGCTGCCGTACGGTTGTGACGGCTCCGGGCTGCACATAATTGCGGGGGATTCTTTTTGTGTCCACCATATATTCTGTGACGAGCGTACCCTCGGAGATATAACCTTTGGCTACGAGAACATTGATTAGTTCGGCGCCGACTTTGTATTTGTTCTCCACATTGCTCAAAAAAGCCTGCACCAGCAGCACGGCCATAACCCCGAACACGGCGGCTATGAGAATCACTTTCCTGTTTTGCATATTGCCCCTCCTCTTTGTCCTTCAGAATTCGCTCTGTGATTGTATAATATAGTCGCGCTAATATCAATAGCACAAAATGGTGCCAGGGGTTGACTTTCGATACTTGTTGTATCCGCCCCCTCCTTGCTAAGAAAGCTCAATTAAATTATCATTGCGGATATGCGGGAAAAATTCAATATCAGGACTGTTTTGCTTGTGTTTTTTCTGGGCATCGTTTTTGTCCTCAATCTCACAAAAATATCCGACCCTGATTTTTTCTGGCATCTGAAAACGGGCGAGGTAATCGCCGCTTCCGGAGCGCCGGCGCAGGACAGTTATTCATGGACTCACGGGGGCAAAAAATGGCTGGATCACGAATGGCTCTCACAGCTCATTTTGCACGCCGTTTTTCAAACAACCGGTTTCGCCGCTATAATACTGCTTAAAGCGGCCTTCATCACGGGAGCGTTCTTTCTGGTTTTTCTCGCCTGTCTGAAGCTGAGCGCGTCCTTTGAGATTTCCATTTTTATCAGCGCCCTGGGCGCGGCGGCCTCGTCGCTGACTTATTCGGCCAGGCCCTGGATGTTTTCCTTTTTCCTCCTGGCGGCGCTGCTCCTGATTCTGTACGGCGAGAAAACCCGTCTCATCCGCGCCGTCCCCCTTCTTTTTGTTTTGTGGATCAATCTGCACGGCATGTTCATAATAGGCGCCGTCGTGCTTGCTGTCTTTACAGCGGATGATGTGATAAGACGCCGTAAATTTTCCAAGCTTGCCGTCATAGCGCTCGTTGCCGCGGCGGCTATCCTTGTCAATCCTTACGGCATAAGGGCGGCGCTCCACCCCTTCAAATATCTTTACGGCTCCACCCACACGCACATGAGCTACATAATGGAATGGATGAGCCCGGACTTTCACTCCGCTCATGGGAAAGCTCTTATCCTTTTTGTATCGCTGACGCTGCTCTCTTTTATTTTCTCTCCGGAAAAACCGGCGGTGAGGGATCTTTTTCTTTATTTTTCATTTTTAGCCGCGTCTCTTTGTTCGGCGAGGAACACACCTCTGTTTATAATCGTGTCCTCTCCCCCCGCGGCCAAACACATGGCGCTTGCTCTAAAAGATTTTTTGAAACGGCTGTCCGGGAGTTCGGCGCAGGCCGTGGCAAAATCAAAAACCCTCTACGCTTTAAATTATTTCCTTGTCGCCGCTCTGGCGTTTACGGTCTTTTCGGCATACAGAAAAAATTTCCGCGACGGATATCTTCAGGAAAACGAATTGCCCGTTAAAGCCGCAGCCGAAATAGCGCGCCTCAAACCCTCGCGCATCCTCAACCCCTATCACTGGGGCGGCTATCTGATATACAGCGGCGTGGAAGTGTTCATAGACGGGAGAGCTGATTTCTATCCGGGTGAATTTCTTGAAGATTTTTTTCAGTCAACCGGGCTTTTAAAAAATCCCGCTGATTTTTTCAGCAGATACGAATTTGATTATATTATTTGGGAAAAAAACTCGCCCTTAACATTTTACATTAGCAATTCGCCGGAATGGGAACTGCTATATTCTGACGAAGTTTCCGTAATATACCGCAGAAGGAACTTTCTTGGGGACGGTCGGATTAAAAATCGGGGTTATACGGATCCAACGGCAGACGCCTGAAATCAGCGCAATAGGCCTGTTCCTTCAATGGGATCTCTTCCGTGGAAAAGGGCTGAAAAAAACTGTTGCTGAACTTCGGCACCTTTATTCTGTAACCAACCATCACATGGGATATGGGGTTTCCGAAACGGCTCGTTTTCGCAAAAGTTATTGTTATTTTGCCGCTGTCCAGTTTCGGCGTGCCCTCGGCGAGAAATTTTTTCACCTCGCTTCTCACATAAGTGTCAGCCACCAGATTGGTGGATTTCAATATAACGCCGTGTTTGGCCGCCATGAGGAGCCGCTGCTGGATTATGAGTGTCTGGCCGAAACGGACAATGGCCGTTATAAAAAGCGGCAGGACAATGAGACAGATGACCATCTCCGCCATCGCCTGCCCTGAGCGGCCGGATTGGATATTTTTTTTCATCAGTGCAGATAAGTCACGCCGTAGGGTACGAGGTAGGCGTTGAACTGAGCGGGATTGGCCACAGATAAAGGCTGCGGAATAAACATTTTTTCCAGAAGCGAGGCATTCCGCGAGCGCGGAAATCCGCCATAATGAAGTCCGTAACTTTTTTTAGTGTCATAAAAAGTCTTTGCCTGAGCTGAAGCCACTGTTTCCCTTGCCGACGCCAAATTACCGAATAGAGAGCCCGCGAAGGGCTGATATGCATTCTTATACGCGCGCCATTTTATTTTGTGCGTGGGTTGCGCTTTTTTTTCATCTTTTTCCCATGACCTTCTATAATATGCCGGTCTATATCTGGTTCGAAATGGCGGCCACGGCACAGGAACTGTTCCGATTGGAGGAACTGTTACCAATTTGTACCACCACACTCTTAAGTTTCTGCCGCTGAGTTTTAACCCAAGAGAATATGTGCTCAAAACTTTATCGGCGCCGTTTAATTTTGCAACTTCTCGGCCGACATAAATTGCTTGTCCGGCAGAACCCTGATTCCATCCCGTGGCAATACTCCTCAGCGCTTCATAAGCGCTCCTTAAAGCAATATTCATATCGCAATTTCCGTTTATGATTACCGGCAGAAAAACCTCAGGCACTCCAATTGCGTTATTGATGCTGGCAATGGTGTTAAGGCTTCTTGCCGTAAGTCTCATTGAACTCAGCGCCGCGCAGTCCGCGGCGTTCTGCATCTGTATCCTGCGGTAAAAAACAACGCCGGTGTTTATGACCATGAAGGCGAAAAGGCACATCACCAGCATTGTCAGCGCCGTCAGGACGATGGCCTGTCCGGACTCCCTTTTCATTCAACGCCCGCCGGCAGTTCCTGCACCATCGCCCTCGCCGAAGCGGAGAGAGGAATCACCGCCGTCGTCATGAACATGGGCTTAAAGAAATATCTCACCCTGCATTCCACTATTTTGATTCTCCTCTGACTTGCTGAGGCAATGGTGCCGGGAAGCGGCGAGAACGGCCTCCGTGAATTGACGGTACTGTTGTTTGTGGTCACGCCCCCATAATAGCCGTAGCCTGAAAGGCCTACGGTTTTCTGCACGACATAAGCGGCGGCAAGATTCGCCGAGCGGCCGACGGACGCCGCGCGGGCCGCGGAATTGGCGGCGTCGTTGAGGGCAAACATCGTTTCCGCGATCATGGCTATCTGCATTATGCCGAAAAGAAGCGTCACAAGTATGGGGAAAACCATAACCACCTCAACGAGAGCCTGGCCTTTTTTTGATTTGTTTTTCATGGCCTCATGCCTATGGTCCCGGTGCGGGCTCTGGCGACATGGTTGTAGTGCACGCGCATGGCGTACTGATATGTTTTGAATGTGCCCACGGCGAACATCGCGCAGAGGAAAAGCGCCATGACATACTCGCTCATCGCCTGCCCCGAGCAAGCTGTGCGAGTCGAACGGGCCTGCCCTACACAGCGTCCGGCGACAGATAATCTTTCCATCTTTCCGCCTTTACCTCGCTATATTGCCCAGCGTCTCGGCGCCCTTGCTGTAACCTTTCTTGATCTTGCCGCCGTACATCTTAATGCCGAATATACAGGCGAGCGCTATGAGGAAAACAAGCAGGATATACTCGGTCATGCCCTGGCCGTTTTCATCTCCGGACAATGTCCGTAAAAAAAGCCGCAGGCCGCCCGACCGCGTTCCCCGCCCTTTAAGGGCGTTCATCAAAGCCTGATATTATCTCGCGGCGTTTCTTAGTTTTGCTGCGCCCGAGTTGAAGGCGTTCTTCACTGTGTTGCCGAAAACCTGAACCATGGCATAGGCCAAAAGCGCGATAAGGAAAACCAGAAGAATGTACTCTGTCATGCCCTGTCCTCTTTCATCTCTCAAAAAATTCATAATAACCTCCTGTGTGTCCGCGCATTTTTGTTTACAAATGCCGGACACCGCTCCAGCAATCTACCGTTTGTCAGTCACCCCACGCGGCTTCAACTTTGTTGCCCGCGCCTATAAATCTTCCCCGCACCGTTTTGCCGTATTCCTGCACGGCAAGATAAGCGAGAAGAGCAATCAAAAAAACAATGAGAATATATTCTGTCATACCCGCCGCCCGGGAACTTCTCAATCCTTTGAGAAAAACCGATCTTTTCATTTTATCGTGCCTCCAAAACCGCCGAGCTTTCTCGCCGACTGTATGAGAGCTATATCCAGGCACAGGCCGAATGCCCTGAGCACCTGCGCGACGGACAAAACGACGAGAAACATCATAAGGATGTACTCGGTCATCGCCTGGCCTTCTTCCCCTCCGGGAAAAAAATCCGATAGCCCTTTCACCATTTCCTTATCCTGTTGACAGCGTCCAAATAGGCCTTGTTCAGTACCAGATTAAAAATCTGCAAACCGAAAATAGCCACCGACAGGCAGAACACCATCAGGATGTACTCGCTCTGCCCCTGGCCGCTTTCCGAAAACAGCCAATCGCCGAGTCTGTCCATTTTAATAGCTTTCATACCGTTAAATTATACATTTGTCAACCCGCCTTTGTCAAGCCCGCGAATTGCCTCACTAAAAATCCGGAAACCCGCCCTCAAATATTATGGCAAATTGATTTAAAGCCTGCTTCCAGTTCCGTAATGGCAGCGTCCATTTTTTAGCCGCATTTCGCAAAGCCATATACAGTAATTTCAGAGCTGCCTCGTCATTCGGGAAAGCCCCCCTGTTTTTAGTAACTTTCCTCAGACCGTGATTCAGGGATTCAATCGCATTGGTCGTATAGATTGTTTTCCGGATGTCTTCAGGATAAGCCAGGAAAGGTATTATCTCCTGCCAGTTCCTGTCTCAGCGAGTGGGGACGGTTCCTAATATAAAGTTATTTCCCCGGTATGTATTCCGGCGGGCAGAAAATACCTTCCCTGCTCATTATTAGAGCCGGCTCCTCATTTCCGGGGCCGCCTCCTGAATTTATATGAAGAACCTTAACGGTGAAACGGTCAAGACCGGAATCCGCTTCGGGAGTGTATTCGCAGTTAAAGGAAGCGTCAATTGTTTTCGTTTCGCCTCTGGCGATTTCCACTTCAACAATTTTCGGCTTCATAAGAGCCGCGCCGTTTGAGCCGTCGGTCATAAGACAGTAACTTTCCGACACCACTTTTATTTTCGCTTTCGCGCGGGGACCTTTGTTTGTGACGACGACCGTGACGGGAATCGTCTGTCCAAAGAAGTAAAGCGGCACAGAGCCCCAATATTTCTCGGGGTATATTTTGTTTTCCTTTGCGACAATGCCGTAAAAATGATAAAAAATACCGTCAGCATTTGTGACGGTATAGCCCCTCGCGCCTGAAAACTGTATATCCACATCCAGCATCTGCGCCTCGCCTTTGTGTTCCCCTGCGGCAAAAACCCCAGAATTAAAACCCACAATTAAAACAAATAAACCCGCAAAAAACAGAATTAAACTTTTACGCATATCAACCTCCCAAAACACTTCTACGCTTTTTATTATTATAATCCAAAAACCTTTCCAGCGCAAGAGGGGGGCGTTGCCTCACATAAAAATCTGGACGAAGGGGGGCGAAATCTGCCCCTATACCCTTCCTGATTTTTTTATTACAATACTCTGAATTTGTTGAAATCCCGATGATTTCCGACTAAAATTATATTATGGAGCGTAAATATAACCCTATGAACAGGCATGTTTTGAGATTTTCGCCGCTCTTGCGCGTCGCGGCCCTATACGCGTCCCTTTGCTTATCCGGCGCCGCGGCCGCGGAAGAAATACCCTTCAATTATGACCTCTGGCAGGAAATCCGCCGGCAAAAAGAGGACTACAGTTTTGAGAAAAAAAGTCTTGACAAAATAGCGGAAGAAGCGGATTCGGAAGAAATCAAAAAGCCCGTCGTGTCCCCCGCTCTTCTGCCCAAGGCTCAATTTGATATAGCCCTTCCCGCGGAAAGCGGCGGCGAACTTGCCGTCTCAGGCAGGAAATCAATTACAATGAAATTCGGGAAAGTGCTTTACAAGGAGCGCGACGCATCCAAGAGAACCGCCAGCGCCGGCGGCACCGACGGCTTTGATATGGATATGGACCAACAACTGCAGATCAAGATCAAGGGAAAAGTCGGGCGCAAGATAGATGTGGACATAAACTACGACGACAATCAGGGTGATCTCAACCGCCGCAACATCCAGATCAAATACACAGGCGACCCCGACGAGATCGTCCAGAAGGTGGAATTCGGCGACATCACGCTATCCCTGCCCGGAACGGAATTCGTCGGCTATTCGGGAAAAGCCGGCCTGGATAAAAACCTCTTTGGCTTTATGGGCTCGGCCAAATACAAAGACCTGTCAATGTGGTTTGTCGGCTCACAGACAAAAGGCCTGAACGAGATAAAACGCTTCACCGGTTCCACTGAATTCAGAAAACCCACAATAAACGACGCCTCTTATCTCAGCCGCAGATATTACAAACTCTACAACTCCACCGCGTCACTGCCTCTGGCCAGGGGCTCCGTCGAGATATGGGTGGACGACAGAATAGGAGAGAACAATCTTTCCGGCATCACCCAGCCCATGACGGTCATCTGGGGCACGCAGACCTTCAACGGACATTTTGACCTTCTCAAACCGGGCATAGATTATGTCGTGGATCATTCCCGCGGAATCGTCACCTTCTACAAATCCATAGCGAAGGACGCCATTATCGCCTGCGACTGGTCGGACACCGACGGAAACACCTTTTCCTCATATAACGCCGGTGGATATAAAACGGTGATAAAAGACGACGGCGCCAGGGTCGGACGCTCCGCGCCCGATGAAGACCATTACGAGCTGAAAAACCGTTACTCGTTACTCGCCACAAACATAATACGCGATGCCCTTGGGGAAAAATTCATCATCAAAATACTGGACAACGCCAACAGCGAAACGACATCCGACGGCAACCCTTATGTGAATTTCTCATCCGCGGCCTTCACGGTGGATTATGACCTGGGCATCATTGAGTTCAGCAGAGAAAGACCCTTTGAAGACATCGGCAAGGAACTGGGCTTCGACTACAGCGACACCTACGATCCTTCATACCAGGGCGAGCGGCGGCATTTCGCAATCTACTCGGAATACCGCGTGAAACTCAACACCTATCTCCTGCGCCCGAGCATCGTCAAGGATTCAGAAAGAATAACGCTGGACGGCAAAGTCCTGGACAAGGACAGGGACTATATGCTGGATTATTACTCCGGCTGGATAACCTTCCTCAACACCGAAGACATAAAAGACGAATCTTCCATAGAGGCGTCCTACGAATATTATCCTTTCGTCGGCGGACAGGAACAGACTCTCGCCGGAACGCGGCTTGAATACAGGCCCGGCCCTAATTTCTTCGTCGGCGGCACCATGCTATACAATTTCGCGCCGTCGGCGGGAGACATCCCCAGCATTTACCAGACATCGCCTTCAACGCTGCTGCTGGACATAAACACGGCGCTTTCCATAAATCCGAAAAGGAACTTCCCCTTCAGGCTCAATTTTTCCGGAGAGGCGGCGCAGAGCGAAAACGACCCCAACAAAGCGGGCAAAGCCATCATCGAAAACATGGAAAACATAAAACAGACGGATTCTATATCCACCTACGAGAAAAGATGGCAGCCCCTGGCCATACAGGACCGTGACAAGCGCGGAATGCTCGTATGGAGCGAAATCTCCGGAATCAACATGAGAGATCTCAATCCCTTTTATTACACGGACAAGGACGACACAAGCGCCCTCGCCATGAATTATTCCCTCATGCCGGACGGCGGCCAGACAGCTCTCGTCCATCCCATATCAAACGCAGGAGCGGATTACAGCCTGAAAAAATACATAGAGGGCTATATCTGGGGCAGCGGGAAAAACGAAACCCTGATAATAGAACTCGGCCGCTTCAACGAAGACGCCGACGGCGACGCTAAGCTGGACACCGAAGACAAAAACAACGACAACTTTCTCAACGACGGAGAGGACACGGGTGTGAAATTCAATTATCCGGGCAGCGCCGCGACATGGTTCACATGGGGCGAGGACAACGGACGCTTAAACAGTGAGGACCTTGACGGCGACGACGTGCTGTCAACGGACGAGAACATTATATATTCAACGGCCGTGACGGTGTCATGGTCGGGCTGGCAGAAATTCAGATACGAACTTCCTATCACGGCTACTAACAGAACCGCATGGCGATCTGTAAAACAAATCGGCCTCACCATCGGCATGGCCTCGGGGGCGGCGACGACGGGGGAGATCAAAATAGCCGATGTGGGGCTCGTGGGCAACAGATGGCAGAAGCCCGTTCTCTTCCGCGACAACGCAGAAATAGACATGGACATCGACGGGGATGATTTTGATGTCTCCGCAATCAATAACGAGACAGATCCAGAATACGCCGGTAAATCCCTCCTTTACACGCCTTATTACAACGAACTTTATGCTATCAGCGATCTGGAAACGCGCGAGCAGGCGCTGAGGATAAATTATAAGCTTTCACCCAATGCGACGGCTTACACATACGCCTCATACACAAGGATGGATCTTTTTATCTATAAAACCCTGAACTTCTTCGTCTACGGCGAAAACTCGGGAAACAGCGCCTTTATCCGCATGGGCAACGACAGGGCAAATTATTATGAGTATTTCTTCACCGATGATTTCACGGGCTGGAAAGCTTTCAGCATATCCCTGCTGGATGAAAACTATGACTCCATTCCCGACGGCTTTCAATCCCAGACAGGCAGCGTGAACCTGAACAACATCACAAGGATATTCGTGGGCATAAAAAGCGGGGACACAGCTTTCCCCCACGGAGAGCTATGGTTTAACGACATATATGTGTCGGGCGTCAAAAAAGAAACAGGCAGCGCGAAAAAAGCGCAGGCCTCCGTGGAACTGCCGGGATGGTTCACTGTCAGCGGCTCGGCCAGGGACATTGACTCCAATTTCAAAAGCATGACTTTTGCCAGCTCCAGCGATCAGGATCTCAAAAGCGGAGACATCAGTTTTAACCGCCTCAGATGGATGCCTCTTTCCGGCCACATAGAAAAATCGGTTATCACCACACCTCGTGAAAAGGTCAAGCTGTCAGACGCGCCCATGGCCCAGTATCTCAGCGCATGGGACGAAGGCAGAATAGAGAAAAATCTTTACTCCCTGAAAGGCGCGCTCAACATAAAACACCTTCCCCAGTTTTCCGGCGATTACAGCCACTCCGTCACTTCCAACACCCTGGCCGGCAAAACAGACAGCGCCGAAACCGCGCACGGACGCATGACCTACACACTGCCCAATCTCATCATACTCCCTAAAAATATAACGGCCGATTACAGCCGCTCAATCACAGAGGTGGAATATAACGCGCAAATCAGCAATGTGGACACCGAGAATAAAACAGAGACATTCTACGGCGACGCGCAATTCTATCCGCTCAAAGCGCTCAACTTCAGCGGCAATTATAAACTCACGCGTAATTTCTCCGGGAAGAAACTCGAAGAAAACAGCATAGAGCGTCTTCTCAACAGCCAGAATGCCGCCGCGGGCATCAGCGGGAACCTCAGACCCTTCAAATGGCTCAACACCAGCTTTAATTACAGCGCCGCCGTGACGGAAAATTACGCCCTGCCTGCGAGCACCGAAGCATGGAAAAGCATAGGCCTCACGCTGAAAGACATAAACAGAACCAGCTCCGCGGGCTTCGGCATACCGCTGAACATGAACAGTCTGATAAACTTCGGGCCCACCAACAGCCTCACTTTCAATTACAACCTGAAGGTGACGGATGCCGATGTATACAAGAATGTGGACAAAGATTTCAAGGCGTTGGACAAACTATTTCTCCGCGACAACGGCTTCGCATACACAGGACTGACATTTGACGAAACGAATCCCGAGGCCGAGCTATATTCCTACTCCACATCCCGCGCCGATACCCTCTCCACCTCGTACAAGCCCTTCAGCTTCCTGAATCTTGACGGCGCGTGGACGCCTCTCGGCACCACTGACATACAGCTGAACTACACATCCAACCTCGCAAGGACCGAACTCACCGGCACGCCGTCACAATCTCTCACCCTCACCTTTCCCGACGCCCGTATAAGAATATCCTCACTTGAAAAAATACCTTTCTTCGGGAAAGATTTTTCCGCCATAAACACGCTCATAGAAATATACAACTCAAAGACCGAGCAGAAAAACCTTACGCTCAATTCCACCGCGCGCCAGGGCCTCACGCTCAATTTCAAGTGGCAGAAATTCACCGTCGGCACCGGCTTCAAAATGAGCGAAACGGAGAACCTGAACCTCCAGCAGAATGTCGTCGCCGGAAACGGCAAAGACAAATCGTGGAACACAAGCGTCAATTTTGACCTCTGGCAGAAATGGCATTCCAATGTCACTTACAGCGGGGCCAACAACGCGGGCTTCGCCGCCGGCGGCATTATGTCCAAGGATGACCGCTCTCACACCATCAGCGGTAAACTCCATTCAGACACGGTGAAGATGAGGAAGATCATACGGATGCCTTTCAGCTCCAAAAAAATGGAGATAGATCAGAATGTCCGTTATAACATAGACTTCTCCGGCACGCTCAAACGCAGCAGTCTAAATGTCACGAGCACCAACTATCAGCTCTACACCGGGAATTTCTCCATGGACTTTGACATGTCTTCCAATTTCCGCTGGAGCCTCGGCGGCGGCCTCTCCTACGCCGACTACACAAAACGCCGCGAAAACAATTATATGGCGTTCCACATCAGCACAAAACTTGAGATAATCTTCTGATGCTGCGGCACATCGTCAATTTTATTTTCCCTCCGCGATGCTCGGGCTGCGGCGCGCTTCTCCCCCTCTCGTCAAAAGAACTGATATGCGGCGAATGCACGGATGAGATCAGCTCATACGAACTGCCTCCCGTGGAATACAGCGACTGTGTTCTCATCAGCTCAGCCCTTTACAGGGGCGCGGCGAAGAATCTGATAAAGGAAATGAAATTCCGCAATGTCCGTTCCTGCACCCGCATAGCCGCGCGCGTCATGACAGACAGTCTCATAAAACACGACGAAAGCTTTATTCCCGAAATGATAATACCCGTGCCGCTTCACAGCTCCAGAAAGAATGAAAGGGGCTACAACCAGTCCTCCCTCATAGCGGCGGGCGTGTCAACACTCCTGAAAATACCCTTTTCCGCCTCAAAGCTCCGGCGGATACGCAACACCCCTTCCCAGCGCGGCCTGAGCCCCGCGGAAAGAGTAAAAAATGTGAAAGGCGCCTTCAAGGCCCGCGGAAAAATACCCGCGAACATCCTTCTCATAGACGATGTCGCAACAACGGGCGCCACCCTCAACGAATGCGCCGCGACATTGCTCTCATCCGGCGCGCGACGCGTCCTCGCCCTCACCTTCGCCAAAACCTGAATTTGTAGGAGGGACATTTGCCGAAGGCATCCCCTTGGGACTCGTCCCGATATGATTTCGCTGTTATCTTGCCAAACGCGGAGAAATAATCTACCATTGCTCAATCGCGGGGCGGTAGTTCAGTTGGTTAGAACGCTGGCCTGTCAAGCCAGAGGTCGCGAGTTCGAGTCTCGTTCGCCCCGCCATTAGCTTCACAATACAGGAATATCAGGAAACAGTTTGCTCCCATACCATTCGCCCTGATACAACCATTCATCAGCATTCAGAAAATTTGAAGAAAGCGCTCTCAAAGATCATATTCACCGGCCCGGCCGCGCCATTTTCACTCTTGGCTATAAAAAGTTTTTTCCCTTTGTCATAATCACAATCATCTAACAGCAGCACCGTATCGGCAATTTGCCCTAACTTTGTGCTATCCCGCAGATCCCGCAACGAAAGTTTTCTTGTCACGCCGTCCTCACACCGCCCCTCAAGCTGAGACAATATAATCATCGGAATACTCATCTCTTTTGCCAGGCCTTTCAAATCCCTTGCGGCATCGTCTAACTCCTCTGACCTCGGCTTTCCTTCTCCTCCGGCATAACCCGTGCGCTGTATGTAGTCCAATATGAATAAAGCGACTTTTTGCTTTTGATGAATATGTTTTATTCTTG
>PEUP01000039.1:3441-9414 GCA_002780705.1 Elusimicrobia bacterium CG03_land_8_20_14_0_80_50_18 | reverse complement strand
CGTGATAATAGGTACTGTTCCTAAATTACCCCATTACACATTCCGTGTTTTTTTTCATGCCGCCATTTTTCAAGCTCGGCCTTCAGCCCCTGCCAGTAGCGCAGGTCAAGCTCTTTTTCCATGTCTTCTTCGCTTTTCAGCAGTCTGGCCGTTTCCTCCGCATTCCCGGAAATAGCGGACTCAAGAAGAGGCCGCTTTTCCAACGCGACGCCGGCAAGAGCGGGATATTTCGCCGCCAAATTGACAAGCAGCTCCGGCGTTCTGCATTCGGCGAACCAGAATAATATTTTTTCGCGGGAAAGCTCGTTAGACGATTTATACATATCCGATTCAATAAGCTGTCTGAGCATATGCCAGTCCTTGTCCCTCTGCGTTTTTTTGGCTTGAACGAGATCCGCCAGCGCCATAACCGGAACTCCCCCGATTTCGGGCAGCTCAATTTCAACCCGGCGCTCCCACAATTCCGGAAAAGGCGACACAGCTCTCATCACGCCCATAACATCAATTCTTAAATCTCTCATGCCCTCGCCCTTACAGCGGAAATGGCAGGCATGCCCTTTCATCAGCGCCTCTTGCGAAAGCGGAGGAACAAAAATATTTTCCGCTTCAAGTTCCGCCAGGGCCGATTTCAGGCTGTTAAGGCCTTCGTCAGAAACCATGACGGCAAAATCAATATTCCTGCTGAACTCCGCGCCGCCGTAAAGAATACAGGCCTGCCCGCCCATCAGAAGAGCCCTAACCTTATGTTTTAAAAATGTTGAAAGGACTCTGTGTATCGGGCTGGACATCGTAACTGCCTCCGAACAAATCAAAAATTTCCCACAATTTCTGCGACTCGGCGAAACGCTCCTGCGGATTTAACTCATACCAGTCCAGGACCTCGTCATTATCTACAATTTTTCTTATCAGGGCCTTGCCCGGAAAAGCTTCCATGCTCAGTTTTTGTCCGCGCCAGGATTTTCCCTTTCTGCCATCTTCGCTCCTCCTCTTCACTTATTCTATCAAAAAAAAAGTGAGACGGTCTACTTTTGCCCTATGTGCCGGCGACGGCCGGGAACTGCCTGTCTCCTGTCATGTGCGGGGCTGAAAATCAAAATTGACAAAACTTTTCATCAATTCGGAAGTTCTTATCATAACGCGTTTGCCGTATTCCGGCTTATTATCGCTTTCTTTTGTGTCAAAAAAACCGAAATCAATCATCGCTTGTATAAATCTCTCCATATATGCGCTGACTAAAATTTCCCGCGCGCTGATATATTCATTTCCAATCCTGTCATATTCCTTATCAAGGCGCATACCCTCAAAAACAACTTTTTCCGTAAAATCTTCGCAGGTTTTCCAATCAGAGCAGTAAGTCCTTGCCATAAACAAAGAGAAATTGACGGTTCTCTGAATCCCGGAAATATCCGGGCCGCCATAAGAGAGATAATCCAGATTGAATTTGTAAAAAAAAGTTCTGAAAAGTTTCACAAACAATTCGCCGCCGGGTTTTTCAAGGTATTGCCGCCCGTCGGCCGTCACATAAAAATTCCCCTTCCTTATCCTTATAAGTCCGGCAAGCGAAAAAACAACCCTCATTATGTGAAGCCACCAGAAATCATCCTCATTCATCGCGCCGCTGCAATAGTACCGTTCCGGATTTTTCTTTGCGTATTCAGATATGTTATATGCCTCTAAAACAAATTTCCGGTTCAGGTTTTTGGAAACCGTCATTTTAACCGGCTGAAGTTTATTGAAAAGAGTGAGAATATTTTTCGCGTCGGTGTAAAAAAGCGAATTTTCAAGCAGAGCTTCTTTTATTGACGATGAAAGCGTTATCGGAGACTTCGCAGAACCCTGCGGCTCATACAAAAGACCTGCCGCCTGGAGCGGCGATAAACCGCCCAATTCGTCAAGCGGCGAGCTGTTTTTTTTGCGCGCATATTCAGACACAAATTGCTCCATATCCTCTTGTGAGGAAAAAACTTTGTCCCTCAATATCGCCGCGAGCTCCGCGCTTGCTG
Organism: Elusimicrobia bacterium CG03_land_8_20_14_0_80_50_18; assembly: GCA_002780705.1. GTDB lineage: Bacteria > CG03 > CG03 > CG03 > CG03 > CG03. Next base: position 7,411 of record PEUP01000039.1, on the reverse strand, counting down.
AATTTGTGCCGGCCTTATTTACGCTATCCAGCAATTCCATGTTTTTACGCGCGGTTTTATCCTGCGGCATATATTTCAGCGCTTTTTCCCATGCCGCGCCGGCGCTCTTGTAATTTCCGAGTTCGTAATATACCGTCCCTATATTATTCCACACCTCATTCAAATGGAACCTGTCGCCGGGCGGATAATTCTCCGCGGCGGCCATGTATGCTTCAAGCGCCTTTTCATAATCACCGGATTCCTTGAGATCTATTCCCATGATATAGTTTGCGCGCGGATGGCGGGGATTCAGTTTAAGGCACATCGCTCTGTGTTCATCAGATTTTTTCTTATCGGAATAAGAATAGACTATCGCATAGCGGCAGAGAATTTCAGGCGTCAGACCGGCTTTTTCCCTTGCTCTGTCCAGACATTCCAGGGCCTGTTTTATTTTTCCTTCTTCGGTCAGCGCCATTGACTCGGCTATCTCCGGAAACACCGGCTTGCAGCAGAATTTGAATTTTTTTCCCGACGCGCAAAAACAGGGGTCGTAACTGTCGGGAATTAGAAAACGCGCCATTTCTTTTTCCTCTTCACTAATCTCATCCGGTTCCGGCGGCGCGGAAACCCGTCTGAATGATTTTATGACAGGCTCGCTTATTTCATAAAACACCTGGCCGGGAGCGGTTTGAAAGCGAATGCCCTTCCCGGCGGCCGTTCTTTCAAACAGGGCAATTGCCGGGTCATTCATGGAGCAATACAGCACTTCCGGCCATTTCTCCAGCGTTCCATAAGCTTTTTGCATGAGGTTTTCAAACTCCGGCAATGACGGTACCATATTCAAAACGATGAGGTGCCCGAAAACAAATCCGCTTCCTATATCCATTAAAATGCAAACATCCGCGGGCTGCCCGCCGACAAGAATATCCATCCTGAATATGAGCCATGCCTCTGCCGGCTTATGTTCACTCAGCATTTCAATTGTAACCGGCCCCTGCTTTTTTTCCATTTTAGCCATCCTCCAGTTCTATTTTTAGCTCCTACACTCTGCCGAAATCATCGTCAAGACGAATGATGTCGTCTTCCTCAATGTATGAGCCCCGCGCAATCTCAAGTATTTTAGCCTTCCGGCGGCGCCTGTTCGTCAGCCGGTGAGACGCCCCTTTCGGAATTTTAATCCTGTCATCTTCCTTTAATTTGTAAATTTTCCCGTCGAGCGTCACCTCAACCTGCCCCGTGAGGACGAGCCACTCCTCACTCCTCCGGGCATGCTTCTGAAGGCTGATTGAACGCCCCGGCAGGATCTCTATGACCTTCACCTTGTAATTGTCCGCGCGCTCCAGCGTTTTGAAACTTCCCCAGGGGCGCCTCACACGAATGTGATTGACAAGCGCCTCGTCGCCTTTGAGTTTTTCCACCGCCTTCTTCACATCCTGGGAACGGCCCTGGCCCATGATAAGAAGGGCATCGTCGGTTGAAGCGACACGAAGATCCTGCACGCCTATGAGCGAGATGATCTTTCCCGTTGTGGAATAAACAAGATTGTTTTCAGAATCCAGAGAAATCACATTCTTCCTGCAGGATGCCGTCTGCGGGGGCAGAGCGTTGCCGTTTTTGTCTTTGGATGTCACCTCATAAACCGAGTCCCATCCGCCCAGATCGTTCCAGTCCCCGTCATACACGACGACAGCCGCCTTTCCGGTCTTTTCCATAACGGCGTAGTCAAAGGATATGGATGGAAGTTTTTTGTAAATGGCGTCAAGTTTCCGTCCATTTTTCCCGTCCCATTTCCGTACAGCGTTCCATATCGCGGGAGCATTGTTTTCAAATTCGCCTATGAAGACGGACGCCGAAGCGACAAAAATACCGGCGTTCCAGAAATAACTGCCCGCTTTCAGGAATTGTTGCGCCTTTGCCGCGGAGGGTTTTTCCACGAATCTCTCCACCTCTCTGCCCGAAAAAGGGGAAAAAGGGGACGTCCTTAATTTTTCTCCCGCCTTAATGGAAAAAGGGGAGGTCCTTAAAAAAGGGGACGCCTGCCTGCCGGCAAGGCAGGTCCTTAATTTTTCTCCCGCCTTAATGTATCCGTAACCGGTTTCGGCCCTGTACGGCTTGATACCCAGCGAAGTTATATAGCCGTTGCCCGAGGCCGTTTCCGCTTTTTTGAGCGCCTCTATGAACTTCGCCTCGTCCTTTATCAGATGATCCGCCGGAAAAACAAACACGGAGGGATTCCCCCCCGGATTATTCTTTTTTGCGGCGCCTTGAAGAACCGCCCCGTCACAGGCGGACAAAGCCGCCCCGGCTGACGATTTTGTTCTCCCCTTTTTTGCGGGCGCGCCGCAGCCGGCCATCACTTCAATAGCCCTCATGCCCAGTGCGATGGCCGCCGCCGTGTTTTTCCCTTCGGGCTCGGCTATAATGTTTTCCAGGGGAAAATCCAATCCGCCCTCTTTGAGGTGATCCCTCAGCAGAAAACGGTATTCGCTGTTTGACACGATAAAAACATTTTTTATTCCCGCCAGCTTCACGCCCCTTGAAACAGCCGCCTGAAGAAGACTCTTCCCCGAACCTATGCTGAGGAAAAACTTGGGATAATTCTCCCGCGACACCGGCCACAGCCTCGTGCCCTTCCCCCCCGCCAAAATCATAACCTTTCTATTGTTTGTCATTCTGCCATTTCTCCTGTTTCCCTCATTGATTTTCAAACTCCATATCCGACAGGGCATAAAAAGGAAAAATTTTAACAAGGGTTTGAGCAATTTTAATCTCGCCCGTGTAATCTAAATTTACAATCCACGCCTCTTTCGGTTTGTATTTCTCTATAAAACTGCGCATAGACCTGGGAACGGAAACCGTCTTTAAATTAGAGAATTTCACCTCCACGGGAATAACCGTCCGGCCTTTCTCAAGCACGAAATCAACCTCAGCTTTATCCAGAGTCCGCCAATAGTGCAAAGAATAATTGCTCCACAAATATTTTTCCCTCAATATGTTAAAAATAAAATTCTGAAAACTGAAACCGGTTTCCGGAAAATGGCCGACATTCCCCAAGACGCCGAGAATATAATTTCTGAGCCCCGAATCTATGAAATAACTTACAGGGGACTTCACAACTTCTTTGCCTTTGTTGCCGAAATAGGGCGTGACCATTTTTATCGCGAAAGTTTTTTCGGCATACCACAAATATTTTTTAACCGTGGGAACCGAAATGCCGATTTTCGCGGCAAGCTCACAATACCTGACTATTTGACCGCATCCGGCGCTGAGAATTTTTAAAAGTTTATCATACGCGTCCGGACGGTCTATTTTCAGCAAATACACAATATCTTTTTCGACATAACTCCTGTATATTTCATTTATTATTTTTCTTTTTTCATCCCGGCGCGTTTCCAGAATAACACGCGGGTATCCCCCGAAATTGAGATATTCCATAAGCAAAACATTCACCTTCTCTCTGTGCATGGAAAAAAAAGACTGCAGAACTTTCTCGTATTTGTATCCTGTTGTGTAATTGACAAATTCGTTAAAAGACACAGGATTGAGTTCAAAAACCCTCTTTCTCCCCGCCAGCGATTCATGTATTTTCTCTTTAAGCTCCAAACTCCCCGAACCGGAAACAATAAATTTGTAGGGCAGATTTAAATCGTAAATGCCTTTTAAAAAGACGCCCGCGTTTTCTTTTCTCTGAATTTCATCTATAAAGACGAGGGCTTTTTTTCTTCCAAGTTCCAAATCAAGTTTTTTGAGCAAAACTTCCTGCGAGCGGAAAAAACCGCTATCGGCCTCGTAATCAAGATTTAAAAAGACGCTTTGTTCGCCTTTTTTATCAAGCCGCTCTTTTAACAAAAGCATAAGAGTGGTTTTCCCCACCTGACGCGGGCCGGCTATCAGCGTAATTTCCTTTTGCCCTAAATGCCCTTCAATGTCTTTAAATATGTCCCTTTTAATCATAAGCTCCCTTCTATTATAACCCGATTTTTCTTAAAGT
>PEUP01000039.1:0-3389 GCA_002780705.1 Elusimicrobia bacterium CG03_land_8_20_14_0_80_50_18 | reverse complement strand
GCCTGTCTTCCCGCCCACATTCACCCCGCAAGCCATTTCCACAGCGGCACAAAAACAACTTCCTTGCCCTTAATTTTTTCCCTGCTTTCCTCATCCCAGGTTATAACGCACAAATCTTCGCAATTCATCTTTTCAGACGCCTTAACCAGAGATGTAATTTCTCTTTTCCTCGTATAGGCATTTTCGACTGAATAACACACTTGAATCAATTTCTCTATTTGTGTCCCCTTTTTCAAAAGAAAGTCCACCTCGCTTCCGTTACCGTTTTTATAATAAAAAAATTCCGTATTTAACTTATAACCTCTTCGCAAAATTTCAATAAACACAAGATTCTCCATTAACCGTCCCATATCCGTTGAAAATCTGACCGCTTTTGCCGCCACAAAACCATTGTCTGCAAGATAAATTTTGCGCGGCGCGTTCATCTGCTCTTTCACCTTGAACGAAAATCTGTTTAACGGGAAAAAAAGATAAGCGTCTTCCAGATAACTCATATACTTTTCCGCCGTTGTCACACTTTGGAAATTTAGAATATTTTTCACTCTTGTGAAAGTGAACTCGCAGGTAAAATTAGAAACCGTGTAAACCGCCAGGTCATAAATCTTTTGCGGATGCCTGACTTTGTTTCTCTTCACAACATCCTTGAATAAAATTGCGTCAAAAAGCGTTTCCAGATAAGCCGAAACGGATATATCTCCCACCACCGTTTCGGGGAAACCGCCGTCTTTAAGATATTGGGCGGCATAATTTAAAATCTCTCCGCGATAATCCGATAATTTTAATTTGTCTTCGTTCACACCGAAATTTTTACCTGCCAAAAATTCCTTAAAAGAAAAAGGAAGTACTTCCACGGGAATGTGTCTCCCCGTAATTCTTGCCGCCATCTCTTTATATAGAAGTTTAGCGTTGGAGCCGGTTAAAATTAAATTGATGCCTCTCCTTTGAAGTTTGTTGGCAAAAACTTCCCAATTTTCCAGATTTTGAATTTCGTCAAAAAAAACAAAGTCAACCTTGCCGTAAACTTCAAAAATTGATTTAACGAATTCATCGTAATTTTTCACTTTTAAAAGATTCTCATCGTCAAAATTAAGATAAGCAAACTTTTTATCTTTCAAAAGCAAAAACGCAAAAACGGATTTCCCCGCACGCCTCGGCCCCGTAATCACCTTTATTAATTTAGAACTTAAAAATCCACCGGCAAACTCAAGTTTTTCCCTCGGGATATATGAACCTTTTATGAAATTATCCCGTTCTGCTTTTTGCTGCCTAACAATCTCGTTTATCATATTATCCCCTCATACTGAATAAAATCAGCCAATTTTGTCCATTACACAATTATTATAGGACAAAGTAGCCGTTTTTGTCAAGGCGTTTTCGCCACTTTTTAAAAAAATAGTAACAGTTTAGCCATCGGCAGATAAAATACTCATTCCCTCGTGGAATGGTAGCCGCGGGATTGCTATCCCGCCATAAAAGGCCGCATTGTAGCCGCGGGATTGCTATCCCGCCATAAAAGGCCACATTGTAGCCGCGGGATTGCCATCCCGCCATAAAAGGCCGCATAGCAATGCGGCAGCTACAACACATCGCGAAGACCCTAAAAAGTTAAGCCCGTCCCCATTGCGCTTCAAGTGAAAAGCTTGTCAATGTCGTCTTTGGTCAGCGATTTGTAGAAACCGCTTTCGGCGCTGATTATATTTTTGACAAGTTCCTTCTTCTTTTCCTGGAGTTCAAGTATCTTTTCTTCAACGCTGTTCTTGACTATCATTTTATACGCTATGACTTTTCGTGTCTGCCCTATTCTGTGAGCCCTGTCAACGGCCTGCGCTTCCACAGCGGGGTTCCACCACGGGTCAAACAGTATAACATAATCAGCCGCCGTAAGATTTATGGCGGTGCCGCCTGCCCTCAGCGAAAGAAAAAAGAGAGGGATGTCATCCCTCTCCTGAAATTTTTTTATCTGCTCTTTTCTTTTTGCGGCAGGAACGGAGCCGTCTAAATATGAATATTTGTACCCCATTTTGTCCGCGTGATGCCTGAGGATTTTAAGCGACTCCACAAACTGCGAGAAAAGCAGCACTTTATGCCCCTCCTGAAGCGATTCGCTCATAAGTCCCTTCACCTGTTCAAACTTGCAGGATGGAATATTTTTGTGTTTTTTGTCTGCCAGCGACGGAAAAAGCGCCGTCTGACGCAGTCTCAGAAGCGCCGTAAAAATCTCGAAAGCGGAGTTTTCAATTCCCGATTTCTTGATTTTCCCCATAACCTTTGCCCTGTAATACCGGCGGTAATTCTCATACAGTTCCCTCTGCTTTTTCTCCATATCAGAGTAAAGCACAATCTCCGATTTCGCAGGAAGCTCTTTTAAAACATCTTCCTTTTTCCTGCGCAGCATGAAGGGAAACACTTTCTTTCTCAGTTTAAGAGCGGCGTCTTTATCTTTTAGCTGTTCTATCGCCCGGACAAACTTTCTTTTGAATTCTCCCGATGTTCCTAAAAGCCCGGAATTGAGAAATTCCATCAGCGACCAGAGCTCGAGAGTGTTATTCTCTATGGGCGTGCCGGTCAAAGACAGCCTGAAATCCGATTTCAGTGTTTTTATCGCCCTGAAAGTGAGCGATTTATAGTTTTTAATATTCTGCGACTCGTCAAGTATGATATAGCCGTAATCCCTCTCGTTGAATACTTCTATGTCATTTCTAAGCGTGTGGTAACTGACTATCACAATGTCATAACGGGTCAAATGTTTTATGCATTTTTTTCTTGTCTGCCCTATATGAACAACATATTTCAGAGCCGGCGTAAACTTCTTTATTTCTATCTCCCAGTTTGAGATCGCCGACACCGGCACCACGATAAGCGAGGTCTTAAATTTCCTGCCTTTTTTTTCTTTTAACTTCTGAAGAAGAGCGAGCGCTTGAACGGTCTTTCCGAGTCCCATGTCATCGGCAAGACAGCCGTTCAGTCTGAACCTGTTCAGAAACCACAACCAGTTATAGCCGGCCTGCTGATAATGTCTCAGAACCCCTGTGAAGTTTTCCGGCGGCGAAACTTCCTCAATCCTACTGAAATCCTTTAACCTGAGGGATATATCCCGTATGTTTTTGAGCTCTTTGTCTTTCCTGTTCTCAATGTTTTTATAGAGCTCGTTTATTATCCCGAAATTATACTTTGACACCCTTATTTTCCCGTCTTTGAGTTTCTTTTCCGCCTCAAGCAGCATTAGTTTGTCTATGTCCTTTTTTGAGATTATCGTATAGGAATCGCCCGTCTTTATCAGCCCCTTCTCAAAAAGGGACAAATCCATCTCCGCTTTTTCCCATGAGCCGGTCCCGCTGATGTAGCCCACATCAAGGTCGAACCAGTCTATGCCGGAAGAAACATTTATT
>PEUP01000029.1 GCA_002780705.1 Elusimicrobia bacterium CG03_land_8_20_14_0_80_50_18 | reverse complement strand
CGACGAAAATTCTTTCTAGCACTTTCGTAGAATACAGGGAATACGCCTCTTTTTTTATGAACGCGTCTTTTCTTTGTTTTCTGACGGCGATGTGCCTGAGATTCGTTTTGATAAGGAGCATACCCTGATATGATATGGGATAATCCGAAAATATTGTTCGCTCTTCTGGCGCTGCCTTTCATAGCGCTTTTTTTTATTTTTGAATGGCGGCGGCGACAGAAAAGTTGTGCTGTTTATGCCTCGCCTCAACTTTTTGAGAAACTCACATCGCGCCGCCCCCGGGCGGGAATCTTCGCCCGGATCTGCGCCGCGCTCGCTTTCGCTTTTTTTGTCATAGCGCTTGCCGGTCCCCGATGGGGGCTTGTAAGCAGAAAGGTGGAGGAAAAATCCAGTTCGGTGATGATAGCCCTGGATGTATCGGCGAGCATGTTCTGCGAGGATGTGAAACCCACGCGTTTTAAGGCCTCAATCGCCAAGATAAAATATCTCCTGTCTATTTTGCGTTCAGAGCGTTACGGCCTTGTTGGTTTTGCAGGCCGCGCCTTCACCATCTGTCCGCTGACCGGCGATATTGCGTCATTGAGAATGCTCCTGGACGAGCTCAGCGCGGGGGAAATACCTTACCCTGGCACAAACATCGCCGACGCTCTGTCCAAGTCCGCGGAAAGTTTTGAGAATGACACGAATTCCAGGGTTATAATACTCCTTACCGACGGTGAGAATCTGCAGGGGAATCCCGCGGCCATACTGCGGGAGCTCAAAGGTATAAGGGTTTTCGCCATCGGCGTCGGCACCCCCGAGGGCGAACCCATCCCTGTCAAAGACGAGGACGGTAAGGTGACGGGCTACAAAAAAGATGATAAGGGCGAGACCGTAATCAGCCGCCGCGATGAAACTCTGCTTCTCCAGATAGCCAACGCCACCAAGGGGCGCTATTTTCCTTTTGACCCCGCAAACAGGGATATAGAGCAGATAGCCGACGCAATCAACTCAATGGACAAGGATTTCATGGGCGAGTCTTTTTCCTCGTCGCTGGAGAAGAAATATCCCATTCCTCTGGCGGCCGCTCTCTTTTTTATGCTCGCTGATTTTCTTCTGCCTTTTATAACACGCAGGAAAACATTTCTTGATAATATCCCGGCGGCGCTCGCGCTTCTTTTTATTCTCTCTTCTCCATCAATGGCCGACGATATATCCAGAGGCAACAAGGCATTTAAAAACAAGGATTTCTTCAAAGCCGAACAGCATTACAGAGAAGCTCTTAAAAAGAAGGCCGGCGATGCGGCGTACTATAATCTGGGCAACACATATTATTTTATGGAGAAACATGACGAGGCGGAGAAAAATTACAGGAAAGCGGCGACTTTTGACAATCCCCGTCTGGAGGAAGACCTGTTTTACAATATGGCGAACAATTGCTACAGAAAAGGGGAGCTTGACGGCGCGATAGGACTTTACCGGCGCGTTCTGCGGAAGAACCCCGCTTCTTCCGATGCCCTGCACAACCTTGAACTGGCTCTGCGTCAAAAATCCAAAGACAATGGCGGGCAGGAAGGGGACAAGGGCGAAGATGAGCGGAAGGAAGGGGGAATGTCAGAGGATGAGATGCAGCGTGTGATGAATCTGCTGGAAGACATGGAAAAAAACAGCAGGAAGAAACAGGAAAAACAGCCTATGCCCGCTGTGAGTCAGGACTGGTAAAATGAAAAGTATAGAAAGCTTAAGACTATTTGCCGCTTACAGCATCCGCCGCCGTCCACGGGCAGCGTCCGCTGTGATCTGCTCTTTCTGCGCGGCGATGGCGCTTCTCGCGCTGGGCTTAGCGCCGCTGGCCGCTGAGGATTTGAATATAAGCGCTGCGGTATCGTCGCAGAACATAGCGCTCAATGAACAGCTTACGCTGACGATCTCGGCCTCGGGTTCGGGCTCCCGTCTTCCGGGGATGCAGCTCCCGCCGCTTGAAGATTTTGATGTTTATTCATCCGGCACCTCGCAGAATGTCTCCTTTGTGAACGGTAAAATGTCGGCGGTCAGTGAAAATAAGTATATTCTCGTTCCGAAGAGAACTGGGCGGCTCACCATCCCCTCTTTTCAGATAGCCTACAAAGGAAAGACCCACACGACCTCCGCCATAAGCGTGGAGGTGCGCCCGTCCTCCGCTCCCGATCCCGAGGGCAGCGTAGAAAATCCCGTGCGGGAATCCTTCTGGATAGAGCAGAAACTTGATAAAGCGGTCTGCTACACGGGCGAGCCGGTCTATTACAGTTTTCTTTTTTACAGCGACAGGAACCTGGCTCAGAATCCCGGCCTGTCTCTTCCCGCGTTTAACGGATTCCTGAAAGATGACCTGCCGCCGCCTCTGCGCTATAACAAAGTCGTGGACGGCCGGAATTATTCCGTGACAGAAATCAAAAGCGTTATCTTCCCGATAACAAAGGGTGTTTTTCAGTTTGAGCCGGCCCGGCTTGAGATAGTGGAATCAAATTTTCCCGGCGGTCAAAGCGATTTCTTCGCCGGTTTTTTCGGCGGCGGACGCAGAAAAACGCTGACAAGCGGGCCTCTGCGGCTGGAGGTGAAAACTCTCCCCCAAAAAGGCAAACCGGATAATTACCGCGGCGCCGTCGGGCTCTTCTCCGCTTTCGCCTTCACAGACAAGACAAGTCTCCTCGTCGGGGAGGCCGTGAATCTCACGCTGAAGGTGGAGGGAGAGGGAAACATAAGTTCGCTTGCGGCGCCCGATTTTCCGGAACTCGCGAATTTCAGACATTACGACATTATCTCGTCACAGCAGATAAGCAAGGACAATTATAAAATGACGGGGAGCAAAACTTTTCAGCTCGTTCTTGTGCCTCGTGTTAAAGGAGAGCAGATTATCCCGCCGCTGGAATATCCTTATTTCAATCCATCCGCGGGGAAATACGAGACCGCCCGCACAAAGGAGATAAAGCTGAATATCGGCAAGGCCGCTCCCGGAGCCGCCTCGTCCGCTCCGGATGTATCGCTTTTCAAGGAATTGGGGAAGGACATCAGATATATCAAAGCGTCCAGGACTCCTGGCGGCGGCGATTTTATAGCCGGTCATTTTGCGCTCCTCTCCGTCTTGCCCGCGGTTTTTTTCTTCATGCTTTTAGGGGTGAAGCACCGCGTTGCCGAAAAAATTATCCCCGCCTCGGCCCTGGCGAGGAGGACGGCCGCGAGCCGCGCGCGCTCCGCGATTTTGTCTCTGCCTCCCGACCGCGAGCCCCTCTGCGGAGGTATTGAAAACGCCTTGCTGAATTTTGTCAGGGAGCGCACGAAGTCGCCTCGCGGCTCATCCATACAGGCTCTTTTAAGCGCCGCTCCCAAGGCCGTCAGGGAAGAATTCTCCGCCTTTGTGAGAAAATGTCAGAGTGAAAGATTTTCCCCCTCCGGCGCCGGCACGGATCCGGGCGCGATGAAAGAAGAGGCGCTGGCTCTTTTGAGGAAACTGAAAAAACATCTATGAAAAACTTTCTAAACCACATTTGCGACGCGATAGATGGTTGTGCGGCGGCAAATGATGTCCGACGGGGCCCTATGAGCAAGGGTTTGACATACTCCCGAAGCGAATTGGGAGCGAGCCGCATACGCGAGCGTCCCCGGAGCGGCATCTTTGACGCCGGTATCGTGTTCGGCGCGGCGATGGTGATTGTGATTCCGCTTCTTTTCGGCGCGTGCGCTCATGCCGCCGACGGAGAAGATATCTATAAGAAACAGAACTGGCGCGGGGCTTTGGAATTCTACAAAAGCCGCGCGGATTCGCCCGGGGCCTGCTGGGAAGACTATTACAACGCCGGAAACTGTTTTTTCAGGATGGGAAAGTATCCCGAGGCCCGTCTCTATTATCTTAGGGCTAAAAAACTCAGTCCGAGATCGTCTGACATAAACTATAATTTACGGGTGCTGGATGAAAAGCTGGGTCTTCCGGATACGCCCGAAGGCGCGCTTGCCGCGCTCGCCGCTCTCTTTACGGAAGATGAATTCAAGGCGGCGGCTATCATTGTCACATGGCTTTTTTTCATCGCCGCGTCTCTGCATGTTTTCACCAAAAGCGAATTGTTTTTGTGGCTTGCGGCGGCTCTTTTTGTGACAGGAGCTTTCGCGTGGGGGGCTCTCTATGCTAAAATGAACGGCGGCCCTAAGGGCGGCTACGGGATAGTCATGAGGGAAGAGGGGATGCAGAGCGGTCCAGGCGCGTCCTATAAGGTGATAGCATCCATCCCTGCCGGTATGAAGGCCGCTATTTACGACGGGGAAGAGGGCTGGCTTTTTGTGAGAGTCGCCGCTTCAAGCGGCTGGATAAGAAGAGGCGCCCTTGAGAAAATTGACTGAATCGTTGAATTGTTGGGGCCTCACCCGGCATTTGTCGGCGGCCGCTCGCGTATGCGGCTCGCTGCCAATTCGCGCGGAGCTTGGGTAAAACTCCGCGCTCATATTGCCCGCTACAAATACCGGGCAAGGCTCTGGTGAGATTAGAGCGCGGAAAGTTGGAATTATTGAGAGAAGAAAAGTGATTAGGAGGGAAAGTGCTGAAAATCAGTAAGGTGACAGGCAGGCAGATTTTTGATTCAAGGGGAAACCCGACGGTGGAGGCCGATGTCTGGCTCTCCGACGGCTCATTCGGCCGCGCGGCGGTGCCTTCGGGCGCCTCAACCGGCGTGCACGAGGCGCTGGAACTCCGTGACGGCGGCAAGGCCTACAAAGGCAAGGGCGTCCTCAAGGCCGTGGCGAATATTTCCAAAATAGCCAAACGCGTGAAGGGCATGAACCCTCTTGACCAGCGGAAGGTGGACGGGGCGATGATAGCGCTTGACGGCACCGCCAAGAAAGAGAAGCTGGGCGCCAACGCCATCCTCGGCGTGTCAATGGCGGTGTGCCGCGCGGCCGCCGCTTCTAAAAAACAGCCGCTATATAAGCATCTGAGGTCGCTTTTCCCCGGAAAGCTAAAGGGCTGGATCATTCCTGTCCCCTGCATGAACATCCTTAACGGCGGCGCTCACGCCGACAACAATGTTGATGTGCAGGAATTTATGATAGCTCCCGTCGGAGGGAAGACTTTTAAGAAAAGAATGCAGATGGGAACGGAAGTCTATCACACGCTGAAAAGCATCCTGAAAAAAGAAGGCCTTTCCACCTCCATCGGCGACGAGGGCGGATTTGCCCCGAACCTCAAGGAGAACGAAGACGCCCTCAGGTACATAACCCGCGCGATAAAAGAAGCCGGATACAAACCGGGCAGGGATGTGTCCATTGTGCTGGATGTGGCCGCTTCCGAGATATTCAAGAACGGCAAATATGTCCTCGCCGGAGAAAAGCCGAAAAAAGTGCTCAGCGCCGAAGCCCTCATAACACTGTATGAGAAATGGGTGAAGAAGTACGCCATAATCACCATTGAAGACGGTTTTGCCGAAGACGACTGGGACGGCTGGGTGAAACAGACGAAAAGAATGGGTAAGAAGATACAGCTCATCGGCGACGATCTGTTCGTTACGACAATGGACCGCGTGAAGGAAGGCATTAAAAGAGGCGCGGCCAATTCCATTCTCATAAAACTGAATCAGATAGGCAGCGTCACGGAAACGCTTGATGTGATAAAGCTCGGATACGATAACGGATACAGGTCCATGGTTTCACACCGTTCCGGCGAGACTTCCGATCATTTCATAGCGGATCTGACTGTCGCGGTGAACTGCGGCCAGCTCAAGAGCGGCGCTCCCGCCAGAGGAGAAAGATTGTCAAAGTACAATCAGCTTCTCAGGATAGAGGAAGAGCTCAAAGCCTGAACATTTGAGGTCGCGCGGGAATGAATGATGAGCAGAAAAGAAGGCTGTTCTATATACTGGCCGCGCTGGTGTTTTTGGCCGCGGCCTTCGGGAATCAGCATTTCAGCAGACTGCTCATATACAGAAAGAACAAGAAAATCCTTGAGCAGAAGATAGCTGATCTTGACAGGCAGAACGCCGTCCTGAGAAAACAGCTTGAGATGTTTGAGAAAAATCCCGCGCAGGCTTATTACGATCTGGCCCGCGAAGAATTGGGTATGGTCGCTCCGGGGGAAGTGAAATACAGATTCATCGGCGCCGACGAAG
>PEUP01000082.1:1521-6219 GCA_002780705.1 Elusimicrobia bacterium CG03_land_8_20_14_0_80_50_18 | reverse complement strand
CATAGCTCTCATCGGAGCCGTCGGGGTCATAGACGAATTCGTTTATGACAACACTGCCCGCGGACAATCTGCCGCAAGCGGCAAGAAGCGAAAGTAAAAATAAAGCCCGCTTCATAATCTCCAGTCCAGCGACACATTGAACATGTGCATGGACTCCTGAATCCTTGAGTCATAAGAGGTGCTGAACTTCTGCCAGCTCTCCAGATAATTGCGGCGGCCGTAGGCGTAGCCCAGATCCATATACATATTTGACGAGATATAATAGCCGAAACCCGCCGTCATATAAGCCCTCTCAACCGATGTCCTCTCGTAAGAGGGAACAAATGCCATTCCATAACGGATCTGCAGGGTGCTGCTCAGATCATTCTCCACGCCGAGGTGATAAGACACACTGTCTTTGTAATTGTGTTTTTCCATCGTCACGGGGTCGATAAAACTCATGTCCGACCAGAAAGTTTTCACAATATCAAAATAGATAGCCGCCGACACGGCGCCCGCCCATATGTGATTCAGTCCGAAAGAGAGCTTCCGCGGCAAATCCAGCTCGCCCTTGTCCTTAAGGCTTGCCGCGCCGCTGGTGTGCTTCACATCGTAATCAAGACCCGCGGGCGCGCTGTACGCGATTCCGTAATTCCAAAGCCCCCTGTCCCTGTAGAGCGACACATTTGTGCGGCTGCCTGAAAAATCGTATTCCTTTTTTTCCCGCTTCGTGGAGGCCTCGCTTGTGCCTATTATGTTCATCTCTACCGAAGGGCTGCCGCTTATTATCTCATGCGTCAGACCCCATGACCAGCCGCCGCTAAGTTTCAGGGCCGCGGCGAGATCTATGGCGTTTATATTTCCTGAGCCCTTATAATCGAACTTACCGATAAAGCTGCCGGCGGAATAAGCGTCTTCCTCGTGTTTGTAGGAAAAATTCATCAGTTGCGTCATGCCCGCGCCGAGGCGCACCTTATCGCTAAAAGCGTAAACAAAAGCCGTCTCCGGAATCTCAAAAGAAGAATTGGCATTATAATATGCCCCGCCCTCGTCGGCCGACCAGTTGTTGTCGGGGATTATCCTTTCCGAAGCGATTACGAGCGGAAGAGAAAAATAAAATCTGTTCCCGTCAAAGGCCGCCATAGACGCGGCGTTGCTGAAAACGCATGCGGCGTTCTTGGCGGATGATACGGATGTCAGCCCCAGAGCAAGAGATTTCGCCCCCCCCGAATACACGGGATCGCCCATGTGCTGAATGCCCAGATTGGTAAAAGCCCCCGACGGCGAGGCCGCAAGCATCGCCGTAAGCAAAATTTTTATTGTTCTTTGTCCGCCACAGGCGGATTTCACTCCGTTCAACATAATACCCCCTCGTCAGAATTTAAAAATATATTTCATCTCAAAAACCTCTGTGACATCGTTCATCACATCTTCACTGTCGTATTCATAAGTGCCGTCTGTGTATTTGTACGACCCATATTCGCTCATATAGAATTCCGGCGGATAATGGTACATCTTCCTCTCATATTTCAGCGACACGCTTGAGTTCTTGGAGAATTTCATGCTCGGTTTGATTGAAAAAAGAGTGTATTTTTTCTTCCCGTCGCCGGGGTCTTTGGAATAGGCGACCCTGGAAAGCAGTTGAAAGCTCTTTGTAAATCTGTACTTGAGCTCCGCGAAAGAATCGTTGCTGATAAACAGCCATCTGTTGTCCTGCAGCACCTGCTTTCTGTCGTACTGCCACTTTATCCTCGCGTCTGCCGTCGGACTCCATGTCATCTGAAGGCGCACCTGATCAAGCGTCATGGGAAGCTGGTAATAATTACTGCTGTCATATATTTTTATTTTATCATCCTCGTTCTGAATTGTGTAACGGCACATCATCTTCAGTTTTTTCGACAGAGGATACTGACCCTGCATATAAGTCTTGTGAAAGGTCTTCAGCGTTATTTCCTTCAGGGGATTGAGCTCACGCCACATCTCCCCGGCCCATTTCAGGTTCAGCTGCTTGGTCTTTGTCGTCATCTCGGAGAATATTTTTTCGTAGGGATTATCTCCTGAAATTTTATAATTGTAATAATCTGAATCAAAGCGGTGAAAACCCAGCAGAAGATTTGTGTAGGAAAAATTATAAACACCGGCAAACTGGAATGCCTTAGCCAGTTCTCTTTCTTTTGTTTTGTCTATATTGCTCTCATAGGCGTCATGCGAAGAAAGAGCGTAATCCAGAAAAAACTTTCCGTTGCCCTGTGAAGTCTTAACGCCGGCGGAAAAAAGAGCGTTTCTTCCGCCTGAGAACTTGTAGCGTATGTATTTGATGTCTGTCGCGTCCCAGTCCTCTATGTCCTCTTCGTCCATCCAGTCGTCATCTCTTTCCACCGGCATAACCTCGGGAGAAAAGGTCTCGTGATAAGCGAGAGCATGAAACTCATAATTCGGAAAAGGCAGAGACAGATAAAAACCTAAGGTCTTGTCTTCCAGATTGTTGACGAGATTGAATTTGTCCTGATTGTTGTAGGCGAAACCCACGCTTGACGGCACGGACTTCGCTGTGCCGTCGGGATTGAGTTTTGCCGTGAGAAATTTGTCCGAATAAAAAGCCGCCCATGTCATGTAAAGCATGGTCTTCTGAACGGCTATTCCGTAAAAACCGGCGTTCTTATTTGACGACCTGTAGGGCTCAACGCCTTTCTTTTCGCGGCTGAAAGCGGATATTGTCTTTGAAAGAGACCCGAAGCCGAGGCCGCGTTCAAACTGGAGCTTGAAAGCGCCGAGGACAAAAGTGTCAAAGCCCAGATAATCCTTGGCATAGAAATAATTGCTCACAAGATAATAGCGGCGCAGATTTTCCCATGTCAGGCCCTGGCCCCACGCGTCTCTTTTTACAGCAAAAGACAATTCCATATTGTTGCCGTAAAAATATCTCAATCGCGCAAGCTGGTATTCGGGGTTGTGAAAATTAGAGGGAGTCTCAACCTGTTTGTCGGCAAAAGGCATCGTTAGTCTCTGCGTGATCCTGAGGTCTCCCTTCAGAACCTCCTTCTCCTCTTCGGTATAAACCATCAGAAATGGCCTTATCATCCTGTATATCTCATCTGTCATTCCGGCCACATCCCTGAGTTCTTCCACATCCCTGAAGCCCCCGCGCCGGACCCTGTGCCTTATTATCTCAACCACCACGGAGGGGGGCAGCATAGGGAGTTTCATGAGATCAGGGCGGTTTACGCTGTTAAGGTCAAGCGGGTTTGTCCTGAAATCCTCAAGTTCCTCGCTGTCTACTTCATCAAAGCCGATTTTCTCGTCTTCCACATCCTCAACGATCTCGTCATATATATTTTCGAGGTCAGCCTCCGAGATATCGGCGAAACAGGGGGACGGCGCAAAACAGTGTGACAGTAGAAAAAAAATTAGCAGGAGGGACATTCCTGTCCCGATAGATTGTAGTATCATCTGTCTTGCGCCGTACCATATCGGCCCTATCGGCTCTATCGGCCGAGTTCTTGTTTGCATTTTTCAATAATACGCAGCGACTGGGGATGGGAGGGGTCTATTTCAAGTATTTTTTCAAATTCTGTTATCGCCTGAGCGAATTTTTTGGCCTGATACAACTTCAGCCCTCTGAAATAGAGCTGTTTCTTCAGTTTCTCGGTTTCTTCAGGCGAGAGCTCTTTCTCTGTTTTCTTTTCCTGAACCGGCTGCACATATTCAAGACCCTCAGGTTTCTCCGACGGAGCTGTGACAGTTATATAATCTTTGATCTTCTCAAACTGCTTCTTTGTGAAACGGGGCACCTTCAAAAGATCCTCTTTGGCTGTAAAAAGCCCTGTGTTATTCCTGTAATCCACAATCCTGACCGCCGTCACCTTGCCGATTCCGGGAAGCGCGTCAAAATCGGCGACTTCAGCCGTATTGATATCCGTCAGTTCCGCCGGCTTCTCGCCCGGGACAACCGGCACAACCCTCCGCCTTGCCGCGGGTTTTTTATAATATTCCGTCGGCGCGGCGGACTCTCTTTTCTCGCCCCATCTCAAAGACGCCGAAAAAACATGCTGATTGTTGAGCACCTCGTGCGCCTGGAAGGCGTAATCAAAATCTATGCGGTTGAGCATGATACCAAAGCCGAAAGAAGCCTTACGCGGTTCCGGCTGCACGCCAAATCTTATAGAGAACGAAGGTATCACATTCACCTCTACGCCGAGCTTGAGGGTGTCACCTTCCCTGTCGGCGGGCATATTCCAGTCAATGACCGTTACCAAACCCCTGAAAGGACGGTAGCATAGACTCCCTGTCAGATCCCGGTAAAGAGTTTCCGAAGCTATCTGAGGCCGGTTGATGCCTCTGGAAAAAACGCCTATGGAAAGTTTCGGAGACACCACGCCCAGCGCGCCCGCGTCAAAAGACAGGGTTGAGGCGCTTCCGCCGCCTTCTATTTTCAGAGCGGGATTCCTGAAATTGTAACCGAAATACGCGCCCGGGACGAGCATAAAACTGTGCGTGAATATCAGTTCCGTTTCCTTATAATAGGAAGCTCCGAATGAAACATAATTGAAAGCGAAAGAGCCCGCGGATCTTGTGGGCAGCATAAAACCCGCTCCGCTGTGTTTCAGGTCGGACTCACCGTAAAGAGAGGTCTGTGAAAAAGACAAAGCCGAGGCGCTTAAAAGATTCAGGCCCGCGGGATTAAAAAACGGCGCGCTGTAATCGTTGGCGAGCGAGGTG
>PEUP01000082.1:0-1490 GCA_002780705.1 Elusimicrobia bacterium CG03_land_8_20_14_0_80_50_18 | reverse complement strand
AAAGCGGCTTGTCTTCAAAAGCGGCGTAACCATTGACAACAAACAGCAAAATAAAAAAGGGACGGAGGTAATTTATTTTCAAAGAAAACCAATAATTCATTGTATTATCCCCAGACCATGACCTCTCACTTTTCTGAAAAAGTGCGGGGGCATTTCCTCTTTTTTTGCTGTTTTCGCTTTTTTCATTTTCGCTTTCCCTTTTTTACGATATGTTTCAGTTTCAACACAGCGAAATTAACCTCAACGGATGTCTCACTGCCAATGGTTCCCAGACCTCCATCAAGCATTTCAGCCGCCAGACCGCCGCCTTCGCGCATCAGTGACTTTTGCGCGTCCTTATCCTTCGTTACGGAAAGCTCTTTTATGTTTCTTGTCAATTTCCTGAGTTTCGCAAAGGTTTCTATTATCGCTATTGTCGTCCGGACCGCTTTTGGACTTTTCAGAATCGTGGCCAGCATATAAAGACCTTTTTCCGTAAACGCTTTGGGCAACTGAGGGAAAAATTTAACTTTCGCGAGGTTATCAAAATTTTTGATAACCTCTTGTTTTTCTCCTTTTGAAAGAGTGAAAATATATTCATCGGGGAACTTCTCCGGATTATTTTTGACCGCTTGATTTATTTCCCTTGTTTCCACTCCGTAAAGCTCCGCGACCTCGCTGTCAAGAATTACTTTTTCTCCCCTAACTTCAATAACTCTGCCGGCAACATCCTCAAATTTGACAGGGCTGTAATTTGTCCGATTTTTTCCAATTTCCGCGCCGTTTTTTCTCATTGCTTACTCTCCTATCGCGCCGCCGTCTCTACCTCAATCCTCAAGGAATAATGGTGACAGGGGTTGACTTTCGATACTTATCTGACATCAAAACCCCATCTTATTGTTCGGCTTTTCCGGCGGCGGCTCCAACAACTTATTTACCGCGCCGAAAAGCGTAATTATCTGCCTGTCGTGCTCATCAAGTTTTCTCAGCACATCTTTATGCGTCGCCAGATATTCCCGCACCTTCACAAAGGCCCGCATTATCGCGATGTTAACAGCTATCGCCCGGGCGCTATTTAACACACTTGATAACATCACAACGCCCTCTTGCGTAAAAGCATAGGGCATAGAACCGCCAAAATACTTCTTATGTGGTATCACATTTTGTGATACCAGCATATCCGCCTCAGAAATTTCCAGCTGAAACATAAAATCTTTTGGGAATCTTTCAATATTTCTTTTAACCGCCTGAATCAGAGTTCTTGTCTCAACACCATAAAATTCCGCTAAATGAAAACTCAGCATCACTTTCTGTCCGCGAATCAACAATATCTTATTTGCTATCAGCTCTATCGGTACTAAATCTGAGTTTGCCGCCTGCCTGCGCGCCAACGGCGCTTTGAGAGGCAGGGATTTCGCGTATTTTACTATTTTCGCTTTTTTCATAGTTTGCGTCCTATAGCGACCACTGTCTGCTCTTTGATCACGCCGCCGGTGTCCTGATCAGCGACC
>PEUP01000003.1 GCA_002780705.1 Elusimicrobia bacterium CG03_land_8_20_14_0_80_50_18 | reverse complement strand
TTACGCGCGTAAAAAAGAACAGCAAAACTGAGATTTTAGAAATTGATGATATGGTAGAAGGGAGGGAGAGATGGCTATAAGCAAAGATGAGATTATTGAAGGTATTTCAAAGATGACTGTCATGGAGCTCAGCGAGCTCGTCAAGGCGATTGAAGAAAAATTCGGGGTCAGCGCCCAGATGGCGGCGCCCCAGGCCGTGGCCGTTGCTGGCGGCGGAGCATCCGAGGCCGATGAGAAAACAGAATTTGATGTGATTCTCAAGGCCGCCGGCGAGAAAAAGATTCAGGTTATCAAAGTTGTCAGAGAACTCATGTCTCTGGGACTCAAAGAAGCGAAAGATGTTGTTGACGGCGCCCCCAAAAAAGTGGGAGAAGCGCTGCCGAAGGAAAAGGCGGAAGAAATAAAGGCGAAACTCGAAGAAGTCGGTGCTACTTGTGAAATAGCATGAGGGAGATAAGATTAGAGCGGGTCAAGGGTAAGGATTTTGCCTCGACCACGCGTTTTCTGGATATACAGACAAAATCCTATCAGGATTTTTTGCAGGCTGATGTTCCTCCCTCGGAAAGGAAACCCATCGGTCTTGAAGGAGCCTTTCAGGATATTTTTCCTATTGTCTCGACAAACGGCCGGATGGAACTGGAATATGCCGGTTATTCGGTAGGGCAGCCCTCCCTGACTGAAGTTGAGGCCAGAAAAAAAGAGCTGACCTATTCCATACCCGTTAAAGTTACGCTGCGTCTTAAAAAATACAGAGAGCAGGGCGCGGTCCCGCACATCTTTGAAAAGGAAATAAATTTCTGCAACATTCCTTATATGACAAAGAGCGGGAATTTCATCATCAACGGGAATGACCGGGTGATAGTCAACCAACTCCACCGTTCGCCGGGGGTGATATTCGAGGAAGCGGCCGCGCACGAGGTGACGCAGCTGGGCCGTCAGAAATACACGGCCGGCATAATCCCCTATCGCGGCGCATGGGTGGAATTTGAGTTTGATTACGACAACGCGCTGATAGTCGTCATAGACAGAAGGAAAAAATTTCCCGCCACGGTCATACTGCGCGCTCTCGGCCTTGAGACAAATGACCGGATCGTGGAGACATTTTATAAAACGGAAGAGGTGCCCGTCGGGTCAATAGACCTGGAGACTCCGGAAAGTGTATACCTGGGAAAAACCCTTCCGCCTTCCGCGGACGGCAAGGTGCTGTATTATGCGGGGTGTGAAATTAATGCCGATCTCCTGCAATTCGCCATAGCCGCGGGCATGAAAAAGATAACGGTTATCACCAAAGCCTCGGCCGCGGACAATGTGGCCATACTGGAAACCCTAAAGAAGGACAGTGTGCGCTCAAAGAAACAGGCGATTGTGGAATTCTTCAAAAAACTGAGGATACAGGAGTTCATCAGTGAGGCGACGGCAAATGAATTTTTTTCAACGCTTCTTTTCAAGAGTACGAAACGATATGACCTTTCCTTCGTGGGCAGATACAAGATCAACCTCAGGCTCGCCAAGACTTATGAAAAACTCGGCTTGAAGGAGCCAGCTCTTTCAAGAAGAACCCTCTGCTATGAGGACATTTTGGCCGCAATATACAATGTAATCGCACTCAACCAGCAGCTCGAAAGCAAGGTGGACGACATAGATCACCTCGGCAACAGAAGAATCCGATCGGTGGGTGAGCTGCTGCAGAACCAGGTCAAAATAGGCCTGACGAATCTTGCCAGAGTTTCCCGCGACAGGATGAATATGAAACGGGATGTGAAGAATCCGCAGGAACTGGTCAACACGACTTCTGTTATAACCACCATTAACAAATTCTTCGCCACCTCCCAGCTTTCGCAGTTTTTAGATCAGACTTCGCCCGTGTCGGAGCTGACGCACAAAAGACGCCTTTCGGCCATAGGGCCGGGCGGCCTCAACCGCAAGCGCGCCGGTTTTGAGGTGCGTGATGTGCACAATTCCCATTACGGGAAAATCTGCCCCATTGAAACCCCTGAAGGCCAGAACATCGGGCTCATTGTTTCGCCTTCGGTGTATGCCCGTGTGAATCAGTACGGTCTTCTGGAAACACCATACAAAAAAGTGGAGAAGGGCGTTGTCACGGGCCGCATTGAATACATGACAGCGGATGAGGAAGAGCGTTGTACGATAGGCCCGGCCACGATGAAGATTGATGATGACAGCCGCATAACGGAAGATTCCATAATGGCCAGACGCGGCGGTGAGTTTATCTTCGCGTCTCCCAAAGAAGTGGAGTATTCGGATGTGGCCTCCAACCAGATCCTCAGCCCGTCAGCGGGGCTGATACCTTTTATAGAACATGACGATGCCAACAGAGCGCTGATGGGAGCGAACATGCAGAGGCAGGCGGTGCCGCTGATTTCCACCGAGGCTCCTCTTGTCGCCACCGGTATGGAAAAGAACATCGCCGTGGACAGCCTGGCTGTTGTTTGCGCCGATAATGCCGGAACGGTTGTGAGCGTGCAGTCAGACAGGATAACGGTAGAAAGGGAAGACGGCGAGTACGATGTTTATGAGCTGACGAAGTTTCTGAGGACAAACCAGAACACCTGTATAAATTACTCTCCCATGGTTACAGTGGGCCAGAAAGTGAAAAAAGGCACGGTCCTGACGAGGGGCTGCGCCACGGATGACGGCCTGTTGGCCCTGGGTAAAAATGTCCTCGTGGCCTATCTTTCGTGGGAAGGCTATAACTATGAGGACGCCATCATCGTCAGTGAAAGGCTGGTGAAAGACGATGTTTTCACATCCATACACATCACGCGCCATGAGTCAGAAGTGCACACGGGCGTCGGCGGAGCCGACGACAGATCGGAAGAAATAACGCGGGACATTCCCGGTGTTTCCCCCTCCCAGATAGCCCGGCTGGATTCAAACGGCATAGTCGTTGAAGGCACCTATGTGGAGCCCGGCGATATCCTTGTGGGGAAAGTGATTCCCGAAGAGGAGACCTATGTGCCTCACGAAGTGCTCCTGCGGAGTATTTTCGGTGATAAGGGCCGGCGCTTCAAAGATGTGTCTCTCACGGTGCCCCCCGGTACAAGAGGGACTGTCATAGGCGTTGAGCTTTTTGAAAGAAAATCCAAGCTGACAAAATTTCAGAGAGAAAAAAAGGTGAAGGCCGTGTCGGAAAAATTCAAGGATCTCGCCGCGGAGATCCGCTCCATGAGGAACGATGAGATCAAATCCGCCGATCACGAGCTTGAGAAAAAGAAGATTACATCGGCCCAGCACAAGAAATTAGCGGCGAATATACAGAAATTCTATGACTTTGAGCTTGAGCGGATGAAAAAAGAGAAGGACACGGCCGTTAAAGACGCCAAGGGCGCGACAGATCTGCCGCCCGGCGTGAGCAAAAAAGTCAAGGTCTATATCGCCACCCGCAGGAAAATATCAATTGGGGATAAAATGGCAGGCCGCCATGGCAACAAGGGCGTTGTGTCAATCGTGCTTCCCGTTGAGGATATGCCTTTTCTTCCTGACGGCACTCCGGTTGACATGATGATCAGCCCGCTGAGTGTGCCGTCCAGAATGAACATAGGCCAGATATTTGAGGCACTGCTCGGTTTTTCGGCAAAAAAACAGAATGTCAGGTTCATCTGCCCCTCTTTCAACAGCCCTGTTTTTGAGATCGATGTGGCCGGTAACCTTAAAAAAGCAGGCTTACCTTCGGAAGGAGCGTTCACGCTTTTTGACGGCCGTACCGGACGCCCGCTGATGGAAAAGGTCAGCGTGGGATATCCCTATATGCTCAAACTTGTGCATATGTCCGAGGATAAGATACATGCCCGTTCCACAGGCCATTATTCAATGGTCACCAGGCAACCGGTCGGGGGCAAATCCCTGCTTGGCGGTCAGCGTTTCGGAGAGATGGAGGTGTGGGCCATAGAGGCATACGGCGCAGCCAATCTGCTCAGAGAGTTTTTGACCATAAAGAGCGATGATGTGAAAAGCCGGCAGAAACTGCTGGAGACTATCATAGGAGATGAACCAGGTAAAGATGAGAAGCCGAGAGACAGGTTTATGCCCGCCCCTTCCACGCCGGAAGCTTTCCAGGTGCTTGTGAGGGAACTGCAGTCCATGGGTTTTAAGATTGAGCTTTCGAAAAATAAAGGTGCCGCGAAAAATGAAAAATAAATCAAAAGATAATCTGGATTTCACGAATTTTGACAGTCTGAAAATTTCTCTGGCCTCTCCCCAGATGATCAAGAAATGGTCTTACGGAGAAGTGAAGAAGGGCGACACGATAAACTACAGGACTTTCAAGCCTGAGAGGGACGGGCTTTTCTGCGAGGCCATATTCGGGCCCACAAAAGATCACGAGTGCCAGTGCGGTAAATACAAATTCCGTAAACACGCGGGCATCGTCTGCGAGCGCTGCGGTGTGGAAGTCACCGATTCAGAGGTGAGGCGACATAGGCTCGGCCACATAGATCTGGCTGTTCCGGTTTCTCATGTGTGGTTCTTGAGAAAAACCCCCTCGCGCATCGGAGTGCTGCTGGGAATGAAGATCACGGATCTTGAAAAGGTTATTTACTACGCCAATTATATAGTGACGGATCCCGGAGCGACGCCGCTTAAATTAAAACAGCTGCTCTCAATAGATGATCACGCGCGCCTGAGAAAACTCTACGGCCTCAGGTTTAAAGCCGGCATAGGCGCCCCGGCCGTCAGGAAGCTCCTCAAAGAAATGAATGTTGAGCAGCGCATGGAAGAACTCAGATCCAAACTCAAATCCGAGAAATCATCCGTGGGCATATCCCGCATGGATAAGCATCTTAAAATCGTGGAAAGTTTCTTTTATTCCGGCAACAAACCCGATTCAATGATATTGACGGCGCTGCCGGTAATGCCTCCCGGCTTGAGGCCGCTTGTGCCGCTTGAAAGCGGGCGCTTTGCCTCGTCGGATCTTAACGATCTGTACCGGAGGATCATAAACAGGAACAACAGGCTCAAGCACATAAAAGAGCTGAGGGCCCCGGAGGTTGTCGTCAATAATGAAAAACGGCTCCTTCAGGAGGCTGTTGACGCTCTTATAGAAAACGGCATACGCGGCAAAACCGTGGTGTCGGCGTCCGGCCGCGCGCTAAAATCCCTCGCTGATATAACGAAAGGGAAAAGAGGCCGCTTCAGGCAGAACCTCCTTGGAAAAAGAGTGGATTTTTCGGGCCGCGCCGTTATTGTCGTCGGTCCGCAGCTCCATATTGACCAGGTGGGTGTGCCGAAATATATGGCGGTTGAACTGTTCAAGCCGTTCATAATAAGAGAGCTGCGCAAGCAGGGTCTGGCCTCGCACATCAAGGACGCCAACAGGGTGATACGGGAGCAGCCCGGACTCGTTTTTGATCTCCTGGAAAAGATAATGAAGATGTATCCGATTATGATAAACCGCGCTCCCACTCTCCACAGGCTCAGCATACAGGCTTTCTACCCGGTGCTTGTGGAAGGAAACGCGGTGCAGCTCCACCCCCTCGTGTGTCCACCCTTCAACGCGGACTTTGACGGAGACCAGATGGCTTTGCATCTGCCCCTGACGCCGGAGGCGCGAATGGAAGTGATGACCCTTCTCATGTCCACCAAAAACTTTTTTTCACCCGCGAACGGCAATATGCTTGACACCCCCTCCCAGGACATGGTCCTTGGAATCGCCTATCTGACAAAGGTGAAACCGGGTGAGGTGGGCGAGGGCAAAATATTCAAGGACGCCGATGAGGCGATCAGGGCTTTCCGCTTTAATGTTGTGGGTCTGCACGCTAAAATAAAAGTGGCGGGCCTGAATGTGATATCGGAAAAAGACAACGACGGCAAGATCCTTAAGCCTTCGGACTGGAAAGATTATACCACTCCCGGACGCATCGTCTTCAACGACATCATCCCCGAAGGCATTACAAAGATCAACACGGAGATGACGAAAAATAAGATCCACGACACGATAATGACGATACACAGCAAGGCCAGTAATTATGTTCTGGCGCAATTTCTAGATAGGATAAAAAGGCTGGGTTTTCATTACGCCACCGTCTCCGGCAGTTCCATTCTGGTGGAGTCTCTTATTCAGTGCGGAGCAAAAGACAGGATAATCAACGAAGCAAAGGAAAAAGTGATCAGGTTTGATAAGAGTTATCAGGCCGGTATCATGAGTAAGCAGGAAAGATACAACAGGATAATATCCCTCTGGCAGGACACAAGCGACACGCTTGCCGATATGGTCTTTGAGGACATGGCCAAGCAGGAGCTAAAACCTTATAAGGTCGGGGAACCGAGGTTCAACTCGCTTTACATAATGGCTTCTTCCGGCGCCAGGGGTTCGCGCACGCAGGTGCGCCAGCTGGTGGCGATGAGGGGCCTTATGGCCAAGCCGCAGAAGAGGGTGACCGGCGAGATCGGTGAGGTTGTTGAAACCCCGATTGTTTCCAATTTCAGGGAAGGCATGACGGTGCCGGAATATTTTATTTCAACTCACGGCGGCAGAAAAGGTCTTTCGGACACGGCTCTCAAAACCGCGGAAGCCGGTTATCTTTCAAGAAAACTTGTGGATGTCGGACAGGATGTCGTTGTGCGTATGGATGACTGTCAGTCTGTCAACGGCATCACGGTTTCCGCCCTCATGGAGGGGCAGAATGTTGTGGAGTCGCTTGCCGAAAGAATAGTGGGCCGCGTTGTCATCAATAACATTGTCAACCCCGTTACCGATGATGTGCTCATAAAAGAAGGAGAGCTCGTCAGCGAAGCGGACGCGAAGAAAATAGAGGACGCGGGTTTTGTATCCGTGAAAATCAGATCCGTTCTCACATGCCAGGCCCCGCGGGGATGCTGCGCCAAGTGCTACGGTAGGGATCTTTCGACGGGAAACATGGTCAGGATTGGAAGCACGGTCGGCATTATAGCGGCTCAGAGTGTGGGCGAACCGGGCACACAGCTGACACTGAGGACCTTCCACATCGGCGGTATAGCCGGCAGAATCATGGACACATCGGAACTGCGCGCCACGTCAGACGGTAAAGTGGAATTTGAGAATCTTCAGACAATAAAGAATAAAGAGGGCTTGCTCATCGTCATAAGCAAAAACGCGAAAATGATATTCAGGCATCCGAAAAAAGTCATCCCCCAGACCTTCGGCCTCCCTTACGGGGCTGAGATCCAGTTTAACGACAGCAGAAAGGTGCGCCGGGGCGAGCTGATAGGTCAGTGGAATCCCAGGGAAATGCCCCTTATCGCTGTTCACTCCGGCACAATACGCTGGAAAGACATAATTTCGGGTATTACTATCAGGGAGGACAGGTCAAAGGAAACCGGCCTTCTTGAGCGTATAGTTATACCTTATCAGAGGAGTAAATACAGGCCGCAGCTGGAAGTGATCGGGGATAACGGCAAAAAAGACGTATTCCCCCTTCCTCCCGACACGCACATCAGCGTTTCAAACAAAGACAAGGTTGTGGCGGGCGATATTGTGGCCAAGATTCCCCAGGAGATAACAAAGATCAAGGATATTACCGGCGGACTGCCCCGTGTGACCGAGCTTTTTGAAGCCCGCAGGCCTAAAAAGGCCGCCGTCATCACCGAGATTTCCGGCATTGTTGAGATCATGCAGTCGGAAAAAGGCGAGATGATGGTGAAGATCACCCCCTCTCGCGGCGGTGAAGCGCAGGAATACCTGATCCCGCACGGTAAACATCTCATTGTTTATAACGGCGATGAGGTGTCGGCCGGCGCCCAGCTCACCGACGGAGCCATGGATCCCCATGACATACTTAAGGTGCAGGGCGAAAAGGGCGTACAGACACATCTTCTCGACGAGGTGCAGGGCGTTTACCGTCTGCAGGGCGTCAAGGTGAATGATAAGCACATAGAGATCATCGTGAAACAGATGCTTTCCATGGTGCGTATTGTGGATCCCGGTGATACAGCTTTTGTTCCCGGCGAGCAGGTCGGCAAATGGGAAGTGCGGGAAGCGAACGAAAAGCTTGCGGCTTCCAAGAAAAAGGCCTCATTTGAACCCATTCTGCAGGGTATCACTAAAGCCGCCCTGAACAGCAAGTCGTTCATATCCGCGGCGTCATTTCAGGAGACAACAAGAGTGCTCACGGAATCCGCCATCAAAGGCGCCGAGGATAATTTTGAGGGCCTGAAGGAAAACATCATAGTGGGAAGGAAGATACCGGCCGGCACGGGCCTGGCGGAAACAAAGAGGGCGTAAAATGAGC
Source organism: Elusimicrobia bacterium CG03_land_8_20_14_0_80_50_18 (assembly GCA_002780705.1). GTDB lineage: Bacteria > CG03 > CG03 > CG03 > CG03 > CG03. The sequence continues at coordinate 13,251 of PEUP01000003.1, read as the reverse complement.
GATATAAAAGATTACGCGGTCATAGAGGGTTGCGGCAAACAGTATTTTGTTAGCGTTGGCGACAAGGTTGAACTCGACAACGAGGGGCTGACGAGCATTGATAAGGTGCTTCTGGTGAAAACGGGCGGTAAAGTCCTGATAGGCGAACCCGCTCTGTCCGGAGCCAAAGTCGAACTGAAATTCATCGGCGCCCAGAAAGCTCCGAAAGTAATTTCATTCAAGAAAAAGCGCCGCAAAGGCTACCGCCGCAAGATAGGCCACCGCCAGCAGTACTTCGTCTACGAAATCAAAGACATCAAAGCCGCCTGACCAAATAGGGACGTGCATTGACTTATTGACTAACTCCATAATAATTCATAGCATTCAACATGGCAAGAGTGGCGCGTATAGATATTGAGAACAACTGGTATCACATAATCGCCAGAGGCATAAACCGTCAAAAACTCTTTTTGGACGACAGCGATTACAAAATGTATTTAAAAATACTTGATACAGCATTGAATAGATATAACGGTTATGTCGGGGCATACTGTTTGATGACAAATCATGCTCACTTGCTGATTTTCCGTCAGGAACATACCCTTGGAAAAATATTTCATAAAGTACAGAGTGAATATAGCCGCTATTTTAATAAAAAATACAGAAGGGTTGGCTATCTGTTTCAGGGTAGATACAAGTCAAAGATGGTTCTTACAGAGAAGTATCTAATTGCGTTAATCAATTATATTCACAATAATCCGGTCCGGGCGCACATAGTTAAGAATATTGAGAAATATTATTGGACGACAGACAGGTGTTACCGCTCGGATGCAGGAAATAGACTTAATAGGTTTAGACGAGTTCCCGGATTTGAAGGTCAAAGCGGCGAGGACAAGTATTTGCAGATAATAGGGGATCCTATAGAATATCCTGAATCCAGCAGCCAGTATATAGGTACTAAAGAAAGTATAAAAGATCATCGCAGAAAATCAGTGAAAAGATATCGGAAAGAACGACGTGGTATCGTTACATTGGAAGAAAGGGCAGATCAAATAATAGGCGGTAATAAAGAATTAAGGCGTAAATTAAAAAGCAAGAGCCGCAAGGGCGATATTGCTCTTAAAAGGCAGGGATTGTTTGTTAAGTTGTATAATGAGGGATACGGGCCTTGTGAGATAGCGGATTATTTTAATCGTACGCCGTCGGCGGTTGTGAGGGCGGTTGAGAGAGTTAGTCAATAAGTCAATGAACGTCCCCCTTTTTATATTAGGATTTCTTTGCTATAATGACTTGGAAATTAAGTAAACGGAGGCTATAAAAATGGCGCATAAAAAAGGACAGGGCTCATCATCAAACGGAAGAGATTCGGAAGGCCGCAGGCTCGGTGTCAAGATATCCAGCGGACAGACCGTTAAAGGCGGCGGCATCATAGTCCGCCAGCGCGGGACAAGAGTTGTTCCGGGTCTTAATGTAGGCATCGGCCGTGACGACAGCATTTACGCGAAAATCGCGGGCACAGTCAAATTCCACAGCAGGGCCGGCCAAAAAATAGTTTCAGTGGAATAAAACAGCCTTTTGAAATCGCATTTCGCAGACAGGGCTAAAATAACGGTTAAGGCCGGCGACGGCGGAAGCGGCTGCGTTTCATTCAGAAGAGAAAAATTCATACCCAAGGGCGGGCCCGACGGCGGTAACGGCGGCGATGGCGGTAGCGTCATACTTGAGGCATCGCCTCATCTTGTCACACTTTACGATTTCAAACTCCGGCCCTATTACAAAGCCGCGAACGGCATGGGCGGTGAAGGTAACAGAAAACAGGGAAAGGACGGTGATACGCTTCTGATCAGGGTGCCATGCGGGACTGAAGTTTACAGAGACGGCGATATAATAGCCGATCTTGTCTTTGAGGGCGACAGTGTCTGCGCGGCCCGGGGCGGCAAGGGCGGACGCGGAAATGATTTTTTCAAAAGCTCCGTCAACCAAACGCCGCGCCGTTTTGAAAAAGGCACTCCCGGAGAGGGCTGGGATCTTCTGCTCAAGTTCAAACTTATAGCGGATGTGGGCCTGGTGGGTTTCCCTAACGCCGGCAAGTCCACACTTCTGGGCCGTATTTCAAACGCGCGGCCGCGTGTCGCGGCTTATCCTTTCACCACCCTGAAACCCAATCTCGGCGTGTTAGAGACACCTACGGGCAAAATCAGTTTTGCGGATCTTCCGGGAATCGTAGAGGGGGCTCACGCGGGCAAAGGCCTGGGCTTTGAATTTCTCGCTCATCTTGAAAGGGTCAAGGTGCTTCTCTTCGTACTGGATGTGCAGGGCTTCAGCTCACCGGGGGATCCCTACGCGGATTTTAAAATACTACTGGATGAGATAAAGCAGTATAACCCTTTTCTTCTGGAAAAACCTTTTGTGATAGCCCTGAACAAAATAGACACCTGCGGTGCCGAGCTCGCTTACAGTGATTTCAGCGGAAAGCATTTCGGGATTTCGGCTCTCGAAGGGACAGGGGTCAAGGGCCTTGTGGAGCACATAAGAGAGGTGTTATGTTAAAAAGAGCTGTTGTGAAACTGGGCACGGGTTTGTTGAGCGTTGACGGCGGTATCAGCGCATCTGTCATCAGCGCTGTCGCCGGGGAGATCGCATTCCTGCAAAAGAACGGCTTCCGGATACTTGTCGTTTCTTCCGGCGCTGTGGGCTGCGGGATGATAAAGCTGGGCCGTAAACGGCCTAAAGATATTTCCGGGGCCCAGATGCTGGCCTCTGTCGGACAGCCTCTTCTGATGGACATGTGGATGAAGGCTCTTTCCAAAAAAGGTCTCAACGCCGCGCAGGTGCTCTGCTCGGCGGATGATTTTTCCGACAGAAAAAAATATCTGAATCTCAGGAGGGCGCTCCTGAAAATACTGGACGAGGGAATCGTGCCAGTGATAAACGAGAATGATTCTGTTACCGTTGACGAACTGAAATTCGGCGATAATGACAGGCTGTCGGCTCTTGCCGCAAGCCACATAGATGCCCGCGATCTCGTTATACTCACAAATGTTGACGGGCTTTATGTGAACGGCAAACTTGTTGACGAACTGAAAAATATAGATGAGGCGGTTTTACAGAGCGCCGGCGGCGCCTCGGAATTCGGAACAGGCGGCATGAGGAGCAAGCTCCTAGCCGCTAAGATAACGGGGCTTTCCGGCTGCCGGTTGACGATAGCTTCGGGGAAAAAGCGCGGAGTGCTCCGGAAGATTCTCTTTGACGGGAAAAACCCCGGCACCCTGATTCTGCCGTCGGCTAAGATCAGGAACCGCAAGAGATGGATAGCTTTTGCCAGCGCCTGTTGTTCTTCCATAAGCGTTGACGCGGGCGCCTATAAGGCCATAGTTAAAAACGGCCGGAGCCTGCTCGCCGCAGGCATCACCGGAACCGACGGGGTTTTTGCCGAGGGTGACACGGTGAACATCGCGCATGGAACGAAAATTTTCGCGCGGGGTATTGTGAATTATTCGGATTCCGAGGTGAGGAAGATACAGGGCTGCCAGAGCAGCGGAATCAGCAAAGTGCTGGGTCGCGCATCCTGCGCGGAAGTGATAAACAGAGACAATCTCGTTCTCACAGAAGAATGAAATTTATTGACGGATACCGTCCGGGCAGTAATCTGTAACTAATGAAAATATTTTTAACGGGAGCTACGGGTTTCATAGGCAAAAATCTTGTTTCTCATCTTCAAAAACATGAGTTGTTCTGCCTTGTCAGGAGCCGGGAGAAGTTTGAGAGCATAAAAAACGGTAACGTTTTCCCTGTTTACGGCGATATAAGGGAAGAGCTTCCGGAACTGCCCGAAGCCGATGTCATAATTCACAACGCCGCTGTCGTGCGTGCTTCGTCAAAAGCGTATTATGAGGTGAACACGGCCGGCACGGCGGCTCTTCTTGAAAAAGCCAAGAAACTGAAAACACTGAAAAAATTCATATTTATTTCGTCTCAGGCGGTGTCAGGCCCCGCCGCGCTTGACAAGCCTGCTCTGGAAGGCGATGAGCCCCGGCCCGTGTCGGACTACGGCAAAAGCAAAGCAATCGCCGAGCGGATGGTACGGGAATCCGGTTTGCCGTATATCATACTGAGGCCGGCGGCCGTTTACGGCCCCGGCGACAGAGATCTTTTCGTCATTTTCAAAATGGTCAAAAGGGGCTTGGCCTTTATTCCGACGGGCGAAAGGCATATGAATTTTATCAATGTGAAAGATGTCTGCGCGGGCATAGAAAAAGCGCTTTTCTCTCCGCGCGTGAACGAGACTTTTTTCCTCGCGCACCCCGAGGCGCAGACGCAGGAGAGCTTTGTCGAGGCCATCGCCGAATCCGCCGGCAAAAAATGCCGCCTGGTGCGCGTGCCTTCTTCTTTTTTGAAAATAGCGGGCGAAGCCTGCGCACTGTTGGGTTTTTTCACCCGCAAAACCGCTCTGCTCAATCCCCAGAAGGTGAGAGAGCTCCTCGCGGGGCACTGGATCGTAAACGCGGAGCGTATGCTGGGTGAACTGGATTTTCATCCGAGCTATGGTCTGAAAAGAGGCGCGGCCCTCACATTGAAATGGTATGAGGACAACGGATGGCTTTGATAATTCTTGACGAAAAAATTTGTTTATTGTTTAATTTACACGGGTGCTGTGGCAGGACAATGACGGAGGAGACATAATATGGAACTTTTTGATAAGGTTAAAAATTTCACCATAGCCCGCGAGGTGCAGAAGGCGGGACTGTATCCTTATTTCCACACAGTGGAATCCGGACAGAACGCTGTTGTGACATGCGAAGGCCGCAGGATGATTATGATGGGCTCCAACAATTATCTGGGTCTTGCGACCGATCAGCGACTGAAGAACGCCGCCATTATGGCGACTCAGAAATACGGCACGGGATGCGTGGGAAGCCGTTTTCTCAACGGCACGCTTGATATGCATAGGCAACTGGAAAGAGAGCTCGCCGAATATCTGGGAAAACCGGCGGTTGTCATTTTCACCACCGGCATGCAGGTCAATCTCGGAGTGATTTCGGCGCTAGTGGGAAAAAAAGATTACATCATAGCCGATAAATTTGATCACGCCTCAATTCTTGACGGCTGCCGTCTGTCGGCCGGCACGCTCGTGAGATTCAAACACAACGATCTCGCGGATTTTGAACATGTGCTCAAGAGCCTTCCCGAAGATGCGGGCAAACTCGTTATCGTGGACGGCGTTTTTTCCATGGAAGGCGATGTCGCCCCTCTGGACAGGATGGTACCGATAGCGAAAAAGTACGGGGCCAGGTTCATGGTGGACGACGCTCACGGCGTGGGCGTTCTCGGCCGCGCCGGACGGGGCACCTGTGATCATTTCGGTTTGACCGGTGAGGTGGATCTCATAATGGGTACATTCTCAAAATCTTTCGCCTCCACCGGAGGTTTCATAGCGGGCGATGAAGATGTCATTCATTACATAAAGCATCACGCCCGGGCGCTGATTTTTTCCGCGGCTCCGTCTCCGGCCAATGTGGCTTCGGTTATCCGAGCTCTTGAAATAGTCAAAAAAGATAAAAAAAGAATAGCGAGGCTCCTTAGGACCGCTGCATACATGAGGGACAGCCTTAAAAAAATAGGATTTGACACCGGCTTGACGACAACGCCTATCATACCCGTTGTCATAGGGGATGACATGACCGCTTTCAGGATGTGGAAAAGCCTTTTTGACAAGGGTGTTTTCGTCACGCCCGTGGTGTCGCCGGCCGTGCCTCCGGGCCGCGCGCTCATAAGGGTGAGCATGATGGCTTCTCACACGAAAAGGCATGTTGAAGAGGCCTGCGCGGCTTTTCAGGAAGCCGGCGAAGAGCTGGGCATAATCAGGAAAGGTCCCGGCGAAAAAGCGCCGTATAAAGCCCGCCGGATGACAAAAATGTGGAACGCTATGAACAGATGGATGAAAAATCTATGGAACTGGCGCAGGTTGAAACGCCCGCTGACTTAAAGCGTTTCATAGAGTTCCCGTACGCTTTATACAAAAAAGATCCCGACTGGGTGCCGCCTCTCATCTCAGAAATGCGGGAGATGTTTTCTGAAAAGAATCCTTTCTGGAAGCACTCCGAAAGGGCGCTTTTTACGGTTAGAGCCCCGGACGGACAAACGCGGGGCCGCATCGCCGCGGTCATAAATAATAATCACAACCGCTTTCACGGCGAGAAATGCGGATTTTTCGGTTTTTTTGAATGCGTTGAAGATGCCGCCGCCTCGCGGCTTCTTTTTGACGCGGCGCTTTCGTTTCTCCGTTCCCGCGGCATGACAATTGCGAGAGGCCCGGTGAATCCGTCCACAAACGACGAGTGCGGCCTTCTTGTGGAAGGATATGATGAACCGCCGAAGATAATGATGCCCTACAATCCCCGATACTACGCGGACCTCATCTCATCCGCGGGCTTTTACAAGGCCAAAGACCTCATCGCTTTTGTAACGGATGCCGAAAGCGTGCCCGCGAAACGCCTCGGCGCCATCGCCGGGAGAGTGCTGAAAAGAAATCCCTCCATCAGCGTCAGGCCCATCAACAAAGATGATCTTGAGAATGAGGTGAAGATCATTATGGACATATACAATTCAGCATGGGAAAAAAACTGGGGATTTGTCCCTTTCAGCGACGACGAGATCTTTTATATGGCCGGCAAACTCGAGAGCATTGTGGACCCCGGGCTTTTGCAGATAGCTTTTTACGGCAGTGATCCGGCGGGCTTCATAATGACACTGCCTGATATCAACGAGGCGCTTAAAAAAATCAGGGGCCGCCTGACACCGCTTGAGGCGATCAGGTTCTTTTATTATTTCAAAAAAATAAAAAGTATCCGCGTTCTCACAATGGGCGTAAAAAAGCGTTATCACCATCTGGGCATAGAGAGCCTTTTATATTTCCGCTCTCTTAAGGAGGCGCTAAGTAAAGGCTATCAGGAATGCGAGTTCTCATGGGTGCTGGAGGACAATGTGATGATGATGCGCGCGGCGGATATGCTCTCCGGCAAAGCCTACAAGCGATACCGTCTCTTTGAGAAAGCTCTGTGATTGTTTGGATGCCGCACCGTCAATGAAAGATAATTATATTTTCACAGGCGGCGGGAAAAAGACCGTCGTGGAGAAAAAAAGCGGACAGACCCGCGCGCGCCTTATCCTGAAACTTCTGGCGCATGAGATGTTTTCGGGCAGACTGAGGTTTTCCCGTAAAGCCGGTTTCACATTCAAGCCCGATCTCTACGGCGAGCCCTCCGGTGGCGGGAAGGCGCTGTGGGCGGACTGTGAAGCGCCGTCCGAAAAAAAGATAATGTTTTTCCGCTCGCGCAGAGATATTATTTCGCCTTTCGTTTTTCTTGAGGGAAAAGATTCCGGCCGGGCCCTGGCTAAACTTTTCAGGAAGCACTCGCTTGAGGCCGTGATATACGCCTTTGAGGAAGAATTTATCCAAAAACTGGCCTCTTCGCTTTACAGAAAAAACACCTTCAAATGTGATTTTTCAGACGGGCGCGTGAAGGTGACGCTCAACGGTTCGGATTACAGCAGTCCGGTTTACTCCAATATGTCTTCCGCTTTTTGAAAAACAGGAATGCGGAGTAAAGTAAAAGCCGGCGAGAGGAATCCTTCTCACCCAACGCTATCGCGTTTCCTTCGAAGCCCGCTGCCCTCGCTGCCGTTCGCTTTGCTCACTATCGTCCGCCGGACACGCTTCGGGTCAGCTTCGATTCTGTACGGAAGTAAAAGCCGGCGAGAGGAATCGAACCCCCGACCAGCGGTTTACAAAACCGCTGCTCTACCAGCTGAGCTACGCCGGCTTAAACTGAAAAAAGCTTACTTTATTTTTGACCGTTAATCAAGTATAATGTCCCCATGCGAAAACTGAGTATTATTGACGCTAACCTCAACCGCGCCAGGGAGGGGTTGAGGGTCGTGGAAGACATAGAAAGGTTTTATTTTAAAAGCGGGAAATTCGCGGAACTGAAAAAACTCCGGCACCGGCTGGCCGCGATTTTCGCGGATGATTATGACAAGCTTGTGGAAAGCCGCGATGTGAGGCGCGATAAAGGCGCGATGACGCGCGAGAAAGGAAGAAGCGGCGTCACCTCGGCGCTCAGGGCGAATATATCACGCGCGGGAGAGGCCCTCCGCGTCTTAGAAGAAATAAGCAAACTTGACGATGTGAAAAAGTCGGGAAGGATAAAGAGAATCCGTTTCCGGCTTTACGAGATAGAAAAGGATTTTGTGAAAGCTCTATGAAAACCAAAAAATTGATCAGGCGATTGGCCTTGGAGGAAGGAATCCCTCCAGGGATTTTTGAAAAAAATTATAAAGCGGGCCGCATCGCCATTATGAAAAGCCGCCTCTCAAAGCGCCGCGCTGTGGCGGTAGGCAAAGACCTGCGCGTTAAAATAAACGCCAACATCGGCCTTTCTCCGCTCGCCTCCGACTGGAAAACGGAAATCAAAAAACTTGACGCCGCTATACGGGGCGGCGCCGACGCGGTCATGGACCTTTCCTGCGGAAAGGATTTTCTAAGGGTGCTCAAAAAAGTGCTGGAACGGTCAACTGTCCCGGTGGGGACTGTGCCGGCCTATCATCTTTTTTCAAAATACAAAAACCCGTCGCCTGAAGCTTTCTTTGAGGTGATAGAGGAGCAGCTTTCAATGGGCGTGGATTTTGTCACGGTGCACTGCGGCGTGACGCGCGAGTCGCTCAATTATCTGAAAAAGCATCCGCGCATGGGTGGAGTCGTCTCAAGAGGCGGAGGCCTTATTTTCGGATGGATGCAGGATACCGGCAAAGAGAATCCGCTCTACAGCGATTTCGGAAAGCTTGTGAAAATAGCGAAAAAATATGACGCCGCGCTGTCGCTCGGCGACGGACTGCGGCCCGGTTCCATTTCCGACGCTAATGATTACCTCCAGATACTTGAGCTCAAAACTCTCGGCAAACTTTTCCTTCAATCCCGCCGGGGCGGTGTGGACGCTATGATAGAAGGTCCCGGACACATACCTATCTCGCAGATAGAAAAAGTCGTGAAAGACGAGAAAAAATTCTGCCACGGCGCGCCTTTTTATGTCCTCGGCCCTCTGGTGACCGATGCCGCCGCGGGTTTTGATCACATAACTTCAGCCATAGGAGGGGCGCTGGCGGCTTCCTACGGCGCCGATTTTCTCTGCTATGTGACGCCGGCCGAACATCTGGGCCTGCCCGACGCTGATGATGTGCGGCTGGGCGTGATAGCTTCCCGCGTGGCCGCTCACGCCGCGGATGTTTCGCGCGGCCGTCCGGCGGCTTTGAAAAGAGACAGCGCGGTTTCCCGCGCGCGCTTCCGCCTGGACTGGAAGGCTATGAAAAAAAATCTTCTTTTTCCCGAAGTCATAAGAGCGGATCATCTCAGCAGAAAGGTCTGCACGATGTGCGGCGATTTTTGCCCCATAGAGCAGACCCGCAGGGTGATGAAAAAAATAATCAAATGATATCACAGCGAAGAATTTTTCTGCCGCTCAAGAGTCCGGAAAAGCTCAGGGCCGGTGATTTTCTGCTTTTAAACGGCTCCCTCGCCGTGGCGCGAGACAGCACACTCCGGAAATTTTTATCATCATCGCGTAAAAGTTTCCCCGGAGATTGGGCGGTATTTTACTGCGGCCCCATCCTCAGGGGCTCCGTCGTGCTCGCCGCGGGTCCCACGACATCTTCAAGGATGGACTGGGCGCTGGCTGGGATACTTTCCAGGGGCGTGAATGTTGTGATAGGCAAGGGCGCCCTTTCAGAGGATGGCTCCGCGGCTTTGATGAAGCGGGGCGTTTATCTTGAAGCGCCTGGCGGCGCGGGGGCGCTGTTGGCATCCCGCGTGACAGCGCACAGGACGATTGCTTACGCGCAGCTCGGTGCCCAGGCGCTCAGGTTATTTGAGGTGCGGGATTTTCCCGTCATAGTGTCGCAGGATTATAAAGGCCGCAATATATGGAGAAAAAAATCGTGAGAGAAGCGCGTGTGGCTGTGGGTGTCAAGATAAAGAAATTAAAGGTCAAGCCGTCGCCGGGCAAAGTTTTTTACAAGGTTTATGAAAAAGGCCATCCGGAAACCATCGCCGCCATCAAGGATGCCGCCAGGAGGGCCTGCGCGGCTTTTGACAATTACTCGGCGCTCATTTACAAAGACACGGGCCGAAGGTTTGTGTTCATGGCCGGCATCTATGCTCCGGACCCCGCTTCAGTAGCATCGGAAAAGAATGACGGCATGGATGAGAGGGTGCGGAAAGCCGTTTATGCCGAAGTTTTTCTGAAGATGAAACAGATAATGGCTGAAATAGCCGCGCGTGAACTCGGTGAAAAAAAATTGAAAGTGGAGGCCGAAGATATCTCACCCGCTGACGCCGCGGATGTCCTCGGCGCTGAGGGATTTGAGTTTACTGAAGGTCCCGTCGCGGGGGAGTTTAAGATCTGAGAGATGAGTCCGTCGCTGATAATCATCAACACTTTTACGCTGCTTTTTCTTCCGCCGCTTCTTTTGCTCGCCGCTTTGCCCGGTCTCTACAGATATATCAAAAGGAGCAGGGGCACATTTCATCAGCGCTTCTATCTTCCCGATGCCGCTTTTATTCCCGGCGGACTGTGGTTTCAGGCGTCTTCAGTGGGTGAGGTGAAACTGGCCATTGCGCTTGCCGGCGGACTCAAAGACACAGGGCTTCCCCTCTATCTTTTTGCCATGACCCCTGAGGGAAGGGCACTGGCGAAATCATCCGGCGCCTTTGACGGCGTTTACTATGCCCCTGTTGATATTTTCTTTATCACACGGAGTTTTATGAAAAAAGTCCGGCCCTCACTCGTGCTGCTGATGGAGCTCGAGCTCTGGCCCAATCTCATAGAATCCGCCTCGCGTTACTCCAAAATAGTGATTGTAAACGGCAGAGTCTCCGACCGGAGTTTTCCTAAGTACAAACTTATAAAAGCTCTGACCCGGATGATGCTTAAAAAAATAGAGCTGATATCCGCCCGCACGAAAAAAGACGCCGTCAGGTTTATCGCCCTGGGCGCTGATCCCGCCAGAGTGACGGTGACGGGAAATATCAAATATGATATTGCCGCGCCCTCGACGGATACGGAAATCAGCAGGAAAGATTACTCCGTGCCGGAAGGCGCTCTGCTCATAACAGCCGGCAGCACCCACGGGGGTGAGGAAGAAGCCGTCATAGACGCGGCGCTTTCTCTGGGCGGCGATGTTTACTGCATGATAGCACCACGCCACATTGAGCGCGTGAGAGAACTTGAGCGCGTTTTCAAGCGGAGAGAGATAGACTCCTCCTGTTTCAGCCGGGACGGCGGTTTCAGGCCCGGATCGCGCTTTCTTATCGTGGACAGGATGGGTCTCCTGGACGGTATTTACGGCATCTCCGATATCTGTTTTGTGGGCGGATCGCTGGTGCCTCACGGCGGCCAGAATTTTGTTGAGGCCGTCCGGAGAAAAAAAGCCGTTGTCGTGGGGCCTCACACTGGGAATTTCAGCGAGGAATTTGATATACTCAAAGACGAGATTTTTGTTGTTGCGGACAGCGCTTCTCTGGCAGGGGTTTTTAAGGAACTCTCCTCTTCAAAGGAAATGAGGGAGAGAAAGGCCTCCGCGGCTTTCGCCAAACTGGAAATGCTGAAAGGCGCTCTCCGGCGTAACACGGCCATTTTAAAAAGCGGCCTGCTGAATAAGAGATGAACAGAAAATTAGCGACCATTGTTTTCATGGTGATTTTAGTTATATCCACCGGGACTTTCGGCTACATGCTGATAGAGAAATGGAATCTCATGGATTCCCTCTATATGACCTCAATAACCCTTTCCTCAATCGGCTTTGGAGAGGTGCATCCGCTGAGCCCCGCCGGAAAGATATTCACGATGGTGCTGATACTTTTCGGTTTTTCGCTCGTGGCCGGCCTGGCCGGACTTTTTACATCCCTGATACTGCAGGGAGAAGTGGGAAATATTTTAAGGAGGCAGAAAATGACTGAGGCTATAAAAAACATGAGGGGGCATCACATAATATGCGGCCTTTCGCCCGTGGGCGAGGCGATCGTGGGAGAGTTCTACCAGACAAGACAGCACTTCGTCGTCATAGAAAAGGACGAGAAAAATCTTGAAAGGATTAAAAAGACGCTGCCCGATCTCAGATATATCATCGGCGACGCTTCCCAGGATGATGTGCTCATAGAGGCGGGCGTTGAGAAAGCCAAGACGATACTCTCCTGCCTGAGCAGTGACGCCACCAACATGTATGTTGTGATATCGGCCAAGAGCCTCAACCCCAGAATCAAGGTTGTCGCGGAAGCCGTGGAGGAAGAGGCCGAAGCGAAGCTGAAAAGGGCGGGCGCCGACGCTGTTGTCTCGCCCCAGAAGATAGGCGGTCTGCGGATGGCCTCGACGGCTCTCAGGCCGAATGTTGTCTCCTTCCTTGACATAATGCTCAAGGAGAATGAGGGTGAATGGAGAATAGAGGAGATGGATATGCCCGAAAAATCCCCGTTTATCAATTACACGCTCGCCAAAAGCCAGATCAGTAAAAACACGGGACTGGTTGTAATAGCTATCAGGAAAGCGTCCACAGGCAGATTCATTTATAACCCCGACGCAGGCACATTGCTGGAAGCGAATGACAAAATACTCGTGCTCGGCAATCCCGATAAGATGGAGAGGCTCAGCCGCTATATTTCGGAAGGCAAGTGAGACGGTATGAATTTTGCCGTCATAAGGTTCAGTTCGCTGGGTGATGTGATACTCACGACGCCGGTCTGCGAGAATATCAAACTCAATCATCCCGGAAGTTTCATATATTTTTTCACGAAACGCGCCTACGCTCCCGTTTTTGAAGAAAACCCTTTCGTGGACAGGGTGATAGCGCTTGAAGATCACAGCCTTTTTTCTTTAACCCGCCTCATGCGGGAAATAAATCCCGAGAGGATTTACGACCTTCATTCGTCTCTGCGGAGCCGCGCCCTGAGCGCGTTTTTTCCTTTGCGCGCGAGGAGAGTGAAAACCCACAGGAAGGAGCGAAAGAAGCTCTTAAAAGGGCGGAGCGCCGTGATCCCAGGAGCTGTCAGCAGATATCTTGATGTTCTTGCCGGAGATAAAATGAAAATACACACGGATAAGGCCTCACTTTTCCTGAGCGCGAAGGAAAAAGACCGGGCCCGCCGCATTATTCTGAGCCAGGGAATTCGCCCGTCGGATGAGATCATTTGCGTGGCGCCTCAGGCGAAATGGCCGCTTAAAGAAT
>PEUP01000020.1 GCA_002780705.1 Elusimicrobia bacterium CG03_land_8_20_14_0_80_50_18 | reverse complement strand
CTCGCCGGAGAGGAGGTGGCGCAGCTTCGCGAGGGAGACGGCATAATAACGCTGGATTCTTCAATGAGAGCGGACTGGGACCTGAAAAACAAGTACGGGAAACCGGCGGCCTCGGGTGTGTATTATTATTTTCTCAGAACCAACATCGGCAACGCAAAAGGAAAAATAGCCGTAATCAAATAAATTATCCGAATATTCTGATGAGGTCGCTTCGCGTGGCCGCCAGCATCACAAGAAGCAGAAAGGCCAGACCTATTGTCTGAAGTATGCCGTAGGTTTTTTCCGAGGGGAACTTTTTTGTTATGCCTTCCCATGCGAACATGACCACATGACCGCCGTCAAGAATGGGAATGGGGAAGAGGTTTATAAGACCGAGGTTGAGGCTCAGAAGCGCCGTGAGTTCAAAAAAAGCGATCCATCCCTGAGAGAGGGTGTCCTTCATTATAGATGCTATTCCCACAGGGCCTGTGACCTCCGCTTTGACTTTGCCGGCTATTGTCATAATGAGAAATCTTGCTGTCATTACAACGATGGCGGCGCTTTTGTTTGCGGCGGAGATAAAAGCTCTGTGCGGCGCTACAGGCAGGCGGGTGAAGGGAGCGCTGATTCCTATGAGGCCCACACCCGACTGTTTATCCTGCTCGGGAGTTATATTTTTTTTGAGTATTTTACCGTCTCTGTCAATGACGAAAAGCAGCTCTTTCCCGGGACTGGGATGAATCGCGGCCACGAGGTCATCCCATTTCTCCATGCGCTGTCCGTTTATGGAGACTATGCTGTCTCCCGCTTCCAGGCCGGCTTTCTGAGCGGGACTGCCCTCAAGCACATTGCCCGCTTTCGCCAGGTTCTGCATAACAAGTTGTCCCGCCGCCCAGGTGGTTATGAAGAATATGAAAAATCCGAGGAGGAAATTGCCGGCCGGGCCGGCGGTCACGATAAAGATTCTTTTGAGGGGGCTTTTGGCGAAAAAGCCGTCCGGGGCTTTTTCCGATGTCTCAAAGGGATGCTCACCTCTCATCTTGACATAACCGCCTAGCGGTATCAGTGAGATGAGGAACTCTGTCTCTCTTTTTATCCTGATAAGAACCGGGCCGAAACCCAGCGAGAATTTTTCCACATATACGCCGACTATCCTCGCGGCGGAGTAATGGCCGGCCTCATGTATTATGATAACGAGACTGATGGCCAGCAGTATATAAACGCTGTCCAGGATATTAGCCCCGCTAAAGATCCCGCCCAGCCGCGTTAACAGAGAAGTGACATTCATTTTATAAGTTTTTCCGCGCGCTCTTTCGCCCATTGCTCAACACGCAGCGCGTTGGGGATATTGTAGCGCATTTTCGGCGTTTCAGAAAGCGTTTTCCTGATTATTTCCGCTATGCGCGGGAAAGAAATGCGTTCATCGAGGAAAGCGTTCACCGCCGTTTCATTGGCGCCGACCAGGGCCGACGGATAGAGTCCGCCTTTTTTTCCGGCCTCAAGAGCGAGCTTGAAACAGATGAATTTATCGGCGGGATATTTTTCCAGCCTCAGATCCATAGCCGTGAAATCACATCTCCGGCTCATCTTCCTTTTTTGAGGATAATTCAGGGCATAACTTATGGGTATCTTCATATCGGGTTCGGAGAGATACGCGCTGACGCTTCCGTCGGCAAATTCCACCATGCCGTGTATAAGGGCTTTCGGGTGAAGCAGCACGCTTATCGCGGAGAAATTCACGGAGAAAAGGTGATGGGCCTCAATGACTTCAAGTCCCTTGTTCATGCCCGTGGAAGAATCAACGGTGATCTTTCTGCCCATTTTCCAGACGGGATGAGCCAGTATGAATCCGGGCGTTATCTTCCGTTTGCCCGCGCGTAGGATAGCTCCGCCGGATGCGGTTATATATATTTTCTCCGGAGGGCTTTTTGAATTTTCCAGGCATTGGAAAACAGCGCTGTGCTCGGAATCCACAGGCAATATCCTGCCTCCGTATTTTTTGGCGGCCGCATTTAAAATATCTCCCGCCATTACGATGGGTTCTTTGTTGGCGACCGCCACGGTTTTACCCGCTGAGAGGGCATCAAATATGGGGATGAGCGCGGAGCTGCCCGAAGAGCCGGCAAGGACAAGATCAATTTTTTTGTCTGTACACAGGGCGCTCAATTCGCCGGGAGGCAGTATTTTTGTCCCGCCTGTCCGCGCGCTTCCGTATCTTTCAAACGCGGCGGGATCCGTTATACAGGCTTTTTCGGGTTTGATTTTTTTCAGTTGTTCGCTGAAAAGTCTGGTGTTGGAATGAGCGGACATGGCGGCTATCCTGAGAGAGCTGTTTTTTTCCACAACCTCCAGCGCCTGCCGGCCTATGGAGCCGGTAGAGCCCATCAGACAGATATTCACGGAAGTTTTCTTCACCGTATGAAGATCACGATGTAATAGTAGAGACAGGGCGCCGCCGTGAGCAGACTGTCTATTCTGTCGTATGCCCCGCCGTGGCCGGGAAACATGAGGCCGCTGTCTTTGACCAGGCCCGCGCGCTTGACCATTGATTCTATGAGGTCTCCGATCTGGGAGGATATGCCGATTATCAATCCCATCACGACAAGATCCAGGGTGTTGATAAATTCGAGCTTCGCGACGAGATGCCATATAAAAGCGAATGCCACTCCCGCGATCACGCCGGCTATGAATCCGAGCGCCGTTTTGTTGGGGCTTATGGTTTTCGCGAGTTTTTTCTTTCCGTATTTTGAGCCTACGATATAGGCCGCGGTGTCCACTATCCACACGCCTCCTATCATCAGGAGGAAATATTCCCTGCCGTAAGGCGCGATGTCCCTGAGGAGTATGAAGTAACTACCCAGCCACGGTATCATGAATATGCCGGCCATAGACACCCCCAGGGATTCAATGAAGTACCTTATGTTCTTGCCGAAAAGATGCCCGACCAGGAGAGCCGCGAGACTGAGGGTCAGCACAAGCGCGGGGATTCCTTTCTGGCTTGAGAGGAGCATGTTTGAAGGACGCAGATAGGCGGAGGCCAGTATGAGAAACCCGGCGCTGAGGCAGATGCCTTTATGCGGCGAAATCTGGGGAGAAGCCGCGATGCCGTAAAACTCCCACTGGGCTATCATCAGTATCACCGCGGCTACAATGAAGAAAGGCAGTGTCCCCACCCATATGAAGGCCAGGATTACGGGTATTACGACAGCGGCCGTCAGAAGTCTCTGCCCCATCAGTAGCCCCCGAATCTCCTGTCCCTGGACGCGTAGGAAGCGAGGGCTTTTTCTATTTCCTTCTTTCCGAAATCCGGCCAGAGAGTGTCCGTGAAATACAGTTCCGAGTAAGCGGCCTGATAAAGGAGGAAGTTGGAAAGCCGCATTTCTCCGGAACTGCGTATTATGATATCCGGGTCCGGCATACCTTTTGTGTCAAGGGCGTCCTCAAAGGCCTTTTGTGTGTCAGCGGGTTTTGAGGAGGATATTTTTTTGACCGCCCTGATGATTTCATCCCGCGATCCGTAATTGAGGGCGAGCGTGAGGGTGAGCCCGGAGAGAGGGGCTGTGGCTTTCTGAATCGCCCTGATTTTTTTCACTATGTTGTCCGGCATCCCGCTAATGTCTCCTATTGTGTTAAGCCGGATGCCGTTTTTCAGCATATTCGCTTTTTCGCCTTCAAGGAATTTGCCGAGAAGGGAAAAAAGGAAATTGATTTCTGTTTTGCTTCTCTTCCAGTTCTCTGTTGAAAAGGCGTAGAGAGTGAGCCATTTGACGCCCATTTCCCGGCAGGCCTCCACCGTCCTGCGCACCGCCTCCGCTCCGGCGGCGTGGCCTTTCACTCGCGGGAGACTTCTCTTTTCCGCCCAGCGGCCGTTGCCGTCCATTATGATGGCTATGTGGCTCGGCGTCATTCGCTGTCTATTTCTTGTTCTTTTTTCGCGCGCAGTTCGTCTATGGACTTTGTCATCGCGTCCACTATCTTCTGAATTTCTTTTTCCGAGGCGCGGAGCTGATCTTTTGAGATTTCTTTGGCATGTTCCTGAGCGTTGAGTTCGCTCATTTTTTTCCGCCGGAGGTTTCGTACACTCACCTTGTGTTCTTCGCCGATGCTGGCGGCTATTTTTTTGACCTGATTGCGCCTCTCTCCGGTCATGGGCGGCATGTTGAGGCGCACAATATTGCCCGTCACCTGCGGCGTGAAGCCTATGTTTGCTTTCAGTATGGCGGTGGATATCACCGATGTCATTTTGACATCCCATGGATGGATTTCTATGGTTTTGGGATTCGGTATATTGATCGCGGCGCAGTTTTTGATTGGTGATTCCTGGCCGTAATAAGGTACCGTCACGGTGTCCAGTATCCCTTCAGATGCCCGCGAAGTGCGTATTTTACCGAGTTCCTCTTTCAGATTTTCCACTATTTTTTCAGCGTCTTTCTGGAATTCAAGCATCTTGCGTACCTCCCTGCCTGCCGGTAGGCAGGCTTTCAGCCTTGCGTCCGCAGCGGATTCTTACCGCTTCGCGGATGCGGTCTGCCCGCCGGATACAGGCAGACATATCCCCCGGCTCACTGGCCGATTTCGTATCTGGTAAAGCGGTTGATCTTTACGGCTTCGCCGAAAGAAGCGGCGGCGCCATTGAAGTAATTTTTGAATTTTACTTTTTCGTCCCGGAAGTAGGGCTGTTCAAGCAGACATGCGCTTTCATAAAATTTTGAGAGTTTTCCCTCAATTATTTTTTCCGCTATCGCCGGCGGTTTTTTGGAAAGATCGGTATTCTTAAGAAGGACTTGCTTTTCTTCCTCAAGCACATTCTCCGGCACTTCTTCTTTCTGCAAATATAAGGGCTTCATTCCGGCGATCTGGAGAGCTGTTTCTTTGAGCAGATTTGTGAAATCATCGCTTTTGGCCACGAAATCGGTCTCGGAAGCTATTTCCACCAGCACCCCGACTTTGCCGCCGGGGTGTATGTAGGAATAGATCCTGCCCTCGTCGCTGAGCCTGCCCAGACGCGCCTGCATTTTCAGTATGCCTTTCTCTCTGAGGATTTTTCCGGCTTTATCCATATCGCAGCCGGCTTCTTTGAGGGCGTTTTTACAATCCATGATACCGGCATTTGTGCGTTTCCTCAGTTCCATTATCAGATTTGTCGTTATTTCCATTTTAGGTCTCCATTGTTGCCGGCGGCACCGACTGTTCCGCATTTTCGGCATCGCTTTTGACAGCGCCGACTTCAGCTTTATCATCGGTTTTTTCATCCGCTGCCGTTTTTTTCGCTTCCGTCTCAGGCCCTGATGTTACCGGCACGCCTTTTCCCTCGAGCACCGCATCCGCTATCATGCTCGTGATGAGCCTGACGCTCCTGATGGCGTCGTCATTGGCCGGGATGGGGTAATCTATTATGTCAGGATTGCAGTCCGTGTCCAGGAGCGAGATTATGGGAATGTTCAGTAAGCGCGCTTCGTGGACGGCGATATCTTCCATGTGCGGGTCCACGATAAAAACGGCCGCGGGAAGTTCATAAAAATTTCTGAGGCCCTTGAGGTCCCGGTGCATCTTTTCCAGTTTCCGCATCATCTTCGCGTACATCTTTTTGTGCCGCGCGTAGCTCTCTATATTTTTCTCAAGATCCTTGTATTTGGCTATGCTGTCGTTTATCTGCTGGAGGTTGGTAAAAAGCCCGCCCCACCATCTATTGGAAACATAAGGCATCCCGCATCTCTCGGCTTCTTCCACGATGGCCGCCTGAGCCTGTTTCTTAGTGCCGACAAAAAGTATTATGCCGCCCTCGGCGACGGTTTTCTGCACAAAATTCAGGGCATCCTGCAATGACTTTATGGTCTCTTCTATGTTGATGATGTGAATGCTGTTGCGGACCGTGTAAATATATTTTTTCATCTTGGGGTTCCATTTGTTTTTTCTGTGACCGAAGTGGGCTCCCACCTCAAGAAGCTTTTTTGCGTTTATTTCCATGATTTTCCTTTTCCTCCTGCGCCTTTATATAATTGAACGGATGAGTTTTTCCTGTGTTCCGTCCACATAACCTTTTTTCTTCAGATGTCTGAGCTCTTTCCTTCTTTTGCCCCCGTTCAGGTGGCCTTTTGAGGCGTGAGCTCTCTTCACTTTACCACTGGCGGTGAGCCTGAATCTCTTAGCGGCGCCCCGGTGGGTTTTTTTCTTAATCTTTTTCTGCAATTTATCCTCCCTGCCTGCCGGCAGGCAGGCTGCCTATAGCCAAAGCTGCAATAAGCGCGGTTTCACTCCGGAGAGTGCTGGCTCCCACGGAAACCGGCCGGAGTCCCGCTTTTTCGGCGGCCTCCTTCTCACTGTCCGTAAACCCGCCTTCGGGTCCGGCGAAAATCGCTATATTCCTAGCGTTTTCACGGATTTTCAA
>PEUP01000016.1:354-6613 GCA_002780705.1 Elusimicrobia bacterium CG03_land_8_20_14_0_80_50_18 | reverse complement strand
TTGTGACAGGCCCCACAGGTTCCGGCAAATCAACGACACTTTATTCCACGCTCACGACCTTAAACAAGCCCGATGTGAACATAATGACCATAGAAGACCCTGTGGAATACGTGCTTGAGGGCATCAATCAGGTGCAGGCCAACAGCGAGATAGGCCTGACCTTCGCGGAAGGCCTTAAATCCTTCCTGCGTCAGGACCCCGATATAATCATGGTCGGTGAAATCCGTGATACGGAAACGGCGGAGATTGCCATTAACGCGGCGCTGACAGGTCACCTCGTTTTTTCCACTCTGCACACAAATGACGCCCCGGGCTCTATGACGCGTCTCAATAATATGGGCATTGAGCCTTTTCTCACGACTTCAACAATAGTCATGGTGATAGCGCAGAGGCTTGTGCGGTTAATTTGTCCGCGCTGTAAGGAGCAATTTGAGGTTGAGTACGATAAAGTAAAGCATCTGGGTATCACTCCGGAAATGGTGGGGGGAAAGTCTAAGGTCATGCTTTCCCGCGGAACAGGCTGCGATCTTTGTTCCAACACGGGCTATAAAGGCAGAAGCGCCTGTTATGAAGTTATGGAAATTAATGATAAAATAAGGGATCTGGTGCTGGAGCGCGCTCCCACTCATCTTCTCAAACAGATGGCCAGAGAGAACGGCATGAAGACTTTGAGAGAGGCAGCGGTTTGGAAATTGCTTAAGGGTGTGACAACGCTTGAGGAAGTGATGCGCGTGACATTCACAGATACTGACTAAAGGGGATGCGGAACATGGGTGCAGCCGCAAAGCAAAGCTTTGCCGAATAGAAGGAGATAATGATGGTAGGTGTTGATCAGCTTTTAAAAGAAATGATGGATAAAAAGGCCTCGGATCTTCATATTGTGGACGGTTGCCCTCCCGCGATACGGATTGACGGCGACATGGTGCAGATGGACTATGAGCCGCTCTCTCCCAAAAACACCCAGTCTCTTGTGTACAGCTTACTGACCGAAAAACAGAAAGCCAAATTTGAATCGGAGAGCGAGCTTGACCTCGGTTTCGGCATCAAGGGTGTGGGAAGAATAAGGATGAATGTTTATAGGCAGCGCGGCGCTGTTTGCGCGTCCATGAGAGCTATTCCATACGATTTCATGTCTTTTGAGGAGTTGGGCCTTCCTCCTCTCATACATCAGATCGTCAAAATGCGCACCGGCCTCATCCTTGTTACAGGCCCCACGGGTTCCGGAAAATCCACGACCCTCGCTTCTATTATAAACTATCTGAACGAGAACAGGAACTCGCACATAGTGACGATTGAGGACCCGATTGAATATGTCCACTCGCACAAAAAATGTCTTGTTTCGCAGAGAGAGGTGGGCTCCGACACTGACTCATTCGGCCACGCTCTCAAGCATTGTATGCGGCAGGATCCCGATATCATTCTTATCGGTGAGATGCGCGACCTTGAAACGATCGCGGCGGCCTTGACTGTGGCTGAAACCGGCCATCTTGCTTTTGCGACTCTCCACACGCCGGATGCCGTGCAGTCCATAAACAGGATAATTGATGTTTTCCCGCCGCATCAGCAGCCGCAGATAAGGAGTCAGCTGTCTTTTGTGCTCCAGGCCGTGTTCTGTCAGGAACTGCTCAAAAAACAGGGCGGAGGCCGCGCAATGGTTTGCGAGGCACTGCTCGTGACACCGGCCATCAGGAATATGATACGCGAAGAAAAGTCGGAACAGGCGGCTTCCGCCATGCAGTCCGGCGGGAGATTCGGCATGCAGACCAAAAACACAGCGCTTTACGAAGCCTATAAGAAGAGGTATATCACAAAAGAGCAGGCTTTTGCTTCATCCAATGATGTTGAAGAGATGAAAAGGCTCGTGAGCCGAGGGGTATCGTAATATGTTTTTCGCTTATAAAGTACGCACGGCAAAAGGCGGGGCGCTTGAAGGCAGTCTTGAAGCTAATGACCAAAGGGCCGCGGTAGAGAAACTCCGCGCGCAGCAGTATATCGTCCTTGAAATAAAGGAGCAGCGGTCCAATGCTTTCACGGAAATGCTCAATTCGGTCAACCCCTTTAAGCCGAAGGCCTCGCCGAAAGACATTGTGATATTTTCCAGACAGCTCTCTGTGATGATAAACGCCGGTATTCCCATTGTCCAGGCGATGTCCATCATAGGGGATCAGCTGGAGAATCCTTATTTTAAGAAAGTGATTACTTCAATACGCGAGGACATAGAGGGCGGCACATCCATAGCCGACGCTCTGGAAAAATATCCGGACTGCTTTGACACGCTCTATGTCAACATGGCGCGGGCGGGTGAGCTCGGAGGTATTTTAGATGTTATTCTGGACAGGCTCTCCACATATCTTGAGGCCGCTGAAAACCTGAAAGGAAAGGTGAAGGGCGCCCTGTCATATCCGACTGTGGTTGTCTTTATATGTCTTGGCGTCACGATTTTCCTCATGGTTTTTGTTGTTCCCACATTTAAAGAAGTTTTTTCATCTTTCGGCAGTGAACTGCCTGTTCCGACGCAGATTGTCGTTGATATCAGCGATTTTTTCATACACAATATTCTGGCTATCATCGCGGGCATAGTCATTGTCGTCGTTGGAGTGAAAAAATTCGCCGCAAGCGAAGTGGGCCGAAAATTCCTTGAGCCGCGGATGCTCAAAGTGCCGGTGATAGGTCCTCTCCTTATTAAAACGGCTACCGCTAAATTCACCCGCACCTTCGGCACACTCGTCAAGAGCGGCGTGCCTATACTTTCCGCTATGGAAACTGTGGCCAAGACCGCCGGTAACTGGGCCATTGAGGAAGCCGTGATGACGGCCCGCGAGGCCATACGGGAAGGCGAGAAGATCGCCGAACCGCTCGCGCGCTCCGGAATTTTTCCGTCCATGGTCAACCAGATGGTAAAAGTCGGCGAGGAGACCGGCAATCTTGATGTCATGCTCACAAAGATCGCCGATTTTTATGACACGGAAGTGGATGAAGCCGTTAAAGCCATGACCTCTCTGATTGAACCTCTGGTCATTGTTTTTCTCGGCGTCGTTGTCGGCGCTCTTGTCATAGCCATGTATCTGCCTATCTTCAATATGGGCTCTATGGTCGGCGGCTGATACACTTTGTCGCAGCGCGTTTCGCAGGGCCGTCAGGCGGATTTGAATTTTAATGTAAACAGAAAAATTCTCATGTTTACCGGAGCTTCCGGCGGCCACATAATGCCGGCGCTCGCTCTGCGCAGATATTTTCCGCTCGCTCCGATTGTCGCTATCCGCGCGGGCGCGACCGAGGCTCTTTTGAAAGACAGGGAGAATGTTGTCTTTATACAGCCGCTCGCTTTCAAGAAACTGAGCATTGAGGCACTGAAAGATCTTTTCAGGGCTGTTCTTTTCGCCTTGAAATTCAGAAGCGAACGGATTCTCTGTTTCGGGTCATATCTTAACGCTGTCGGAGTCTTTTGCGCCCGGGTCTCCGGCGCCAAACTGTTTTTTTTTGAGCCTAACGCTGTTGCGGGCAAAGGCACGGCGCTGCTCAGTTGTTTTGCCGATAAGATATTCTTTATGTTTCAGCCCCGCCGAAAATATAAAAACAGCGTTTTATGTAAATTTCCCGTTTCTGCCGGCAAACCCGGACGCGATGAGGCGCGCTCGCGTCTGGGCCTTGATCCGGGGAAGCCTCTTATTTTGATTCTCGGCGGCAGCCAGGGCAGCAGTTTCATCAATGATCTTGTTTTGAGACTGCTCCCCAGACTTGGATTCGCCCAGATAGTCCATATAACGGGCGAGGCGGATTTTATGCGCGTGAACGCCGCTTACGCCGCGCACAAAGGAAAACATCTTATTCTTCCGGCCTGTCATTACATGAGCATTCTTTACAGCGCCGCGGACGCGGCTGTATCCCGGGCCGGGGCAGGGACTCTCGCGGACCTGGCTTTTTATAAAATACCCTCTTTGCTGATACCTTATCCACTCGCAGGCGCTCATCAGGAAAAAAACGCTGATTTTTTTTCCGACCCGCCTTCGGCGATTATAATCAGGCAGGCGGAGGTTGATGAAGACAAGATTTTGACAGCTATTGAGGATCTTGTATCAGACAATTTCTGGAAATTAAAAGAAAATCTTGCTAAAATCAGCCTTTCCGACGACGGCGCCGACCTTGCGGCAAAATTGGCGGCTTAAGACGGAGGCTTTGATATGATTGCTGATGTAGAAGTAAAAACACACAAACGGACGGAGTTGATTGACATAACGGAACATGTCGCTTCCGTCGTAAGATCATCCGCCGTTAAAGAAGGAACAGTCTTTGTGTTTGTGCCGCACACAACAGCAGGCCTGACGATCAATGAAAACGCCGATCCCGATGTGAAAAGGGATATATTGGCGGAGATGAATAAAGTGATACCTTTCGACGACGATTACAGGCATGGGGAGGGGAATTCCGCCGCGCATATCAAATCGTCGCTTTTCGGTCCGGGTCTGACCGTGATTATCAGCGGAGGCGAATTACTTTTGGGCACATGGCAGAGCATATATTTCTGCGAGTTCGACGGCCCGAGGAACCGAAGACTGCATGTTAAAATTCAGGAGGGATAATGAGAAATTATAAAGTGGGCGTTGCCGGAGCGACCGGCGCTGTCGGGAGAGAGATGATTAAGATGCTGGAAAGGCTGGATTTTCCAGTTGGTGAAATCCGTCTTCTCGCCTCATCCCGTTCGGCCGGAAAAAAACTCGTTTTCAAAGGCAGAGAGATAGAGGTTGAGGAGCTTTCTCCTGAGTGGATAGCGGCCAACGACCTTGATATGGTCATAATGTCGGCGGGCGGCTCCATTTCAGAAAAATACGCGCCTATTTTCAGGGACAAAAAGGTTTATGTGATAGACAACTCATCCGCCTGGCGTATGGATAAGGATGTGCCTCTGGTCGTGCCCGAAATAAATTCCGCGGCTCTGTCAAAAGACAAGCACATAATCGCGAATCCCAACTGTTCCACCATCCAGATGGTGCACGCTCTCGCGCCCCTCCACAGAAAAGCCCTTATCAAAAGAATTATCGCTGTCACCTTTCAGGCCGTATCGGGCGCAGGGCAGAAAGCGATAGATGAGCTGGAAAAAGAGACGGCGCGGATTGTGGAGAGCGGCTTCACCGAAAAAAAACTTCCCGGAGGAGATTTTCCGCCTTTTCCCCGCCAGATTGCTTTTAACTGCATACCGCAGATAGATGTCTTCATGGAAAATGCTTTCACAAAAGAAGAAATGAAAATGGTAAACGAAACAAAGAAAATACTCGACCCGCGCATAGATATTTCCGTCACCTGCGTGCGGGTGCCGGTTTTCCGGGGCCATTCCGAAGCCGTTAATGTGGAGCTGTCGGAAGAGCTGAGTGTCAGCGAGGCGCGAAAGCTCCTGGAAAAGGAGCCGGGCATAAAAGTTATTGATGATCCGGCCTCGCTTAAATATCCCACGGCCCTTGACGCTGACGGCGAATTGGAGACCTTTGTGGGAAGAATCAGAAAAGACGAATCCCGAGCGAACTGTTTATGGATGTGGATTGTGTCCGACAATCTTCTCAAAGGCGCGGCGCTCAACGCCGTGCAGATCGCCCAAAAACTCATTGACATCATCTGAAATCCCGCTGTCACGGATGCCTTTCACGGAATGACGCGCTATAAACTTTCAATTTCCTACGACGGAAGTAAATTTTACGGGAGCCAGATACAGAGAGACAGGCCGACAGTCGCGGGCTGCCTTGAGGGGGCTCTGAAAAAAGCGATCGGGGTTTCGCCGCGCCTGCTCTTCGCGTCCAGAACCGACCGCGGCGTTCACGCCAGAGAAAATGTCTGTTCTTTTAAGGCTTCTTTAAAAATGCCTGAATCCGCTTTTCTCAGTCTTCTGAATTCAAAGCTTGGCGGCTATGCGCGGACCTGGCGTATCAGCGCTGTCTCTGATTGTTTTAATCCTCGTCACGGCTGCCTGTCTAAAATTTACAGATATTACGCGAGGACCGGAGCGAGCGTTCCCTATATGAGGGATTACAGATTTTTTGTTCCGCGCGGATTGGACCGCGGAAAAATGAACAGGGCCGCGGAGTTTTTGAAAGGCAAAAAGGATTTTCGGCGGCTCTCGTCATGTTCAGGCAGGGAAGACACGCTCTGCGATGTAATCAATTGCCGTGTGTCAAAGGGCCTGCGGGATTTTTACATTGAGATAGAGGGCTCTCATTTCCTCTATAAAATGGTCCGGACAGCGGCCTCTTTTATCTTAGCTTGCGGCAGG
>PEUP01000016.1:0-166 GCA_002780705.1 Elusimicrobia bacterium CG03_land_8_20_14_0_80_50_18 | reverse complement strand
AACGGGTAATTATACGAAGAAATACAGGGAGGTTGTTGTATGAGAAACAAATTGTTTGCGGCTATTGCCGTTCTCGGCGTTTTCGCGGTGACATCCTGCGACAACAAGAATATTTTTGGCAAGTTTCATAAGTTGGGCAGTTCCGCGAGCATTGAAGTGCTGCTCT
>PEUP01000047.1 GCA_002780705.1 Elusimicrobia bacterium CG03_land_8_20_14_0_80_50_18 | reverse complement strand
AGCGCTCTCAGCACCTTCTTTCTGTTAAGGAATCCGGCGAATAACGCCGTCAGTGTGAGAGTGGAGGCCGTCATCGCGGCAAAACCTATGAAACTGCCTTTGGTGACACTGACCCAGACACCATAAGCGGCCATGGCGTAAAGACCCGCGTAAAGAGGATTTCTGTTTTTGAAGAACATGCCGAGAGGCAGCGCCGCGGCCCCCACAAGCCAGGCACCGAAAAAATTGGGGTTGCCGAAAGTTGAAAAATGACGGCTGCCAAAAGCTCCTTTCCACGCGTATGGATCATAGCCCAGCCTCTGCATAACAGCATAAAAACAAACAACAAAACAGGTCAGCATCAAAATGAAGCTGAGAAACTTCACATCTTTGAGTTTTCTAAACTCAAAAAAACCTATAAAGACGAGGCCTGTATAAATACACCTCCTCCAGAATTCGTCAAAAGCCGCCCACATTTTAAAGGGCGATTCTATATAGGAGAACCAGCCCCAGAAAAAATAAGCGGCCACAGGAATCAAAAAAGCCAGCTCCTCCATGGAAAAGCGCAGGCCCTCTTCCAATTTTTTAAGAAGGAAAAGCCCTATGAGCAGAGAACCTCCCACCTGAACAATAGTGATTTTAATTGTGGCCGAATCATAAGTCTTGAGATAAAAAAACACCGCCGCGGAAAAACACAAAGCGGAAGTGAGCAAAACCAGCAACTTGTGAAGAACGCCGGCCAAAGCCCCCGATGGAGTCACATTGATATCTTTTTTTCCCATTATGCTGTCCCCCCTGCCATGGCGGGCACTACTGCCGACTGGCACAGAAAATGCCAGTAGGGCACATCGTCCGACACTATTACGCTGTCAAATGTGTCTTCAAGACACATGATATCTTTTCTTTCAAAACGCTGTTCTATGGGCGTAAAAAATCTGTCATACACATCCTGCTCTATTCTTTTAATGCCTTTACCCCTGTAAGAATCGTAAAGCGGCACCAGGCCTGACATCTGAAAACGCTCAAATAGTTTGCCCAGCAGGACAAGCGGAAAATAAACAAAGCGCGCCGCCAGCGGCGGAATCAGGTCTCTGAGAAAACCGCTGCGGCTTTTTGACAGGCCTCTCCTTAACAAAGTCACCCCCGCGAGTATCCACTTGAAATAAAAAACCTTGTTGTCCAGGGCGTAGTAGAGATAAACCAGAATTCTCGGAGAAGAGCTTTTGAGTTTCCGCACCTCATCGAGCGCGTTGCCCGGCAGATGATGCAGCACCCCCAGGCAAAAAAGAAAATCCGCGTAATGAGCGCTGAAGGGCAGGTCGCTGATATCGCCCATGAAAAAAAGACAGTGTTCCGCCTCTGACATATTTTTTCTGGCCTCAAATACGGCATCCGAAAAATCGACAAGCATAATCTCACGGCAGACATCTTTTAGAAAATAACTGAACCTGCCTATCCCGCACCCCAGATCGCACACACGCCGGCCCCTGAGAGACTCAATGTCAACGATATCAAAATATTGCGCGAATTCTTCTTTGTGAGACGGCAATATTTCGCTGTATTTAGCCCATTCCTTGCCGAAAGTGTCCTGCACTTCTTTAGAAAAGCCCGCATTACTTCCGGAGGCGGATTTCACGCCGAGATGCTTTTTGACTTTCTCTGTGTATTTACCGGGTTCGGACAGTATCACAACATCGTCAATAACAGGGTATGCCTTAGAGCGCACCACAAGCGTGTCTTTTCTCAGGCATATTTCGTCTGTGCCGAAAATCTGCTTAAGCGAATTTATTTTGTTATCATAATACATAATCAGAGCATCCACATCTGTACATTTTAGTATAAATGCCCCCTTTACACAACAACAATGGTGCCGGGGCTTGACCCCGCCATAGGCGCTTGCCTACCGGCAGGCAGGGATGCAACATTTCGTGACTTATTCCTGTCTTGATTTGCGCGGGGGCCTTCTTATTTTGTATTTTATCCCATGCTTTTACCTTTAAATTGTTCGCGGGGGAACCGGATTTGAGATCATCTCTTTTTAATTTCGCGCTCCCTGAAGAGCTCATCGCCCAGAAACCGGCAAAAACGAGAGAGGCTTCCGCGCTTCTGGTTTTTGACAGAAAAAGCGGCAAACGCCGTTTTGAAAAGTTCAGCGCTATCGGCAAATACTTCAAAAAAGGCGATGTGCTGGTGCTGAATGACACGAAAGTCATTCCCGCGAGACTCCGCGCGAATAGAAAGAGCGGCGGCAAAGTGGAAATATTTGTTTTGCGGCAGTGCGGAGAACATGAGCAAAATCTGTGGGAATGTCTTATAAAGCCGCTGAAAAAAGTGAAGATCGGCGAAACACTCATCATAAAAGATCCCCTGCAATGCGAAATCGCTGAAAAAACTGAAGGACGGGCAATCGTAAGATTCAGCGGCGAAGTCAAAGATATCCTCGCTTCACACGGGAAAATACCCTTTCCGCCCTACATCCATGAAGCCAAACAGGATCCCAGCCGCTACCAGACGGTTTTCGCCAAAAACGAGGGCGCCGTCGCGGCGCCGACGGCGGGACTGCATTTCACAAAGAAAATCCTGTCCGCTCTGCAAAAAAAAGGCGTAGAAATACTCTTCATCACTCTCCACACGGGTTTCGGCACTTTCACGCCGCTTCGGGGAAATACGATAGAGGAGCATCGCATGGACGAGGAATTTTTCACCATCCCCGAACAAACAGCCCGCGGCGTCAACCGCGCCATCGCCGAAAAACGCCGCGTCTTCGCCTGCGGCACGACGGTGGCAAGAACTCTTGAGAGCAACGCCCGCAAAAAAAACGGCGTCATGACGGCCCTCCACGGATCCGGCCTCACGAGCATGTACATCCGGCCGCCTTATAAATTTAAAATTGTGAAAGCTCTCATCACCAATTTTCACACACCCCTATCCAGCCTCATAGTCCTTGTCAGCGCCTTCGCCGGCAGGAAAAACATCATGGAATGTTACGCGGAAGCCGTAAAACGCAGACTGCGCTTTTTCTCCTTCGGCGACGCGATGCTCATCTTATGAACGCACCGCCAAAAAAAAGGGGGACGGAGGAAAGTCAGACTTTCCTCCGTCCCCCTTTTTTTTCTATAATCCGGAATGATATCTCTCAGCATTAAAGAAATCATAACGGCGACCGGAGGCGAACTGATAAGCGGACGGGACAGTGTCAAAATAACAGGCGTTTCCATAGATTCACGGCGGCTCGGCAAAAGCAATCTCTTCGTTGCCCTTAAAGGATCGAGGCATGACGGCCATCATTTCGTCGTTAAAGCGCTCTCGCAATGCTCGTCGGCTATGGTGGAAAAAAACATGCGAACAAAGAGCGCCAAAAATATCATCCTCGTCAAAAACAGCCTTGACGCTCTCGGGAAAACAGCCGCGCTCTGGAGGTCAAAAATAAATCCGCGCGTCATAGCCGTGAGCGGTTCCAACGGAAAAACGAGCGTAAAAGACATGCTCGCTCACATACTAAAACAACGGTTCCGGACAAACGCCGCGGAAAAAAGTTTCAACAATTTTCTGGGACTGCCTCTCACCGTGCTGAATACGCCGCGCATGACTGACATCATGATAGCCGAGATGGAAACAAATGTCATAGGCGGAATACGACGCCTGTGCGAAATAGCCCGGCCGGACTGCGGCATTATCACAAACATAAGCGACAGCCATCTGAGCGACCTGAAGACAAGAGAAAATGTGTTCAGGGAAAAAGCCGAGCTTGCCGAATACCTCAGCCCTGATGGAACGCTTATACTGAACAACGACGATCCCTTCGCCGCGAAATTCAAAAAGATTTTCAGAGGAAATCTCATAACATATTCGCTGAAAAAAAATAGCGATTACCGCGCCCGCGTAATCAAAACAGATTTGGGAGGCGGCAGCGAATTCATCCTCTGCGGAAAACGCTTTAAAACATCACTTCCGGGAGAATTCAACGCGCTCAACATAGCCGCCGCAGCCGCCGCGGCAAGACTTCTTGCGGTCCCGTGGAAAACGATTATAAAAAGAGTTGAAACATTTAACGCCGCGCAGGGAAGAATGAATGTTAAAAAAATCAAAGGCCGGATCCTTGTCAACGACACTTTCAACGCCAACCCCGGCTCGGCCGGGGCGCTGGCGGAGGTTCTCAAAAATGAAAAAGGCAGCAAAGCCATAGTCTTCGCGGATATGCTGGAACTGGGAAAAGACGCCCGTCGCCTGCACACCGACACCGGAGCCGCTTTCGCAAAAGCGGGCGTGGAATCCGTACATTACACGGGTCAATTCGGCGGCGCTTTCATCAAAGGGCTTAAAAAAATAAATCCTGCTGTAAAATACGCTATCCACAGTGACAGAAAAAAACTGATGGCCTCGGCGGCATCTGAAAAAGCTGACATAATAGCCTTCAAAGCTTCACGCGCAATGAAGATAGACGAGATATTCGATCATGTGGTCAAACATATATCTTCTCGGAACCGTTAGTTTTCTCAACGACATTTCCAGCGAAATGATAAAGGCCGTGTTGCCTGCGCTTCTCTCCGCCATGGGGGCCGGGGGGCTCGCCATAGGAATGGTGGGGAACCTCCCTCAGGTTTTCGAGGGCATCACACATTATTTCAGCGGCTCTCTCTCGGATAAAACAGGAAAGAGAAAACCTCTCATCCTCGCGGGATATCTACTATCCTGCCTTTCCAAATTACTGATCGCTGTTTCACCCACAAGCGCGGCTGTCGCCGCCTCAAGAAGCGGAGAGCGCATGGGCAAAGGCATGCGCATATCGCCGAGAGACTCTCTGATATGCGATACCGTCCCGCGGGAATACGCGGGCAAGGCCTTCGGCATACAAAAGGCCATGGACAGCGCAGGAGCGCTCATCGGCACTCTCGCGGCATACACACTCTGGCAGACAGGCTGCGGCATAAGAACCATAATCATGGCCGGCGCAGCCATATCTTTTATCGAGCTGCCGCCGATTTTAATGCTCAGAGAAAAACTCAAGGCCGGAACAGGCTGTGAAACGCCGTCGGGGTCCGCCAGAATCAGTTCCCTCTTTATATACACGGGACTTTTCTCGCTGGCAAACATCAACTATCTGTTTTTTATAAGTTTTATCCAGATATACAAGACCGCAGGGAGTGCCACAGCTTCGGGAATTTTCGCCTATATCCTCTATAACCTGGCTTACGCTACAGCCGCCGTGCCGGCCGGAAAGTTCGCGGCGCTGGCCGGCTGCCGAAAAGGCCTGCTCCTCGCCAACGCGCTGTTCATTACATTATGCGCGTTATTCATCTTTATCCCCGGTCAATATCTGACAGCATCAATGCTGCTTCTGGGTATTACGGCGGCCTTTTCAAAAGTGAGCATGAAAACCTGGATCAATGAACTGAGCCCCGCCGCAAAACGGGGAAGCAACATGGGAAAACTTCAGGTGACACAGGCCATCGCTCTTTTAGGCGGAGGAATAGCTCAGGGATTCCTCTGGAACATGAATAACATCTACACATTCGCGCTGGGCGCCGCAGTGGGCACACTGGCGCTCGGATTTCTGATAACTGTGAAAGAAAATTAAGAAAAAGTCCCAGACAGTGACTCTTTTATCTCCTTCCACGAGTTCACTCTGTAAAGATTGTCCGTCTCACCCGAACAGCGGTTCCACGGATAGTCCAGCATATATGTTTTAATACCCGAAAGAGCTATCCCCCGCGCGAAATCAAGTCTGTCCTCTATAAAAGCTTCAATCTTAAAAGGGAATTCTTTGATCAGATTTATTTTATTATTGCCTTCCCTGATAAAATGTATCTCTTTAAAAGGTATACCGTGCTTTTGTAAAAATTCTTCCGACTGAGATCTCGCGTCCGCCGGACGGGCGGTGATTATCACTATATCAAAGTCTTCCGCCAGAGCCAGCAGCGTTTCTTTAGCGCCCTTGACAAGCTCCATGCGGCTCCAGACATTTTCTTCCAGCATCAGCTGATACGCTTTATCCACATCATCTTTTGTGATCGGCAGGCATTCCTCATAAAAATACTTTGTAATCTGTTCTCTGTAAAACTGCTTTCCCGTCACTCTTTTGATATATTCCCTGAACACAGGATCCGTGTCGGTTATTATCCCGTCAAAATCGGTGCCTATTATCTTCTTCTGCTCCATAACTAGCCCGTGTCTCCTTTTCTAAAACAGCTCTAAAAACAAACAGCCCCGGCTGAAACCGGGGCCGTTGCAAATTGGAATGCCTTTACTCTACATCTATCGCGTCTACAGGACAGTTTTCGGCGGCGTCTTTCACATCCTCTTCCTTGTCCGCCGTCACAGCGCCTTTCACCACGGCCACGCCGTCAATCACCTCAAAAACTTCCGGAACCGTCTGTTCACAAAGGCCGCAGCCCGTGCAAAGATCAGCGTCAATAGTCACCCTCATTTTATTCCTCCCGTTAACCTTAAATTTCCCTCATTATAGCTTTTAATTCTCATCTTTTCAATACGGAGGCGGGAGGATTCGCCTGCAAGTAATCCGCCTGACGGCGGATTCTCGCTGGCCGCCCCTCGCGGCGCTCGCCTTTCCTCGCTTCCGCTCAG
>PEUP01000097.1 GCA_002780705.1 Elusimicrobia bacterium CG03_land_8_20_14_0_80_50_18 | reverse complement strand
CGGCTACAAAGCCGTTATAAACAGCGCCCACATGGGAATAATCTACAAAAATGAGGTCTTCCAGCCCCTGAATATCGGGGACAAAATTCGGGGCTTCATCAAAAAAATCAGGGAAGACGGAAAAATAGATCTGAGTCTCCAGGAAGCGGGCCACGAGAGGATAGGCCCTGCCGCGGAGCTGGTCATCACCAAAATAAAAGAAGCCGGGGGTTTTCTTCCGGTCACGGACAAAAGCGCGCCCGAGATCATCTACACAATATTCGGCATGAGCAAAAAAGTTTTCAAAAAAGCCTGCGGCACGCTTTACAAAAAAAGACGGATTCTCATTGAGAAAAAAGGCCTGCGCCTCACAGAAAAAAGTTCATAGCGCGTAAGTGAGCGTCCCTAACGCGGCAAGTTCTCTATGAGCGGCGCGAATACACCAATCAGGATTCTATTTTCCAGCAGTCCTCGCCGAACTTATCCTCAAGCGAATTGAGAAACTTCGCGTCCACCGTCACGCCTATGCCCGTCGCCCAGCGCCACTTCCCGCGCTTTTTCGTGTGCAGAACGAATGCCACCTGCGTGTTGCCCGGATATTTTTTGAGTTCTTTGATCACACTTTCTATGTATTTTTCGTCGAGCCCGGCCGTGCTCATATATATCTTGAGTTTCTTGGGTATTTTCCTGAAGGCCTCTTTAGCCGAATAGAACTTCTCGCCCGTGAATCTTTTTCCCGAGGCCGTCTCCACCATTGAGCCCTTAACGGCTATTATCATGTCTTCCTTGATTTCCGGCATCTCCGGCGGCAGCCTGTCCTTGTATCCCACCAGCTCAACGACGCCCGTGAGGTCTTCCAGTTTTATGACGAACATGTCCTTGCCCTTTTTTGTCTTCCTGTTTTTTATCTCTTTGAC
Organism: Elusimicrobia bacterium CG03_land_8_20_14_0_80_50_18; assembly: GCA_002780705.1. GTDB lineage: Bacteria > CG03 > CG03 > CG03 > CG03 > CG03. The sequence continues at coordinate 5,722 of PEUP01000097.1, read as the reverse complement.
GATGCCTGTCAGAATGTGCTCGGACATCCCGCTCTTATCCAGCCCGGCCAGCGTTGATGTCCTGAAATAGCGGAAATATTTTTCATAACGCGTGAGCGGATGACCTGTGAAATAAAAACCCAGCGCCTCTTTCTCATATTTGAGTTTCTGAGTTTCCGTCACCTCTCCTTTCAGTTCAACCACCGCCGGCTGTTCCGCGAAAAGGCTGGCCTGCCCCGAGAGCCTGTCCCTGTTGACGCTCTCGGCCGAAGTCATCATCATATCCAGCGAGTTCACGATGCCCTCGCTGTCGCGCGAAAGCCCCCAGCAGGCGCCGGATTTCACAAGGAATTCCGCCATCCTCTTGTTGAAAGAGGTGATAGCCACCGCCCGGGAGAGGAAATCGTTAAAATCCTTAAACTTCCCGTTTTTCTTTCTCTCCGCGACAAGATCCTCACAGGCCTTTTCGCCCGTGTTCTTCACCGCGAGCAGGCCGAAGATGATGGCCTTGTCTCCCCGGGCGCTGAAATACACATCACTGGCGTTTATGTCCGCCGGCTTCACCTCAATCCCAAGGCGCTCGCACTCCGCAAGATAGGGTGAGAGTTTCTTCTCGTCGCCAATCACGGAATTGAGCAGCGCCGTCATGAACTCAAGCGGAAAATTCGCCTTCAAATAAGCCGTCTGATAAGAAATAAGCGCGTAAGCGGTCGAGTGGCTCTTGTTAAAACCGTATTCGGCGAAATGCACCAGCGTGTCAAATATATCCGCGGCTATCTTATCGGGAATCTTGTTGACGGCGCAGCCTTTCATGAAATCTTCTTTCTGGGCCTCAAGCACGGACATTATCTTCTTGCCCATGGCTTTTCTCAGCACATCCGCCTTGGCGAGCGAGAACCCCGCCAGAGCGCGGGCTATGAGCATCACCTGCTCCTGATAAAGTATGACCCCGTATGTCTCTTCAAGAATGTCCTTGAGCAGCGGATGCTGATATTCATAAGCGCGCATGCCGTTTTTCCGCTCAATGAATTCATCAACCATTCCCGAATTCATGGGGCCGGGCCGGTAGAGCGCAAGCACCGCGCTGAGATCCGTGAAGAGCGTCGGCTTCATCTTCCTCAGCACATCCCTCATGCCCTCGCTCTCCACCTGGAATATCCCCACCGTCCGGGCCCGCGAGAGCATCTGGAATGTTTTCCTGTCGTTGCGGGGGAGCTCCTTGAGATCTATTTTTATTTTCTTGTTCCTGTAGACATCCTCCACCGCCTCCTGTATAACCGTGAGCGTCTTAAGGCCTAGGAAATCCACTTTAAGCAGACCCATCCTCGTCAGATAATCCCCGTCGTACTGCGTGATGAGGCCGTTTTTCGCCCTCGCCAGCGGCACGAAATCGCTTATCTCGCCCGGCGTTATCACAACGCCCGCGGCGTGCACCCCGAAATGCCGCTTTCTCCCCTCTATGCGGCTGGCGTTCAGAAGCAGTTCCTTCAGTTTGGGCTTGGCGGCGATGAGCTTTTTGATGTCCCCGCTCGTGTCCATCGCCGTCTTTATGTCCTCACCCTGCGGTATGAGTTTTGTCAGAGCGTCGCATTCTGTCAGCTCAATGCCCATCACGCGCCCCACATCGCGAATGGCCCCCTTGGCGAGCATCTTGCTGTAGGTGATAATCTGCCCGACGGAATCCTCACCGTATTTTTCTTTCACATAATCCACCACCTCAAGCCTGCGCGCCTCCTCAAAATCAATGTCCAGGTCGGGCATGCTTATCCTGCCGGGATTGAGGAACCTCTCAAAGAGCAGATCGTATTCCAGAGGGTCTATGTCGGTTATCTGAAGCAGATAGGCCACGATGCTTCCCGCGCCGGAGCCCCGGCCCGGGCCGACGGCTATACCCTGCGTGCGGGCGTAATTGATAAAATCCCAGACGATGAGAAAATAGGACGAGAAGCCCATGTTCTTTATGACATCCAGCTCCATAGCCATCCTGTCCGAAACGGCCTTTGTCTTTTTGCCGTAGCGCACGGGAATGCCCTTTTCGCAGAGGCTCTTCAGGTATGTGAAAGAATCAAAACCTTTAGGCGGATCGTAGGCGGGGAGCCTCAACTGGTCAAAATCTATCGTGACATTGCACTTCTCCGCTATTTCCAGCGTCGTGTTGAGCGCCTCCGGCACCTCCCTGAATACCTCAAACATCTCGTCGCCGCTCTTGAGATAGAATTCCTGCGTGGAGAGCTTGAGCCTCTTGGGGTCATCCAGTGTGCTGCGCGTGCCTATGGCCAGCGCTATGTCCTGCACCGCCGCGTCATTTTTGAGCGAGTAGTGCACATCGTTTGTCGCCACGGTTTTTATATTCAGCCGCCGGGCCAGCTCAATGAGATCCTTCATCACGGCTTTCTGTTCGGGCATGCCGTTGTCCATGAGCTCTATGTAGAAATTGTCGCCGAAGAGCTCCTTCATCTTTTTCGCCGAGGCGAGAGCGTCGTCAAACCTGTCGTTCCTGATATAAGAGGCCTGCTCTCCCTGCAGACAGCCGCTCATGACAACAAGGCCCTCGCTGTGCTTTTCAAGAATGGCCTTGTCTATGCGGGGACGGTAATAAAAACCTTTGCTGTATGAATAAGAGCTGAGCTTTGTGAGATTTCTGAAACCCGTGTCGTTTCTGGAGAGAACCGTGAGATGATGATTCTTTCTCGCGTAAGGCGCCTTCGTGTCAGTGGCGTCGGGGCCCATGGCAAGATAGAACTCACTCCCGAGAATGGGCTTGAGATTGGACTTGTGGCAGGTCTGGTAGAACTCCGGCACGCCGAACATGTTCCCGTGATCGGTTATCGCCAGCGCCTTCATGCCGTTGGCCTGCGCCGCCAGAATGAGGTCGCCGGGATTGCCCTTACTGTCAACTATCTGCGACACGCCGTCCAGCAGGCTGTACTCCGTGTGCACGTGTAAATGAACAAAATCTCTCATGGCTTTGTATATATACGAAATGTCCCGTTTAATTACCAGATTTTCCCGGCCCAAAAACGCAAAACACGCAACTTCTTATCAAATTTTTCCAAATGTCAAAATGTCAAGGTCCGTGGAGAATATCTACTCCATTTGTAATCAAGCAAATTTTCGCTGCTTCTTGGTTTTCTAAACACAAACAGATGCTCGTGCATAATCAGCAAAATATTATACTTGTCTGTTTGCTTTTCCCAGTATGGGCTGGACTTACAATTATGCTGGGCTTTAATAATGTCCTCTCTGAGAATAAACCCCGCCTTGAGAAATCTCTGCATAACATAATACGCTAACGGAATCTGATGACACCGTTTCCTCGTATCGCCAATCAATATTGCGCAATAGGCGTTTTCTTTCAGCGCCTCATATAACTTTGCCGCTCCTTGTTCAAGTTCGTCACAAAACTTTTCAACATTGCTGATATTGGAAAGATCTCCGTCAATTTTTCCGTCAGAATACCTGATGATATTTAAATACGGGGGATGCGTTATTATCAAATCTATTGATTGCTTAGGAATCCCCGCCAAAGACCTGATATCCCCGACTCTTAAACTATAAGATGACTTCGGCGTATTATCCGGTACTTTGAAATGCATCATTTTTCTGGAAAGTTTTACATTAGCGGGATTGATATCTCTTCCTATAAAATTCCTGCCGAGCAAGCGGCATTCTATTCCGGTCGTGCCGCCGCCTACCATTGGATCTAAAACCAGATCGCCGACTTTTGAGTATCTGGTAATGATATTTCTGGGTATCTGGGGAGCGAAATTTCCACGGAATTGCGCATTGTGCGTGGCCCACTTGCCTCTTTCAGGGAAAGACCAAACTGATGTTATTTGTTTTTTGAATTCCATTAGTCATCAATAATCTTAAATTTTTTGGAATTTACCAACTTAATACTGTTATAATCTTTGGGATCTTGAAACTCAAAGTTCCATAGATAATATTCATTCCCTCTTTTTTCAAAAAACACGGTCATCACCTTTTTATTAGCATAATGTGACCATTGCCTAAAAGGATAATATAACTGACGAATAATGGTATTATTTGTCTTACTATTTTTAGCTTCAATTAATACTATCTGATTTCTTCCTTCATATCCAGCGTCCACTTCTGTTTGAACACTTTCTACATTAATTTTTTGACTACCCACCTTAAAAGAAAATTTTGGCGTATATTTTCTACCTCTTATAGTCAAAACCAGGGAATCATCTTTCATAAATGTGCGAATCAAACTGGATGCATACGCAAAATCCAAATGCTGCATTTCAGAATCTCCAATTTTGGAAGTATCCAAGACAAAATCCAGTTTAGACCTATATACCTTAACAGCGCCGGTAATATTCGGGATATCTATGTATCCTTCGCCTTTAACGATAACATAAATACCATTTTTAATAGGCAATAAAAAAAGCCCATTATCTATAAATATTTGTGGCCTCTTATCTCCAGAATCTTGTTTACATAGTATTCGGACTTCTCGCTCATTTGTAGAGTTAAAATGCGAGGTTGCCTCTTTTATTTGCTTAGCAGTAATAACAAAGGGTCTTTGTACAAAATTATGACTTGCTATATTGTACTTATCAAATATCGCTTTCCACGGCTTACTATTCATAGAGAACTCCTTACATTCACTTACTGATAGTTGTTAATTATTAATTCCTTGATTTGCCCACGCTTAGCTCCATTACAATTAATCATGCGGCTTGCTAATACCCGTTTAATATTAAATCCCCTGTATATCCTGTCAAAAAAATTATCTTCCGCATTTTCATTTGTGGGGTCAGAGTTACTGAGTAAAACAAAAGCCCCCTTGTCCGCAAGTTCCTTGCTGAGTTTTGCCAAACTGACTTGCTCCTCGTCGTAAAAACCGTCTTTCGTATAAGCGGTAAAACATGAGGTGTTATTAATCGGCCGGTATGGCGGATCAAAATACACGAGTGAGCCCATTCCCACGAAATCTCTGCATTTTGAATAATCCGCGCAAACAATATGAGTTTTAGCCAGCGCCTTGCTCACATTCCTGAGATTGCCGCTGTCACAAATCATGGGATTCTTATATTTACCGGCAGGCACATTAAACTCTCCTTTGCTGTTTATGCGAAACAAGCCGTTAAAACAAGTTTTATTGAGCATTATCAGATAACTTGCCCTCTTGATCCATGCACTGGAAAATTGACGGTAATTGATTGTACCCATTTGGCTATTATACTCATCCCGAATGTGATAATACTGCTTCTGGCGGTCAATTCTATTTTTTCGTAAATAATCTTCCTGTAGTTTCTCCAGCGCCGCTATCAGTTTTTCAGGCTCTTTTTTAATGACTTTATATGTCAGAATTAAATCCTGATTATTGTCAATCAAATACGCCTTCCTGATTTTGTATTTCTTTTGCAGATAAAAAAATAATGCTCCGCCGCCGACAAAAGGCTCAATATAGCACTCAATTACCCCTGTCTTTCTGGTTTTGTCCGGCAGGCGCTTTTCCAATTCATTCAGAAGCTGTGTTTTCCCGCCGACCCATTTCAGAAATGGCCTTGCGATATTTTCTTTGTCATTCATCTTGGTTTATTCTACCAAATTTTGGGCTATCAAAGAAGTGCAGATTTTGAAAAACCTTTCGTTGCCCCAAAAGTCAATAAGCCCGCGCACCGAAGCTGCGGCGCAGGCAAGCCCGACAAATATCGGGACAGGTCCGAATGGATGCTCCAAGGGAGTCCTTTGGACCTTCGGCAAATGCCCA
>PEUP01000085.1 GCA_002780705.1 Elusimicrobia bacterium CG03_land_8_20_14_0_80_50_18 | reverse complement strand
AGGCAATTCGTTCTCTTGCTTCTTTGCGGATAAAGTTGTAGTATTAACCTGACCTTCGGGGTGGAGTGAAATTCTCGACCGGCGGTGAAAGCCCGCGACCCGCGAGTGCAGGGAAAATTAAGGACGTCCCCTTTTTTATTAAGGACGTCCCCTTTTTCTTTTTGATCGCGGCCGAACCGGTGAAATTCCGGCGCCGACGGTAAAGTCCGGATGATAGAAGGTTGGCAGGCCCCGAAAGTTACCGGGGCTTTTTTTATGGATAAAGAAAAAATTATGGAACGCGCTCTGGCTCTGGCCAGGCGCGGCGCGGGAAGGGTCTCTCCCAATCCAATGGTGGGGGCTGTCATTTTCAAGGGCGCGACAATAATATCAGAGGGTTATCATCATTATTTCGGGGGAGATCACGCCGAACTCGACGCTTTGAAAAAGGCCGGAAAGAGGGCAGAGGGCGCTTCCATGGCCGTCAATCTTGAACCCTGTTCGCATAGCGGAAAGACGCCGCCCTGCGTTGAAAGCATAGTCAGGTACGGCATCAAGGAAGTGCTGGCCGGAGGGCGCGACCCCAATCCTCTTGTAGCCGGCAAAGGTTTCGCCTATCTCAGGCGTCACGGCGTGAGGGTGCAATCCGGCATAATGAAGGAGGCCTGCGCTTTTCTTAACAGGGCTTTTATTTCCGTCCACAGCAGGAAAAGGCCCTGGGTGGTGCTCAAGGAAGGGCTCTCCCTGGATGGCCGCATTGCCTCTTATACGGGAAATTCAAAGTGGATAACGAATCCTAAGGCGCGGCTTTTCGCTCACAGGTTGAGATATGAGAGCGATATGGTTATGGCCGGCGCGGGCACTTTCAGAAAGGACAGGCCGTCGCTTCTCCCATACCTTATAAAGGCCGCGCGGCATCCTCTGGGCTATCCCGCGCGCTGTGTTGTGAGCAAAAGCGGATTGTTCAAGACCTGTGGAAAACTTGTTGACAGCGAATCGCCTTTTTTCATTGCCCATATAGCGGTTAAGAGGCCGGCGAGCGCCGAAAATTCAAAATCAGGACATGAGCGGATTTATTCAAAAAACCTTAACAATCTGCTTGAATTTTTTGCCGAAAAAGGTTACAATCAAATACTAATTGAAGGTGGGGGCGGTTTGGCCGGTTCTTTGTTCGATGCTGGACTGGTTGATGAGATTTACTTCATTTACGCCCCTATTGTGATAGGAGGCAAAAACGCTGTGGCCGCGGTGGCCGGAAGGGGTCAGGAGCTTGTTAAGAATGCAGTCGTGTTCAGCGAAAACCGTATATTCGCTCTGGATGACAATTTTGTCTTTCACGGAATAAGGACTACGGGAAAAAGGAAAAAGGGGACGTCCTTAGGAAAAAGGGGACGTCCTTAATATTATGAAGAACGGTGAAGGAAAAAGGGGACAAACTGTGAGAAAATTAAGGACGTCCCCTTTTTTGAATAGGAAGGGGAAGCAAGTTATGAGAAAATTAAGGACGTCCCCTTTTTTGAATAGGAAGGGGAAGCAAGTTATGAGAAAATTAAGGACGTCCCCTTTTTCGTCCCCTTTTTTATTAAGGACGTCCCCTTTTTCGTCCCCTTTTTTTTGATATGTTTACGGGCATAATAAAGGAAGTTGCTGAGATACGGGACAGAAGTTCCTCAAGCGTTACTGTAGGGATGGACACTTCCGCGGTTAAAACCGGGGACAGCGTGGCCGTAAACGGCGTGTGTCTGACGGCCTCTCTTGTGAAAAAAGGCGAGGCTGTTTTTGATGTTTCGGCCAGGACTTTTCAGCTGACGAATCTTTCCTCGGTAAAGACGGTTAATATAGAGCTGCCGCTTAAAGCGGAGGATTATATTTCTGGGCATTTCGTGACCGGCCATGTGGACGGCAGCGTGAAGCTGGTGAAGGTGGAAGACGCGGCAAATTTCAAAAAGCTCCATTTCGCCTTTGAGAAGAGCTTTTCGCCTTTCATCGCTCTCAGAGGCTCGGTCGCGCTTGACGGGATAAGTCTCACGGTTGAGGGGATATCGGGCGGGGTTTTCAGCGTCAATGTGATACCCGAAACAGTAAAGAGGACGAATTTGTCAGGCAGAAAAGCCGGCGACGCGGTCAATTTTGAGGCAGACCCGCTGGCCAGATATATCGTGAACAACATGAACAGGCCCGGAGAAGGCATAACAAAGGAGAAGCTAAAAAAATGGCTGTAAAATTTTCAACAATAGATGACGCTGTAAAAGATTTCCGCAAGGGGAAGATGATAATCATCGTTGACGACGCCTCGCGGGAAAACGAGGGAGACCTTGTCTGCGCCTCCTCAAAGATAAGCCCGGCGAAGATAAATTTCATGGCAACTCACGGCCGCGGCCTTATATGCGTGGCGATGACGGAGAAGGCGCTTTCGCGGCTGAACCTCAATATACTTTCGCGCAGTTTTAACGCCTCAAATCCCAGAGAGGCCGCTTTCACGCTCTCCTGCGACGCCGCGAAGGGCATCAGCACGGGAATCAGCGCCGCGGACAGGGCGAAGACCGTGAGGGCTCTTGTTTCGCCCTCGTCCAAACCCGCGGATATTGTCTCACCCGGCCACATTTTTCCCATACAGGCCCAGAAGGGCGGCACGCTCGTCCGCGCCGGCCACACGGAGGCCGCGGTGGATATGGCGAAGCTCGCGGGCCTGACGCCGTCGGGAGTGATATGCGAGATAATGAATGATGACGGTACGATGGCGAGACTCCCCGATCTTCTGAAATTCAGCGCCCGGCACGGGCTTCGCATAATAAGCCTCGCACAGATAATAGAGAGGCGCAGGCAGACGGAAAAACTAGTGGAGAGGGTGTCGGCGGCGGCGCTCCCGACGCGCTTCGGTGATTTTACCGTGGTTTCCTACAGGAGCAAGATATTGCAGGAGGATTTTGAGAGCCGCACGCATGTGGCTCTTGTGAAAGGCGATGTCAGCGGAAAAAAGAAGGTGCTGGTCAGGGTGCATTCGCAGTGCCTGACGGGAGATGTCTTCCATTCGCGGCGATGCGACTGCGGAAGCCAGCTTGACGTGGCGATGAAAAAAATAGAGAAAGAGAAACTTGGTGTCCTGCTCTACATGAGGCAGGAGGGGCGGGGCATAGGCCTTGAAAACAAGATAAAGGCATACGCTTTGCAGGACAAGGGCATGGATACCGTCGAGGCCAATGAGGCGCTGGGTTTTGACGCGGATTTAAGAGATTACGGAATAGGCGCGCAGATACTCGCGGATCTCGGTTTGACGACGATCAGGCTCATGACAAATAATCCCCTGAAGGTGAAGGGCCTGGCGGGTTTCGGCCTGCGCGTTGTGGAGAGGCTGCCGCTGAGCATTAAGGGAGTGTCTTCCCACTGCCGTCATTATCTTAAGACTAAAAAAGAAAAACTGGGGCATCTTTTATGAGATTGAAAAAAACCAAAATAAAAAAAACAAGTAAAAATTATCAAAATCTTCTGGACTCAATCGGGGCAGTTTTGATTGAAGCTCGTCAGAATACTTATAGGCAGATCAACACTATTCTTGTCAAAACTTATTGGGAAATAGGGCGGCATATTGTGGTGTATGAACAGGCGAGTAAAGAAAAAGCTGATTACGGAATGCGCCTGGTGGATATGGTGGCCAAAGATTTAAGAAGGAAATACGGCAAAGGCTTCAGCAGATCCAATGTATTCGCGTTCAGGAAATTTTATCTTAAATATCCAAAAGTCCAGGCGGTGCCCGGACTTTTATCATGGACACATATTACACTTTTGCTTTCGATAGAAGATAATGCTGCCCGTGCTTTTTATGAACGGGAAAGCGCCGTAAATCATTGGAGCACCCGCGAATTGGAGCGTCGGATAAATTCCATGCTTTTTGAAAGGATAGCGTTAAGCAAAGATAAAAAAGGCGTTCGAAAACTCGCACTAAAGGGGCAATACATAGATAAGCCGGAAGACATTATAAAAGATCCCTATGTTTTAGAGTTTCTCGGCATTCCTGAAAATTTTCGGTATTCTGAAAAAATTCTGGAGCAGAGAATTATAGATAATATGCAGAATTTTTTACTGGAGATGGGGAAGGGCTTTTCTTTTGTGGCGAGGCAGTATCGTATCAGCCTGAATAACAGGCATTTTTACATTGACCTGGTATTTTATCACAGAATTCTAAAGTGCTTCGTATTAATTGATCTGAAACTCGGAGCGATTACTCATCAGGACATAGGGCAGATGAATTTATACCTGAATTATTTCAAAAAAGAAGAAAAAGCTGAAAATGACAATGAGCCTGTGGGCATTGTTTTAGGCGCGCAAAAAGATCATGTGCTGGTGGAGTATGCTTTAGGGGGGATTTCCAACAAGCTTTTTGCTTCCAAATATCTTTTATCGCTGCCGGATAAACGGGTTATTCAAAAAACTGTGGAAAAAATAATTATTAAAAAAGAAAAGTTAGGGCATCTTTTATGAGGCGTTCTACGGGGGGAATAAAGGAATTGAGTGTTGGAATTAGCGGGATTTTGTATTACAATTTGTCCTTGAGGAGGTAATTGATGAAAGAAGTGACAGGCAATTTTAAGGGTGAGGGAAAAAGAGTGGGGATATGCGTGGCCCGCTTCAATGAGTTTATAACGGGCAGGCTTCTGGCCGGGGCGAGGGATGAGTTAATCCGTCACGGTGTGCGCGACGAGGATATTGAGTGCGTCTGGGTGCCGGGATCTTTTGAGATAGGAACCGTCGCCAAAGCCATGACGGACAAGGGTTACGACGGCATTATATGTCTCGGGGCTCTGATAAAAGGCGACACACCTCATTTTGAGTATATTTCGGCCAGTCTCGCCAAGAGCATCAGCGAGTTGGGAACAAAGAGCGGCATGCCGGTTATATACGGTATTGTCACGGCCGAAACGCTTGAACAGGCGATAGAAAGGGCGGGGGCGAAAGCGGGAAACCGCGGAGCCTCGGCGGCCAATGCCTGTCTTGAGATGATGGATCTGATGACAAAAATATGACGAGAAGGCAGGCGAGAAAAAGGGTGCTGGACTGCCTTTATGAAGTGTCAATGGGCAAGGATCCGGAAGAATTTCTCACACAGTATGAGGATGACAAGCAGTTCGGTTTTATCAGGGACTTTGTAAACACGGTTATGGAAAACACGGAATTCTGCGACGAAATCATATCGCGATACTCCAAGAACTGGGAACTGAGCAGGATAGGACAGGTGGATAAACTGATTCTCAGGATGGGTATCAGCGAGCTGAAGATGATGAAAATAGACAAGCGCATCGCCATCAACGAGGCGGTGGAGCTGGCCAAGACCTATTCAACGGAGAAATCGCCCGGCTTTATAAACGGCATTCTGAACAGAGCTTCGGAAGACGGGCAGGAGACAGGAGGTAAGATCAAATGAGCAGTTTTTTGAAAAAGATATTCGGCGGTTTCAGCGCGTCCAGGATAGAAAGTACTTTTGATCAGGACACGGAAGCGACGCAGTCGGGAAGATGCAAGTTCTGCGGGCAGACGATAGTGTGGAGAGATCTCAAGAACGGCAGAAGATGGCCATTTAACACCCGCAAGGTGAATTGCGCCGACGACGAAGGCAATATTTTTCTCGCGTGGGTGCCGCATTTCCAGACATGCAGAAAATGGCGTCACAAAAGAAAAAGAAGCTGAAAGCGCGCCCCGGCGCGCTGAAAGTGTCCGCCGACCGGCGGATGCTGAAAGCAGCGGCAGAGCGAAGCTCTGCTGCGGGTAAAACCGCGTTTTGCGGCCACGCATCATGAAAAGAATTAAGGACGTCCCCTTTTTCCCCTTTTTCCTGAAAAGAATTAAGGACGTCCCCTTTTTCGCGGGGGAAAGAATTGATTTTCTGAGAGATGAGATTCGCCGTCACAACAGACTCTATTACACGGAAAACAGCCCTGAAATATCAGACGGGGAATACGACGATTTATACGCGGAGCTCAAAAAACTTGAGGAGGAAAATCCTTCTCTTGTGAGCGCCGATTCGCCGACTCAAAAAGTCGGAGGCTCGGCGCTGCCCTCGTTCAAATCCGTCACGCACAAAACGCCCATGCTGTCTTTGGAAAACACTTACAGCGGAGAGGATATAAAAACATGGCTCGAGAGAAACCGCAAGCTTGCCGGCGGAAGGCCCATGACTTTCGTTGTGGAACCCAAGATAGACGGCATAGGCATTTCTCTCACCTATGAAAAAGGGAAACTCGCGCTTGCCGCCACCCGCGGCGACGGGCTGAAAGGCGACGATGTCACGGAGAATATAAAAACGCTTAAATCCGTGCCTCAAAAGCTCACGGGGGATTTTCCGGCTTATCTTGAGGTGAGGGGCGAGGTGTATATGAGCCGCAGCGCTTTCAGCGCGCTCAACGGGGAGCGCTCGCGCGGGGGAGAGGCGCTCTTTGCCAATCCCCGCAACGCCGCCGCCGGGACAATGAAACTGCTGGATTCTTCCAGAGCCGCTAAGAGAAATCTTGACTGCTTTCTTTATCAGGCGGGCGTCATTGACCCGCCGGCAAAAATCAGTACACACGGCGAGATGCTGGAATATTTTAAAACTCTGGGCCTCCGGGTGAATCCCGATATCCGCCGCTTTGATTCAGCGGACGGCATGCTGGAGTTTTTTGAGGAATTCAATCTCAAACGGCAGTCGCTGGATTATGATGTGGACGGTATGGTGATA
>PEUP01000061.1 GCA_002780705.1 Elusimicrobia bacterium CG03_land_8_20_14_0_80_50_18 | reverse complement strand
TGACGACAAGGCTGTTGGGGGAGACCCTTGTCACCTCTTTTGTCGGAAATAACACCTTGGCGTGTGAATTAGCAAAAGTGCGGAGGGTATCCTCATAAAATATCTTTTGATTGAGAGCGGCATCCCTGAAAAGCGCCTCTCCCCGCGCGCGAAAACTCACATCTTCTATCTTCTCTATAAGGAAAGCCGCGCGCATGGATTTCTTAATTTCCTTTACCGGCACAAGGAGCTTGTCTCCCACATGGATTACATCGGGATTACCCGAGGCTATCACATTGTATTTCAGGAGTTCCGGCCATCTGTCGGGGTCCTTAAGATACAACTTTGCTATGGCGTGGAGAGTGTCCCCGGGAATCACCCTGATCATCTGAAGGCCTCCGTCATCACTGTCATCGTCCGCGGCCAGGCCGGGCAGGACAACGGCGGCTGCAAAAAGTGCTAAAAGACAGGCCGCTTTTTTAAAGAATTTAAAGCGTGTCACTTTTCCGGCGCAGCTCGCCGTTTTCTTTTATCAGATCTTTCGGTATATGAAAATGGAACTGCGAACCTTTTCCGAAAACTGATTTCGCCCCTATAACGCCCAAATGCGCCTCGACGATGTACTTGCAAACCGTCAGGCCAAGGCCCGTGCCTGTTTTTTTCAGAGCGGTGTCTGCAACCTGATGGAATTTTTCAAAGACGCGGTCCACCTCGCCCTCGGGTATGCCTTTACCGTTGTCTTTGACAGATACGGTCAAAAAGCCGGCCGTCGGAGCGTCGTCCACTATCTCCACCGTCACAGAACCTCCGGCCGGTGTAAACTTCATTGCGTTTGAGACAAGATTTGTGATTACCCTTTCTATCAGATTTTCATCAACATTGATCTTCCCGGGGTCTTTGGCGCAGCGGAAACTGAGAGCTATTTTAAGGCTTTTAGCCTGGGGGTAGAAGAAATCCACGATTGTGGAGGCTATTTTAGACAGATCTGTCTCCTTGAGATTCAACACCATTTTACCTGCCTCCAGCTTTGACACATCCAGAAGATTGTTGATCATTCCGAGGAGCTTTTCGCTGGATTCATCCATTATCTTAAGAAAACTTTTCTGTTCCTCGCTTATTTCACCGGCGCTGCCGTCGAGAAGGAGTTCCAGGAAACCCCGTATAGAAGTCATAGGGCTCCTCAGGTCATGCGTTATAGAATGCAGAAAGTCGTCTTTCATTTTAGCCAGCTCTTTCTCCAGCGTCACATCGCGCAGCGTTATAATGCTGCCCAGGTTGATTTTATCCCTCGTGAGCACGGCATACCTGCTCACCTCATAGAATTTCGGCATGTCTTCATAAGACATATCTATTTCGGCCTTTGTGTTTTCTTCGCCTTCTTTCAAAAGCGCCGATATGATTTCCGCGGCATTCGCGGCCGGTTGGAAAGTGTCTGAGGATCTGCTGACAGCTTCAAGCAGATCCTCGCCCGGTAAAAAGTCAGGTGTGTTGAGTATCGATCTGCTCTTTTCGTTGGCCATAACAATCTTGCCGTTGTGGTCCACCATAATTAGCCCGTCCTTGATCGAGTAAACCAGGGCATCGAGTTTGTCGGCCTGCATCCTGTCATATTTTTTAAGCTCGTCCATCATCTGGTTGAAGATTTCCGCGAGGGCCCCTATTTCGTCATTGCTGCCGACCTTGACACTGGCGCTAAAATCCCTGGCGGCCACCCGCTCGGCGCCCCGGCTCAATTCCATGACAGGACGGGATATGCTTTTTGCCAGAGCGAAAGCTATCCAGAAGGCCGCCAGAGATATGACGAATATCTGTGTATATGTCTGCCTGATGAGCTGGCGGCTGGTTGTTTTGATTTCATTTTTCACCATTCCCACCTGAGCATAAGCCGTCGTCTTGGTCTGCCAGACCACCACGCCCCAGCCGAGCAGCCTCACCGGACTTATTGACCCTATCATGGGAATGTTTTTGATGCCGTTAAAATCCCCCTTGCTGAGCGGCGAGCGGGAAGCCAGAAACTCGCTTATCAAAGGTATATACGATATATCTTTCCTGTCCGACATCTTATCCGGGTCTGGGTGGAGTATAATTTCGCCCTTGGAGGAAACGACGAACACTTCTTCTCCTATCTGGGAAGGAGTGCCTTTGATTTTGCTCAATATTGATTCAAGACTTATGGCAATGTAGAGATACTCCCCGCCGACCAAGCGGTATATGAAGTCTATGACAGGGGCCTCGCCTATGAAATAAACTTCGCTGAAAGCGAACTTGGGATTTCCAGCGGCAAGCTTGGCCACAGAATCAGCGTTGTGTTTCCAGTCATCCGGTATTCTCATACGCGCTTTACGGGGATTTTCCAGAATTGCCAGGGCAAGGAATTCTCTGCCCGTGTTATATTCCATTATCATAATCCGGCGCCTCTGTTCGGAGTTCATATTCTTAGCGGATATGTTTTCCGCCATCCTCGGCACATTGCGGAGCAAACCCGAGAAATAATCATCTATCGAACCGGCCATCCATTCCGAAAGGCGGTTCTGCTTGTCCAGGATCGCTGTTTCAAGAGAATTTGAGGAGATCTTCTCCACATTGCCCGAAAGTTTTGTGTTTATTATTACGGCGCGAAGACCCATAAAAAACAGGGGAATGACGCTGATCAGGATCATCACGAGGAAAAATTTTCTGAAAAAACCTGATTTGCGCTTCATTGCTTTTCCTCACTCCGGTCTGATTCCGGATGATGCTTCATGATGAGTGTGAATTCACCGCGTTTCTTGAGCGCCGCCCACACAGCAAAGGCCTCGGCGTCGTCAAAGAGTCCGTATTCTTCAAATTTTTTGGTCATTTCCCGCCCCGCAAAAACAGAAGTGCGCGGAAAATATTCCCGCAGAATTTTCGCCACCCTCTCTATGTTTCTCTTTGTCGCGAAAGCGACGACGGGAATATTCAGCGAAAAATATCTTTTGAGCTCCGCGGCGGCCGCCGAAAAGCCCCGCGGAAGAAAACCCGCGAAAATATACTCTTTTATCTTAAACGGGCAAACACTCAGACAGACTCCCGGCGCGTGCGCGCCGGGTATGGGAAAAACCGGAATCCCGCGGCGCAGGGCCTCTCTTACAATAAGATGCCCGGGATCCGAAACACCGGGCGTTCCCGCGGATGAAACCAGAACGCAGACATCTCTGGACGAGACAGAATTAAAAACGGCGCTGACGCGGCCCTCATTATCAGAGGGATAATTTATCAGAGGCTTGCCTTTGATACCGAGGGAGAATAGAAGTTTTTTCGTTTTCTCAGAACTTTCGCATATGATGGCGTCCGCTCTTTTCAGCAGATCCCCCGCGCGTACAGTCATATCAGAGAGATTGCCTATCGGGGTGGCCACCACATTCAGTTCATTCATAAAGAGATTTAGCAGGCTTCTGCCGCGGTTTCTTTTTGATCATTTTCAGGAATTCTTTGACAACCTCGGGATCAAACTGTGTGCCGCTTGCGCGGATGAGTTCGGCGACCGCTTCCGGTTTTGTCAGCGGGTCTCTGTATGCCCTTTCGGATATCATGGCGTCCCACGCGTCGCACACCGCTACGATTCTGGCTCCTAAAGGAATCTGCGGTCCGGAAAGCCCCATGGGATAGCCTTCCCCGTTAAACCACTCGTGGTGAAAAGCTATGATCGGCACAAAAATGTTGAAAAATTCCACTCTGTCCACAATCTCGCTGCCGATGCGCGGATGGCTCTGTATTATTTTTCTTTCCACGGCATTCAGCGCGCGCGGCTTGAGCAGAACATTATCCTGTATCCCTATCTTCCCTATGTCATGGATTAAGGCGGCCCTTTTTATGAGCTGTATCCTCTCTTCAGGCAGTCCCATGCGTTTTGCCAGCTCCGAAGAAAGCTCCGCCACCCTCTTGGAATGACCCTTTGTGGAAGGCATTCTTTCATCCAGCATTTTGGCCAGTGTCGCAATGGTATCCATATACGCCTTTTCCACCCTGCGCAGAAGTCTCCTGTTTTCTATAGTCATCGCCGCTTCATCCGCTATCAGAGTCAGGATTTTCATACCTTCCGCCGTGAAAGGCTGCCGGGATTTTCTGTTATTCACATTGAGCACGCCCACCACGCGCCCTCTCACCTTAAGCGGCACCGCCACAAAACTTTTTGAGCTGTATTTGACACGGCTCTTTCTCTTGAACCTTTCATCAAATTCAATATCCTCGCAGAAAATCGGCTGGCGGCTCTGGAAAACTTTTCCAGCGATACCCTCCCCCGACTTGAGGGAGCTGCTTTTAACAACTTTTGCCGGCAGGCCGCATGAGGCGACGATTTTTAATTTCATCATCTTCTCGTCAAAGAGCATCAGCGAACCTATATGAGTGTTCATGATATTCGTGGCTTTCCGCACTATGAGATCATAAAGTTCCTGGTCTCGGTTAACCGCGTATGTCAGGACATTATACTCATGCAGTCCCTCGACGACTTTCAATAATTCGCCGAAGCGGCCGGCATTGTCAGCCGCCGGTATCAGCACAGCCTTATCCGCGATTGACGATGATTTTGCGGCTTTCATCAATGACTCCTTACAATTGGCTCGCTCCGCTCGCATCTCGGCGGAGTCAAGCAATATTCCTTCGGCATCTTGCTAATGACTCCTTACAATTGGCTCGCTCCGCTCGCATCTCGGCGGAGTCAAGCAATATTCCTTCGGCATCTTGCTAATGACTCCTTACAATTTCTTTTATTTTCATGAGCCGCACGGTGTTGGCCCTTTCCATCTCTTCAAGTTTGAAATTGATATACTTAACGGTTTCGCTGATGTTGGGTATCATTATGTATTCCAGAGAATTCACCCTGCGTCTGGTCGAGGCTATTTCCATACAGAGCGCCTGTATCTCAAAAAGCAGCGCTCCGGCGGCGATAATCTCCGGAAGCAGTTCCGCGGCCTTCGTCACCGCCTTATCCCAGTAAATAACGCTCTCGGCGGGTTTATATGTTATCGCTTTTCCCGAGTATTTCACCTTAAAGTCCGGCACCTTCAAACTGAAGATATGCTTCACTCCGGATTCAAGAATAAGACCGGCTTCGGAAAGAGCGGCCAGACGAGCCGCCCTCTCTTCGGAAAGAAATGCCCCGCCGGCTATGGCAAGCGACAGGATTTCCCTCATATCCTCATTACATTTTCTGTAAAGCCTGAAGAAAATATCTTTTTTTTCAAGGAAGATCCTCATCAGCTCATCCTGTTTATCCTTGAGCATTTTCCAGCCGCGCCGGGCGAGCACAAGAGACTTCTTCAGTCTCTGCATTTCCATGCGCGTGGGATTTACATTAAGTCTCATAAATCAGTCCGTCAGTCCTTCATATATTTTTTAATTTCTTCGTCTTTCACCCTCTTGAGCTCCTTGCGCGGAATCTTTTTCAAAAGCTCCCATCCCAGATCCAGTGTCTGGGCGAGATTCCGTGATTCATTCACGGACTGAGCGACAAATCTCTGCTCAAACTCATCGGAGAACGCGGCAAACTTCACATCATCCTCCGTCAGCGAGGCCTCACCCAGTATAAGCGCCAGTTCCTTGGCCTCTTTACCGCGGGCGTAACTTGCGAAGAGCTGAGCCGTCACATTGCCGTGATCCTCCCGGGTTTTACCCTCACCTATTCCTTTTTCCTTGAGCCTTGACAGCGACGGAAGAACATCTATGGGCGGATATATACCTTTCTTGTTCAGCACCCTGGATATTATCACCTGGCCCTCCGTGATGTATCCGGTCAGATCCGGTATGGGATGAGTCTTATCGTCCTCAGGCATCGTCAGAATGGGTATCTGCGTGATGGAGCCCTTTTTACCCTTTATTCTCCCCGCCCTCTCAAAGATAGAGGCCAGGTCCGTATACATATATCCGGGATATCCGCGCCGTCCGGGAATCTCTTTCCGCGCGGCCGATATTTCCCGCAAAGCGTCACAGTAATTTGTCATATCCGTGAGTATCACCAGCACATGCATGTCTTTTTCAAAGGCCAGGTATTCGGCAGCCGTGAGCGCCACCCTGGGAGTGGCAATCCTTTCTATCGCGGGATCGTCGGCGAGGTTTATAAAAAGCACACTCCTTTCAAGAGCTCCCGTGCGCGCGAAATCCTGCTGAAAAAAACGGGCTTCCTCAAAAGTGATGCCCATGGCCGCGAAAATGACCGCGAACTTCTCATCCTTGCCCACGACCCGCGCCTGACGGGCAATCTGGGCGGCGAGTTCGTTGTGAGGCAGGCCGGAAGCCGAGAATATGGGGAGTTTCTGACCCCTGACAAGTGTTGTCATGGCATCGATAGCGGACACGCCGGTTTCAATAAATTCCTCAGGATAATCTCTGGCATAAGGGTTGATCGGGAAACCGTCTATATCCAGTTTTTTATCCGCTATGATCTCCCCGCCATCGTCAATGACTTTGCCCACGCCGTTAAAAACCCGGCCCAGTATCTCCTCGGAAACGCCGAAATGAAGCGTTTCTCCTAAAAAGGACACACCGGAGCCGTTGATATTTATTCCTTCCGTCCCCTCAAAAAGCTGTATCAGCGCGCTGTCCCTCGATATGTCCAGCACCTTCCCCATGCGTATGGAACCGTCCTCAAGACGGATATTCGCCACTTCCGAATAACCGACATCCGTAACGCCGTCCACCCTGATGAGCGGACCCTGGATGCTCCTGATACTTC
>PEUP01000008.1:4843-11397 GCA_002780705.1 Elusimicrobia bacterium CG03_land_8_20_14_0_80_50_18 | reverse complement strand
ATTTCACCTTTCAAAAATTCATTTTCATCGTGAACTTCACAACTTTCTCAAAATCCAGACCTGTGTTATCCGAAAATGTCGTGCTGGAATACAAAGATTCCGTGTACCATGACTGGCCGCATTCCAGATACATCTCAAAATCATAACCTATGAAATACTTCAACTGAAAAAATCCGCTCTTCCATGAAAGAGCGGATGTTCTGGCGTCCGCCAGCCTCATAAATAACTGGATGTTATCGCTTATATTAATTTTTTGTTCCGCTGCAAGCACAATTTTCTGTCCCGGATAAACGTCACTGCCTATATCAACGACTTTCGCTATCAGCGCGCAATATTGACGCGGTGTTTCCCCGTCAAGCTGAAACAGCAGATTTCTCCTGTCATCTGCGCCTGAAAGGGTTTCAAATCCCATCCGCATATTTATACCGCCCATCATCCGTATATATAATTCCGAAAAACTCCAGAAATTTTTTTCCGCCGTCCCGTAATAAACAACATTGTAATCTTCTTTCAAATCAGCATTATTTGAAACACTCTTTTTTTCGGCGTCATAATGTGAACATTTGTAAGTCAGGTTTACCGCTTTTTTCGGAACAAGGAAAAGGAATTCTCCGTTAAAACCCTTTCTGCCGAATTCTGAATTGCCGTCATAACCCGAAAATTTCTTTGAACCCTGCGCATGAAAATTTCTGCCGTAATCAAAATATGATAAGTTAAGCCCGAACGGTCCCAAATTAAAATCCCGAAGTTCAAGCTCCCACGCTTTATTTTTGTCCGAAGTGTCGTGCCAGTCCGAATCGCTGCGGGCCGCCTCGGCAAGCAATGTAAATCTATTGAAATAAAAAGTGACATCGGCGGAATTCAGAAGATTGGAATATTCGGACTGACTTAAAAGCGCGCCCGTGGAACTAATTTTTTCATATTGTTTTTCCCTTTTGATAAAATTTGACCCTATTTTCAATACACGGGAAGAATAATCCAGCCTTCCCAAAACAGCATTCCCCTCGGTGTTAAAATAGTTTCCGTACCATTCCTCGTCTTTCGCCGAAGCGTCTTTGGAGACAATCATCTGGCCGGCAAAGCCGCCGAGTTTCCACATTTCGGCTCGTATTCCGTGTGAGTCTCTCTGCATTTTTCCCGTATCCACCAGGTAAAGCAGGGGAGAAGATATCCAGTGCCTTTCTTCCTTATAAAGCAGCATCAGTTTCGTCTTCTCGAAAAAAGATTTCTCGGCATAGCCTCTGTCGAATTTAAAACGGGCGGACTCCTCCCAGGTGGACGCCGAAAACTGAGAATAAATCCCGGAATACGGCAGTGGATCCGCCCAGAGGTTCATCTGCAGATAATGTTTGGGCTGTGAAAGATTGAACTTATATTCCCCGTCCCTGCGGGCCTCGTAATATCCCTCGTAATAGCCGCCCATATAATACGCATCCGCTGGATGCGGCATTAAAAATGAAAAATGAAAGATGAAAAATGCACACACTATCAATACCTGACTGCCAAACAGGCAAGTACGCCAACCATTCCACATTTTTATTTTTTTATCTTTCATCTGCCATCTTTTATCTGTCATCTTTTATCTGTCATTTTTTAAATACCGCTCACGGATATAAAATACGTCTCGCCCAGATCATTGTGCAAAAGCGCCGAAAAATTAAGTCTGCACCTCGGCAGCCTCAGCGAAAATCCAAGAGTAAAAATATTCTGCCGCAGTCCTATAGCGCATTTCAAAGCATCGGCTACCTCCACTTCCAACCCTCCGTTGATGGGCCTGCCGGATTCATAATCAAGACCGAAGACAGCGCCTTTTACGGGCTTGAACATGACACCGTAGCTAATGGCCGCGTCAGCGCTCTCTTCCACGCGCTTTAATCTCACGCTCTTTGAGGACAGCGACTGCAAAGAAACGCCAAAATTAAAATATTTGTCTTTGAATAGCAGCGCGAAATCGTAATCAGAATACAGCGTCCGAGGTTCTATCCCGTCTTCAAAATCCGTGATATCAATCTGGTAAGCGTTAAGCCGCAGCCCCGCATTCAAATTTTTGGTCATGGGACGGGCCAGGGCAAAAGAATAAATGCTTTCCCGGTAAACCGAAGAAAATTTCAACGTGGAGTATATAAAATTAATACTGTTGTTTTCAGAAGGTATCTGCAGTGACAGAAAACCCCCGTTCAGTTCACTTATCCCGTAGAAATTTACTCTTCCGGCTTCCCAGTTAAATTGGTCAAAGCTAAGCGCACTGTTATCCAGGCTGGACAAACTGTCGTCGGCAATAGACCAACCTCCCCTGCCCGGCAGCCGGGCGGATGCGGGATGCATTTCGAAGGCGGCGAAAGCTTTGGCCGAAATTAAAAATGAGAGATTAAAAATTAAAAACAATGCGCATACTGCGCTAAACACAGAATATCGCATCTCCAATTTTTTTGGGCATTGTTTCGCTTTTATCTTTTGTTTCTTATCTTTCATTTTTCATCTGTCATCTTCTATTTTATTATCGCCACCGCTTTATTTTCATACACTTCTTCCCCCGAAGCGTTTGCCGCCCGTATGTTCACGATATATATTCCATTTTTCAGAAAATCTCCGGAAAAATCCCGGCCGGCCCATGTCACCGTCAGCTCACCTGCTTCCGATAGTCTACCTGTGGCCTGCCAGACTTTCTTCCCTTCTATACTGTATGCTTTGATCTGCACATCAGCGCTTTGGCTGATCGCGACTGTTATAGCCAGACTATCGTTCAGGCCGTCGGAGTTGGGCGAAAAGAGCTTAGGCATTCTTATAGAAGAAATCGTAAAATCGGAAGAACTCAATCTATCAGGCCTGCCGTCGTTGTCCGAATCGCAGTCTACTATGGTACAGGTGTCCACATCCGGCAGCGATACCAAAATATTATTGGGCGCCGCGTCAATCGCGAGAGACAGCCCGTCGCAGAGAGCGGCGAAAACGGCAATGCGCGTCCCGGGGGGAAACCCGGAAGGTAAAAGAGTATCCCATCTTACTGCTATTTCCGTGCCCGGAACATCGGAGCTGAAATCGGTCGCGCAGGGGGCAGAAATCCACGATGCCGTAACGGAACTTCTGATTTCGTAAAAATTGCCGTCGTCGCCGTCCCATGACCCGTACATAAAATCCGGCTTAAAACCATCGACGGAAAATTTTGCGCCCTTATTCCAGGTATCTATCTGAGTCAGATCGCTCTGGCCTGACAAACCCCCGTAATCGCTATCAAGATACAGGAGAATGCCGTAACCGTCCACTTTGTAATTGATGCCCATATACAGATTATCCGCATCCCATGTGACATAAAGGCCGTCTATTTTATTCATGACTTCGCCGTCGCCGGAATCATTCACTATTTTTTCTCCGGCAGCCCATTCGTCAAGGTTCCCGTCTACACTGATTCTGTGGTACGGCCCTCCCGCCGCATCCTGCGGCATTAAAAATAAAAGACAAAAGACGAAAGATGAAAAAAAACATAGTCTCATTATTCTGTTCCCGAACACAGCATACAATTTACCGTCCATTAATCTTCCCTTCCGGCACGACGCCGGGATTTTTCAATTTATCTTCCGCTGATTTTATTTTAATTTTTGATAAATTGTGCTCCGGGTCAATCTCAAGCACTTTTTGCCACAGCTCAATCGCTTTTTCGTAATTCCCCTTCAGATACTCCGTGGTGGCCTGATTAAAAAGCTTCTGTTTTGCGGCCTGCTTATTCAATTCTTCGGACGGCGTCGGGATAAATCCTTTTTCAATCATTTCCTGCGCCTTTTCAATTTTTGCTTTTGAGAGTGCATGACCGGGGTCAATCTCAAGAACTTTTTGCCACAACTCTATCGCTTTTTCGTAATTTCCCTGTTTATACTCGTTTGTAGCCATGCTGAAATAATATTTTTTTGAGGCGCTCACGGCTTTAATAATATTCTTTTTTGAAAGATAATGCGAGGGCTCAATTTTAAGCACCTGCCGCCAATTTTCAACGGCCTCCTGAAACCTCTCGTTAACATAAGCTTCATGGGCTTTATCATAATACATTTTCATTTTCGCGGCTTTGTCATCCCGGGTGCCGGTCTTGCTGAAATAATACCTGACCGCCAGATCAGGCTGGAACGCTGCATCTCCTATAAAAGGCATGGATATGCCCAATAAAAAGTCTAGCCGCTCTTTCACTTTCATTGCCGCACCGACGGAAAAATAGTTTGAATTTATTCCGGTCATAACAGTCAAACTTCCTATTCCATATTCTGCCCCCAAGCCGTAATCCGGCATCTGTAAAGAGTCCTGATATGAAAAAATGAGCTTTAGCTTTGAAAAGTTTTTTGCGGCCGAAAAATTAAACTCCCTCGGCAGCGGGTCTTCTTCTTTAAAACCAATATCGGTCTTGCCCAGGTTTTTGAACGCAAAACCGTATTCAAAACCGTCGCCGAATCTTGCCCTCATAAAAAAATCCCATGAAAATGTCGTAGCGGCGTTTGAGTAATTCTCATAAGGAAAATGAGTAAACTCCATTGAATGCATATTAAAAGACACGGCGACATCTATGCTTTCATCAAACTTTCTGATTATAAAGTCATTGAGATTTCTTGACAAAAGAAAAGAGGTCTTTGACTCCTTGCTCAGGGCCGTGGCAAGCGCATTATGGCTGATTCCAATCCCGTAATTTCTGTACGGGAAAACAGCCGCCACATCAATCTTATCCGCACCCGGCGGGAAATACCCGGGGACATCGTTATCAAGCGCATTTAATCCGTAAAACAAATTGCTATATCCCATATACAGCGACGGGCTCTCTTCATCGCATATCAATGCGGGATTGGAATACACGGATGACACTTGCGAGCCTGCAAGACTTTTTGTCCTCAAATCCATAAAACTATAATATGCAAAAATGGGGACGGAGGTAATTAAATACCACAAAATACCTATTATTCCAAAAATTACCCGGGTAAACAGAGCTGATTTAATTCTTAAAATTGGAATTGTTTGCAATTAAATTACCTCCGTCCCCATTTTTATTTCCATATTCCCAGCGTGCCCCAAAAATCATCAACATCCGTCTTCATGTGGTATAAATACGCCCCCGTCGGAACGACATTATTATTCCCGTCTATGCCATTCCAGCCGGTCTCACCCGACAACTTCTTTATTTTTCGTCCGTTCATATCGAATATTTCTATACTAATTGAAGAAGGGTTCTGGATAAAATTAAATTCTATTTTTTCTCCCATCCCTGGATTAAACACAGGTTTACTGATAGAAGAAATATTTTTGCCGGAAGGTAATGAAGCGGATGTTATCCGGAAAACGCCTATCTTCCCCGGTTGATTCAGGCTGAATGTTATTTTATTCCCGTTTGTATCCACAGAAGATGGTTTATAAACCCAGTTGATGCCGTCGTAAAAATAAGCGGCATAAGCGCTCTCATATTCTTCATTAAAATAAGCGAGCGTCACGGTGGCCGGCGGAATGGCCCCTGTTATTTCATAAAGTTCCAACGGCAAACGAATTCCGGCCGTTGAAATAATTTCAGAGTTGGATGGAACAATATTATCCGTAATCAGAGATTCCGGATCAAGGAAAAGCAGGCGTGCGCTGTCCTCCAGCGGGACATCAAAAACAATTTTGGAATCACCGACCGAATATTCTCTGCTCCCCGGAGTGAAGGTGATATCCGGTCTGACGGATATATTGTAAACGGCAGTGTTTTGAGATTCAGTCCCCCTGTACAGAACAAAGTAGTAATCAATGCTGTCGAATACATGTTCGGAAGGCACAATAAATGTGAAAGTTGACGCCGAGACCGACGACGGATACAGGGTAGAATACACGCTTAGGGCAGAATTTTTCCATTTTAAAACAGCGCTGGACGCATCTGCGCTGTAAATATTGAGCGGCATATTTCTCTCGCGGTAAAAATACTCAGCGGCATTAAAATTGACATAACCGATGCTCTGCGAAACCGCTGCGGACTGCGAAGATAAAACGCCGACGGTCGAATACGCTATATCCGCAATATACTTTCCCTCATCCGGCACTCCGTCGGCATCGGAATCCAGCGGAATAACAAAATACCTGTCAAAAGTGAATTCGTCAAAGGTGCCGCCGAAGGATGACCCCTGGTCGGGCACGGTGTCTTTGGCCGAGGTGCCGTCGCCTCCTGTGACAGCGACGAGAAGTTTTATTTCCGCTGCATGGGGAACGCCGAATCCTGTTAACCCGTCATACAAAACAGAGAACGGTATCCGAAGTTCAATCGATCCCGTCTTTTCGCTGCCGCCGGCTTTTATCGCCTGAGTAATATTTCCGGTCACATCAACGAGGGTATAAGACGAGCTTATCCTATAGAAAGAACCTGCCGTAAAATTCCAGAACGAGAACTGATAATCCGGCTTGAACCCAGCCGGGAATTTATGATTCCGCGCCTGTGACCAGGGCAAAGCGGAAGAATCGCTTATGGAGCCGTAATAATCGCCGCAATCAAGGTAAAGAACAATGGAATTACCAATGGAATTACTCCCGAGTATTCCCTTGAGACCCAGATACAGGTC
>PEUP01000008.1:360-4631 GCA_002780705.1 Elusimicrobia bacterium CG03_land_8_20_14_0_80_50_18 | reverse complement strand
GCCGGGATACAGAGAAACGGAGGAAAAAGAACTTATGGCGCTTTCGTAAGCGAGAATAAAGGTGTTTGCCTCGTAAATTGACAGCGTCATATTATTTTCCGGCGCAGAAGATATATTTATAGTGAAAGACACGGTTGAAAACGCCAAGACAAAAGGAGATAATTTCGCGTCGGCTTCAAAATCACTTGTATACGAATTGTTTTCATCACCGTAAACATAGGTGGTATTGTGGTCGTCATAGGTCACGGAAAAATAATACGCTATCGTGGTTGACAGCGTTAATGCGCTTTTCCAGTATTTGTAATCACCAATATCTTCACTCCAACTTATATTCTGCTGTTCCCATTCTCCGGCCTGATAATAATGAAAAGCTCCGCCGTTCATATTTCCGTAATTCCCGACTCCCGAGGCCTGATTGCCTATGTAAAATGTTATTTCAGTGTCGATAATCGGATTTAGCGGGAACCTCATTGAGCTCAAATCGCCAAAGGGCGAAGCGGGCGCATGAAAGCAGTTTCCTGTGCCGGCAAGCATGAAAGTAAATGGTTTTGACGCCGCAGAAGCTGATGAATATCCGAAAGCATAGTTTGAATTATTCGCCAGTCCATCTTCGCCCGGCCGCGAAATATAAACACCATTCGCAGCGATGAAATACTCGACAATAGTCCCCGTGGAAAAACTTAGCGTCAGGCTCGTAAAATAAACGGAGTAATCATTCCCCTGTTCCTTATAATCAAAAGATGAAGTCTGCCAGGTTGAAGAACTTGACTGTTTCCAGTAAAGCGCCGGCGATAAAGCGTCGGAGCCGGACGAATCTGTAAAATAAAATTTAATTTCTTCGTCCTTTTTAGGAAAAACCGGATTTCTGTAGGTCGAGATGGAAGCGTCTGCGCTCAACTCCCCTGACGGCTGGTGTTTGTATCCCGCACCCGGAAGAATCACGGGCGAATAATACAGTGCGCTCATATAACTGTCGTCTGTAAAAAAATAAAAAGTCGCCCCGACGGCTAAAGCCGTATTAATTTTAGCCCCGTAATTAAAAATATTTTCCTTTACATAACCTGAAGTGGAAACAGAGAACTCATACCATCCGCCGCCGTCGTTGTAAAGATATATCGCCGGAGTACCTGAAATATCGGCCGTCAATATGCCGTTGACAGCGCCCGATGTATAATCCACAGGGAATATTTTCCAGCCCTTGTCATAATACACTTCCCTCAAATACGAATCCGCGCCGCCGATGTAGAGACGCTTTGCTCCCGAAAACGAAGATACGGTAATGCTGTAAAGCTTTGTTCCGGCGTTATATATTTTTTCCCGAGACCATTCGCCGGCGGTCTCATAAAATCTGTACAGACATCTGTCTCTGCTGACAGCGAATACAGCGCCGTCATGATAAGCTATATCTGTCATGCCGAGGGCTGAAACGCCAACTTCGGTTATTGCCCCCGACCCCATATCAAATTCGCGTAAAAACCCGTATTCGTCAGAAAGATAAAATACGCCGCTGTTGACAGCAAGTGATTCGTAGGAACAGTTGTTTGTCGCGATCACGACAGAATAAGCGCTCGCGGGATCTATACTCCAGAATCTGTCATTAACGGCGTATATAAGGCCGTTTTCATAAATTATATCCCTGACTTCCGCGCCGATTCCCATTATATATTTCATGACAGGCAGAGCCGAAGATATATCTATGCTGTAGATGCTCCCATAAGCGCCCCCCGCGTAAACAATGCTCCCCCCGCCAGAGATACAACTTGTAATGTTTTCGCCTGATTTTAAAATCAGCGAAGAATACCATCCTGCGCCAAAAATAGGGACGGAGGTAATTAAAAATATAAAAATACCAATTATTCTATGCTTTTCTAATGGCTTCAAGTTTTTCTCCTAAAAAAACCATCCATGCGTTTTTTTATAATTATTTGAATTATTAGCAATTTAATTACCTCCGTCCCTATTTATTTTTTTCAAAATTTAACTCCGAGGGAAAATCTCTGCGTATTGCCGAATTCCCCGAAAGGAATAAAGGCGTAATCCAATCCCATTTGCCCTATCTTAATTCCGGCGCCGACGGTAAATCCGTTAAATTCCGCATTTTCTTCAGGTATGTAATTATAGCCCCCCCGCAAAAACAGCGCATTGATAACATTCACCTCCAATGCGCCGGCGGCCGAAGGCCGACGGTCATTATAATAATTGCCTGATATAAAAATAGAAACAAAGCGTAAGCTAAGTTTAACGGCAGCATTCAAAGTCATGGGCAATTGTTCTTTTTCCTCGATAAATTTAATTTCGGGTCCGATATTCTGCAGTGCAACTCCGTAGGAAAATTTTCCGGAAACCAGAAAACCAAAATCAACGGCAGTGGTGCCCGCTTTTTCGTCTTCTATTCTTTCCTCTATATATTTCACTCTCCCGCCCCATATACCCGCACGGGGGGTGATTGTTACGCCTATGCATCTGTCTTGAAATACAAAGTTTCCTATACTTCTATATCCGTAGGGGTCAGCTGTGTCAATCACTGTTCGCGGTGCGCTGGTGTGAAGATAGTTCAATGAAAGAGCTATGTTGAATTTGTCAAACTGAGAAACATATACAGCCGATTCGTAATCTATATCGGCGTAAAGGTCTATATGCATAAGCTGAATCTCATTGCGTTTGAGCATAATAAGAGCCGCGGGATTGTATTGTAAAGCCGATGAATCCATATAATCCGCAGCCAGAGAATCAGCAAGAGCTGCCCCGCGCGCTGAAGTGCCTATTCTTAAAAAGTTAAGCGCTGTTTCACCTGCCCCAAAAATGGGGACGGAGGCAATTAAAAATATAAAAATACCAATTATCCCCGAAATCGCATTAAAAATTACCCGCGCTTTTTTTAGTATTTTTGGAATTCTTTGCAAATTAATTACCTCCGTCCCCATTTATTTTTCATCGTATTATCGCTATTTTTCCTATAAACTTCTTTTCTCCCAAAGCCTTCGGGTCCTCCGCAAGAACAAGATAAAGCCCGGAAGAAACATCTCTGCCCTCATCATTTCTCGCGTCCCAGAGGCAGGTTCCGGCGGCCGATGAAATCAAACCGCTTCTCACCGGAACCCCGTCAATGGTGAATATTCTTATCTTCGTATTTGAGGTCAGTTTTGTAAAATGTATTCCCGAATACTGATCGCCGGCACTATACTTACTGCCCGTTTCAAACCTGTTATCAAAGGGCTTAAACGGGTTGGGGTAAATCACGGCATTAGACAGGTCGGCCTCGCCCGCCGTAGTCATAAGAGCGAAAACCGTAAAATGGATTGTTCTGAAAGTAATCGTCCCGCTGGATGCGTTTATTTCCGGTTTTTCAAAACCAGGTCCTATCCGCACCATCTTCCAGAAATTATTTTCCTCATCAAGATAAAAAGCAGACATATTGGCCGTATCAGCGCCGGGCGGATATGGAAGTGTCACCTCAACAGGCCTCCTGAATTCTTTTTCAACTTTTTTCCCGTCAGTTTGACGAAGATCAAACATAAATATGCTTGCCGTTGACATCTGCTGCTGATAGGAAATTTGAGCCACTCTTTCGTTGGCCTCATCTATTTTATCGGACAGTTCTCTATACTTTCCGGCGACCGCAAGCTCCTCCCTGTTGTATATGGTCAAATAAGCTTTTTTAACCGGAAGAGCCCGCGCGGGAAAATTAATCAGCGCCACCTTGGCAAAGTCACCACCCTGCATCCGGGTCACCTCGGCAGGAGTAACATAAACATCCGGCTCAGAACAATATATCGCGCTGCTGCCGAATACATTTAAATTCCAGACATAATTGGTTTCAAGAGCGGCGGCTGGCGAAAACTTTGAGTAAAACTCAAGATGCGACCCGGGAGACACCCCCTTTCGCTTGATGAGAAAATCGTTTGTTTCCCAGTCAATCTCCGAACCCTGCGCAATGTTCAGATTATAGCTTGATTTCAATACCAGATAAACGCCGGCATAATCGTTTTCTTTTTTATACAGCGCCGACAAGGCAATCCTGATATCTCCCGCAACGGCATCAGCTGTAATACCCTGGTCAATCATTTTCTCAATTACATAAGTCGGCGGCGTTTTTACAGTCACCGTAGAAGATGTGTCAATCCCCTGTACACCGGATTGATGCTCGCTGTCGCCTATCGCGAAGAAATACTTTTGGCCGATATCGGCGTCTACCCAGACAAAACCCGAAGACGATGTCGTTAAAAGAACCGACCAGTTAAAACTGTCAGTGCTGCGATATACCGTAATGC
>PEUP01000008.1:0-302 GCA_002780705.1 Elusimicrobia bacterium CG03_land_8_20_14_0_80_50_18 | reverse complement strand
TATTTTCCAGCCGATTATATCTTCCGGAAGATAATCCGAATTGGCGATTCCCCATATATCGCTGATAAAAAATTCACCGTCATTGTTGATATCCATCACTTTAACGGATCTTGTCCCGTAGGGATCTGTACGCCAGGCTGTTTTATAGTAATAAGCGTATGTCTCCTGCTCCGTCAATGTAATCCGCGCCGCATGATTTTCTCCGTCGCGGCGGAGACTGTAATCCCTGCCGTTAAGGACAAGAAACACTTCATCACTGCCGGGGTAGTTTACTGCGAATCTGCAGTTTATCTGCCTGTTGG
>PEUP01000041.1 GCA_002780705.1 Elusimicrobia bacterium CG03_land_8_20_14_0_80_50_18 | reverse complement strand
CGCTCGTCAAACTCGCGCATCGCTGCGGGCTTCGAATCCACACGCGAGCCAAGCAGTTGGCCCGCTCCGTGTCTTTTTTGGACAGGGGTGGATTCGAACCACCGTAGCCCGATGGACGACAGATTTACAGTCTGTTGGATTTAACCGCTCTCCCACCTGTCCGTCAAAGCATTTATGTTCGCAATTAAATGTTTTTTTGTCAATTGTATGCCTCTGCTTCCTTGGGGGGCTTTTCTATGTTATACTGAACACCATGAAAGATTTTGAAATAACGGCGCGATGCGGTAAAGCGAGAGCGGGAACACTCGTAACGCCGCACGGTGTGATAGAAACACCTGTCTTCATGCCCGTCGGCACACAGGCGAGCATCAAAGGCGTGCCCCATGACATGCTCAACTGCCCTGTCATTCTTTCAAACGCTTACTATTTATATCTGAAACCAGGTTTTGAAATTCTGAAAAATTTCGGCGGCCTGCACAAATTCATGAACTGGAACAACGCCATCCTCACGGATTCCGGCGGCTTTCAGATATTCTCTCTCTCCTCGCTTTTTAAAATAAGAAAAAACGGCGTGGAATTCCGCTCAAAGTTTGACGGGAGTAAACATTTCCTGACACCCGAGGAAGCCGTTTCATTCCAGTTTGAAATAGGCAGTGATATGGTGATGTCACTGGACAGATGCATGAAATATCCCTCTCACCGCGCTGACATCAACAGGGCCGTTGACACCACCTGCTCCTGGGCGGAGAAAGGGCTGAACGCCTCTAAGCGTTACGAAACGGGGCAGAAACTTTTCGCCATCACCCAGGGCGGCACATTTTCGGATATGAGAAGAGAATGCACGGAAAGACTCATGGAGCATCCTTTTTTCGGATTCGCCGTGGGCGGCCTCGGTGTGGGGGAACCCCTCGGGCTGCGGCAGCAGCACCTCGCGGAGAATCTTGATATGCTTCCCGAAGACAAGCCCCGCTATGTAATGGGTATGGGGCCCGCTCCGGAGATATGGGACACGGTTGAGATGGGCGCCGACATGATGGACTGCGTTCTGCCGACGAGAAACGGAAGAAACGCCCAAGCCTTCACATTCTCCGGGAAACTCAATCTGCGAAACAACAGATTCAGGAACGACCCCCTCCCTATAGACCCTTCATGCGGATGCGCGGCATGTTCAAGATATTCGCGGGGCTACATACATCATCTTTTCAATGTCAGGGAAATGCTCGCCCAGACGCTGACTTCTTTACACAACATATCTTTTATGATAGACTTGACGCTGGTTATACAGAATTCCATAAAGAACGGGACTTTTCCGGAAGAAAAGAAAAAGTTCATGAAAAATTGGAAGGGGGGAAATTAATGTTTTTTGAGACTTTGTTATACGCCGCGGCGCCAGCCGCGAAACAGCCCGGCTTACAGGATTTTATGCCGCTGATATTCATATTCGTTATTTTCTATTTCCTGCTCATACGGCCCCAGCAGAGACAGGCGAAAGAACACACAAAACTGCTCACAGCTCTCAAAAAAGGGAATAAAATCATAACATCCGGCGGGGTCATAGGCATAATAGAGAGCATAGAGGAAAAAGAAATAGTTATCAGCACCGGAAACAACTGTACCATCCGCCTGACAAAAAACTCCGTAAGCGCCATCTACCCGGCCGCGCGGATAAAAAAATGACAAATTAAAATATGCCGCGAAGCTTACAATACAAAATAATTTTCATCCTCTGCGTCATAGCGGGAGCTGCCTATTATCTTGTGCCGTCTTTTCGCGTGTATTCCCAAAAGAGGGATTTTTACGAAGCAACGGATCAGAAAATACTGCGGCTGGGCCTGGATCTTCAGGGCGGCGTGAGACTGCTGCTTGAAGTTGAAACCGAAGGTGTGCCTAAAGACGAC
Source organism: Elusimicrobia bacterium CG03_land_8_20_14_0_80_50_18 (assembly GCA_002780705.1). Taxonomy (GTDB): domain Bacteria; phylum CG03; class CG03; order CG03; family CG03; genus CG03. The sequence continues at coordinate 11,124 of PEUP01000041.1, read as the reverse complement.
AGAGAGGACATTGTGCCCAGAGCTCTAGAGATCATACGCAACAGAATAGATCAGTTCGGCGTCTCCGAACCTCTCATAGTGCGGCAGGGCGAAAAATGGATAGTCGTGCAGCTGCCGGGAATAAAAGACCCCCAGAAAGCGATTGACATTGTCGGAAGAACGGCTCTCCTTGAATTCAAACTCGTGGACGATAAAGCTGCGGATACGGAAAATATTCCCGAGGGTTTTGAACTGCTTGAAAGAAAATCCGGCGGCTCCATAATAGTGCAGAGCAGCGCGGCGATAACGGGCGCGGCTCTCAAAAACGCGCGCGTGGCCATAGGCGGAAACTACAACCTTCCCTATATAGAACTTGAGTTCACAAAAGAAGGCGCTTCGGAATTTGCCGCGCTCACAGGAGCGAACATAAACAGACAGCTGGCCATAGTGCTTGACAATGTCGTACAGTCCGCCCCGTCCATAAGGAGCCGCATCCCCGACGGCAAAGCCATAATAGAAGGCATGTTCTCAATGGAAGAGGCTAGGTATCTGGCAATCGTTCTCAGGGCCGGCGCGCTCCCCGCTCCGGTCAGCATAATAGAGAACCGGACGATAGGCCCTTCCCTCGGCAGTGATTCCATCAAAAAGGGCGCGATGGCGGCGGCAATCGGCTTTTTGGCCGTCTGCCTTTTTATGCCTGCTTATTATAAAAAAGCAGGGCTCCTCGCGGACATAGCGCTTCTCATGAATTTTCTGATAATTGCGGCCGTTATGGTGATAGCCGGCGCGACGCTGACGCTCCCGGGAATCGCGGGTATCGTGCTCACAATAGGAATGGCCGTTGACGCCAATGTTCTCATATTCGCTAGAATAAGAGAAGAAATCGCCGACGGGAAAACGCCGCTTGTCGCGATAGATTCGGGCTATGAAAAAGCTTTCAGCACCATACTTGACGCCAACATAACAACGCTTATAGCCGCGGCTTTTCTCTTTCAGTTCGGTTCGGGCCCCATCAAGGGCTTCGCCGTGACGCTGAGCCTGGGGATAATGGCCAGCATGTTCACGGCGATATTCGTCACCCACGCCATCTGGGACGCGATGCTCTTCGGTAAAAACATAGAAAAGGTCTCTGTATGAAAAAAGACATTGATTTCATCGGAATGAGCAAGGGCGCTTTCGCCTTATCGGCCGTTCTTGTGCTCTTCGCCGCGGCAAGCCTGATAAGGGGCGTGAACTGGGGTATAGATTTTACAGGCGGCACCGTCGCTCAGATAAAATTTGAAGAGCAGGCGGACATAGCATCGCTCCGGCAGATATTTTCCGGATACTCGCCTGTCATACAGGAATTCCCCGGAGCAAAAACTTTTATTCTCAAATTTTCCCAATCGAAAGAACTTACAAATTCAGGCATAGTCGAAAAACTGAAGGTTGAATACCCTGAAAATCAGGCGGAAATAGAACGCTTTGAGATGGTGGGTCCGGTCGTGGGCAAATTCCTGAAACGGGCCGCCATTTATGCTTTCGGAGGCGCGCTTTTCGGAATAATTTTCTATGTGGCTCTGAGATTCAGGGGCTCTGTGTGGGGCCTTGCGGCGGTGCTGGCGATCGCGCACGATGTCATCATCACTTTCGGCATCCTCACGGCCCTCGGAATAAGCGTGGATCTGATTGTCATCACATCGCTTCTTTTCATAGCCGGCTATTCCGTCAATGACACCATTGTTATTTATGACAGGCTCCGCGAAAATCTGCGAAAAGCCCAGCGCCAGAAGACAAAGGATGTTTTTAACGGCTCTATAACGCAAACCCTCTCCCGCACACTCATCACATCGCTGACAACGGCTGTTGTGGTCGTGGCTCTTTTTGTTTTCGGCGGAGAGATAATCCACAACTTCTCACTGTCACTGCTGATAGGGATAATCGTGGGAACATACTCTTCCATCTTCGTGGCGAGCCCGCTCGTCTATTACAAACTGGAAAAATAATCCACATTCACTGACCATGTCGCGGGCGGATGCCGTTGAGTAAAAGTATTTTCCAGCAGGAATTGCGCAGAAGCCCCATATCCTGCGCCTTACGGGCATTTTCAAGATCTCTGTATGCGGATGAACGCCTGTCGGGAATAGCTTTTGACTGAAGCTCAAAACTCATCTTTCTGAAATCCGCCAGACCCTCCCTCTCGGCAATAATGCTGTAAGCGGCGGCTTTTGCCGCGAGCAAAGCGGGATAGGCTGGATATTCAAAAGCCTCCTCAAATTCGGCTGCAGCCCGCCTGGCGTCTCCGGCAAAAAGATGCACGGCGCCTCCGGCAAGAATGCGTGATGTGTGAAACATAAGAAGAGAAAGAACGGCCCCGAGGATAAAAATTATTTTGAAAGAAAACGGGAAAAAGGGGGACGAACCGTCCCCTTTTTTCTGACCGAGGCCTATAATAAAAGCCGCCAGCATGCCGTGGGCCGTGAAATAATACGACAGATCCAGCGCGCCTAAAAGCAGGACCGCGTAAATGGCGAAATTATATTTGCCGGGCATTCTGTTTTTCAAAACAGCCCGCAGGGCAAACACCGCAGGGATAATACAGAGTATCCCGCCTTCGGCGAGAAACTGCAAAAGAAAACTGTGCGCGAAAAGAGTATTCTGCGCGGCCGCGGAGGGAAGATAATATTTGGAAGCGAAAAAACCTATACCCATGGGATTGGCGGCAAATATCTTCAGCGCCTCACTCCACCATGAGAATCTGTCCGTCAGCGACTGAAAATTCACAGCCGCCGCCATAAGCGCGAATAGAGCTATAAGCGGCAGGCCATACCTGGCGGCAGGCGGGTATTTTCTCCTTCCCGCGAGTATTCCCGCGCTCATCAGCACAAACAGAACAGTCAACGAGGAATTAAAAAGAATGAAAAAGAGCGCGAGGCCGCCGAGAATATATTTTATTTTTTGGGCCAGAGGCGCAAGGGTGATAAGGACAAACAATAGCCCCGCGTAAGATGACACGACATTGGGATTCACTTTTGATGCGAACATAAAAGGCATCATAGCTAAAGCCGCCAGAGGCACCAGCGCCTTTTTTCCGTCGGCTTCAACCCCCGCCAGAAAAAATGCCGCGTAAAGAAGGCTCTGAAGAACAAAGATAAAGCTCTCAAAGGAAGCCGGCGAGCGCGCGGAAACGAGAACGGCCGCGGCAATAAAAATCAGCAGAAAGGGAAATGCGGGACTTACCCGGTGTTTTTTAAGAACAAAGGGTAATGCGATAAAGAGCGACACCGTCACCGCCCACAAGTCATAAATAAAAAAGAGAGCCGGAGCGAGCGCAGTCAGGACAAGCAGTATTACCACTGACCGGAACGGGATTTACTCTTATAACTGTATATCCCCGCCCCTATGAACAGCCCCAGAGCGGCGGCAAGCGGCCAGAACAATTTATTGAATTTATCTATACCGAGACTGATAACGAGCATGCCGCACAGCGCCAGGATGAAAAAATGAAAAATGAGACGCAGCAGCCACGGAATTTTATGTTTTTTATTCAATGCTTCGGTTTCAGGGATTGTCAGCATCGCGGTCGCGGAAATTTTCTTGATGCATTTGGAATAGATATCCCTGTCCGGGTACTGCCTGAGCTTTTCATGATAGTACTTTGACAGGCTGTCCATGTGATTCAGATAATGACTGAGAAAGATAAGGTCATCGTGCGCCTGCTCAAAAGTGTAATCTTCCGTTATGAGTTCAAATAATTTTTTCTCAGCTCTGAAAAGCAGAGGCTTGATATTTTCTTTCCGGCCCTGCTTGATGAGAGATTTTATATAGCCCAACTGAGCCAATTTGTCAGACGGATTATGCTTGAGTATCTTGAGATAGAATTCCGCGGCCTCAACATACATGCCGGATTCGCGAAGGACTTTCGATTCCTGTATCTGAGAGGCGTCCATCAGAGCATTAACATTCAGTTCAGAATGATGGGTTTGAGGAAAACAAGAAGCTCAACTCTATCGTTGGACTGCTGATGCCTCTTGAAAAGATATCCTATAATAGGCAGATCACCCAATATGGGCATCTGATCCACGGCCTCAAGATCGGCCTCATTAATAAGTCCGCCTATGACAACCGTTTCATTACTTTTGACCATGACTGTTGTCTGAGCTTCGCGGGTCGTTATAATGGGCCCGGCCGTGGACATCTTGTAAGAGCTCACCTTCGGCTTTACCTCCAGCGTGACATACTCGTCGGAATGTATTGTGGGCGTCACCTCAAGCTGAATACCCACATCCGTGAATTCGGTTGTCTGTGTGGAGCCGGCCGAGGAGACCGTCGTGTTGGCATACGGCACCTGGTCGCCGGAAAGTATGGTGGCTTTCACATTATTCATGGTTACGATCTTGGGCGTGGCCAGTGTCTTGGCCTTTCTCTTCTGCTGAAGAGCGTCTATAAGAGCGCTGAACTGATTTGAGTTTATAAGGCCACCCACGGCCAGAGAGAGCCCTACCGAAGTCGGGTTGAGAGCCGGCAGACCGCTGGCTCCGGGCGTCGCCGCGGGGCTGTTCTGCACAGCACCTTTCACCAGATTGTTGGCGTCTTTGTTATAAACATTAAAACCGCTTAACTGCCATGCGATTCCAAGATCCATGCCGTCGGAATAATCCACCTCCATAATGGAGGCTTCTATTAAAACCTGACGGGGCTTGACATCAAAAATACTTATGAGTTCCTGATATTTGGATATGCCCTCGGGGGTCGTTGTCAGCACGATGCTGTTTGTGAGAGGATCCTCGCTTATCGTGGCCGCAATGCCCTCCACCTTAATGGAATTAAGCTGTGTTTTTACATCTTCCGCGCGGGTGTATTTGAGCGGCAGCACCCTCGTGAACTGAACGGAGCGTGAACGCTCGTCCCTGAGCGCCTGCGGCGTGATGATCCTTATTATGTTATCCGCCTCTTTCTCCACAACGAGGCCGGACATTTTGAGTATTATCCTCAGGGCGTCATCAAATGTGACATCCTTCAGTTTGAGAGTGACATTTCCCTGCACATCCGAGCCGTATATGATATTTATTCCCGTCTGCTCCGAAACAGCCCTCAATATGGTTCTTATGTCTGTCTGATAGAAATTTACTGATATTATTTTTTTGCTTATCTGGAGAACCCCTCCGTGAGTGCTCATCTTGCTCACTTCAACCGGCTCCTCAGCGGCGGGCTCGGCGACTACGGCCTCGCCGCCTTCTTTGATATCCCTCACCTTACTTTTGTGTTCGGGGGTCGGGACATTGCGCGCGATAGCGGGCTTGACGGCAGATTGTCTCTGCTGTATTCTCTCCGGCATCTTGACAGCGGCCTTATCCGCTTTTGACGAAATGGCCACCAGTATCTGGCTCCCGGCTGAAAGAGCGTCATAATAGACTTCATCCGTTGGCAGGTCAAAAACCATGCGCGCTATTTTGATGGGCTCATCTTTATACTGCCCTACTCTCACCTTCTTAATAAAGCAGTCTTTTACATCTATCTCTTTTTTTGCCGCTTCCACACTCGTGCTGGTGAACTCTATCACCAGCCGCGGAGGATTGGATATCTTAAAGAGATAATAATTCGCGGCGGCTGTCATATCAATCGTAACATTCAGCCTGTCGGCCGACTCAGCTTTCACACTCACATTCTTTATCTTTTCAAATTCCTGGGAAGACACAAAAGACGAGGTCAAAAGCAGCGCCGATAGCAGCGCAAAGATCAGCCTTGCAAGATTCCTAAAAAACCCGGTTTTTACACTGTTGATCATTTACGGCCTCCCCATTATTTTTTTCAGCTTCATGAGCTCTTCAATCGTGTATTCCCGCCAGCCGTTCAGATTATTTCTCCGCGCTTTCGGAAATATCGTTTTCTGTTCATACTTAATCAGTGTCTGCTTGGATATCCCAAGCGCCAGGGCGACTTCGCCGGCGTTCAAATATTTTTTTTCCACCATAATCCCCCCTCGAGTTCACTCCGGCATCAAATGCTTTTAATACATGCTAATACTATTTGGTGCTTTTGTCAAGGGTATTCGCAGAATACCAATTATTCCAGTTTAGCGGGGATGTCATCGGCCGGCAATTTCAGCTCTTTCATTGTCGTGCCCGATATGATGATTATCCTGTCCTCAAAGACAGTGCCTGTAACGGCAGGGACCCTTTTGCCCTCCACATCGTAAAGCCACCCGCTCTTCAATATATAGCTGCCCCCCGAGGCATCGGACATCAGAGCATAGCGGACTCCTGAAGAGTCAGTCATTATACCCGACAACCTGAACCCGGCGGCATCCGCTGAGACTGAGTCCATTTCCGCGGCCGGGCGCGCCTGACCGCCGCCCATCATAAAAAAGGGATTCCTGTTCTTATACCCCTGATAGACATATTTCTCGGGCTGCTTCACTTCCGGAATAGGTGTTGACTGAACCGGGCGCGCGGGACGGGGCACCGAGGCCGTGGCCTTCTTCTTTTTACCGCAGGAAAGACAGAAAAAACAAACCAAGCAGATTAAAGCGCGTCGGATAGATAATTCTGACATCATCATGTTATTCCTTATAGGTGTAGACAACTAAAGTGAAGCTGACACTCATATCACTGCTCGATTCACCCGAGGCGGGTGTTATCTTCACATCTTTGACCGTCATTATCCTTTCTCTCTGGCAAACATCCACAAAAAACTGCGCCGCTTTGTGATAACTGGAATTCACGGCAAAACTGTAGGTGTGTTCCTTATAATACTGCTTTGGAACCACAGAGCTTATACGCCAGTTGTCTATCGCTATCCCGTGCTTTGAGCCTATTTTGGTGATGCTCCTTATGAGATCGGGCAGTTCTTCGGACTTGGGCAGCTGTTTCTCCGCCTCGGCGACTTTTGTTTTCAGCACTTCATACTCGGCTTCAAGCTGGTCCATCCTGGCGACCTTCAGCTTTATATCCTCTATTTTTTTATTCGTCTCCTGTATCTGTTTTGTGAGATCATTTATCTGTTTACCCTGGGGCAGATAAGCTTTTTTGTAAAACATATACAGGCCGGCAAGCGCCAGTACCGCCAGCATTATCTTTTGTTCTTTCGGTATAGCTTGAGCTTCGGCCATTTATTTATTGCTCCTTTCTGGAATATAAAGACAGGTCACGGACATGCTTCGCGGAGCTGTCGCGGCAGTCGTTGCCGCGCCTGCGGAAGCAAAACCGCTGACGGTCACTTCCGTAAAACGCGGGGATTCCTCAAGGTTTGTGAGTAAATCGGCAATGGAGTAATTGTCAGCCGCCTCCACCGCAAAAGCGAATTTAATTCCGTTCGCGGCCGAGGTCGCGGAAAAATTGTTGATTTTGGCGTTGGCCGGCAGAAACTCGCTTCGCGTGATCACCTCCATCATTACGGGATAATCAAGCCTTGACTCAATAAGACTGGTGATAACGCCTAACTGAGTTTCAAGGCGTTTTTTCTCCGCCTCTATCCTCTGTACCTTTGCAAGCGCCGCGTCATATTGTTTAAGTTCCGCCTGCGCCGTTTTAAGATCTCCTTTGAGTGTCGTTATCTTCGCGACCCTGAGAAGATAGATACCGATGAATACGACAACCACCATCACGCCGGCCGCCACCGCGAGGATCATCCTGCGCTGCGCGACAGCTCTTTTTTCTATCTCCTGCGGTAGCAGATTTATCTTTATCATCAGACAGCCCGTATTGCCGAAGAATCCCCGGCCTTTCTCAGCGCCAATCCGATCGCCACGGCATAGGCGGAAGCATTTTTCAGCAGTTCGGGATCATCCGGATGCTCTATATAGTCAAGGGGATTGAATATCTCCACCGGAATATCCATCTGTCTGTTAAGATATTTGTCCAGGTTCTTGAGCATCGCCCCGCCGCCGGTGAGCACGATCTTGCTTATTTCCTCCGAAGAGCCTGATATCGTATTGAAATAATCTATGGATCTCTGCATTTCAACATGCAGCTGTTCGTCAACGCCCTGTATCAGGGCCGAAGTCACCTGCTCGGCTGTTTCCGCGTCAGACATGGTTTCCATTTCAGCCGACGGCACTATTCCATACTGCCTTTTCAGGGCTTCAGCCTGGGAAAAATCGCTCGCGAAAGTATTCATAACAAGATTGGTGAGACCGTTGCCGCTGAAGGGTATATCCCTGACGACGCGCACCGTGCCGTGCTCGGCGATGGTAAGCGTTGTCATGGAAGCTCCTATGTTGAGGAACATCGTGTTGCTATCGGCAAAATCGGGATAACAGTGCTCATAGACATTGGTGACGCAAAACCCGTCCACATCAATCACAAGAGGATCCATGCCTATTCTCTTCATCATGGAAATGCGCATGTCAACAATATCTTTTTTGGCGGCCACAAGGATTGCTTCCATTTTGGGCTGGCCTTCCTCTTCAATATCTCTGATAATCTCGGTGGAAAGATACACATCGGTTATGTCAAAGGGAATGAACTCTTCCGCTTCAAAACGCAGGCTCTTCGCCAACTCATCAGTGGACATTTTGGGAAATTTTACATATCTGACGATAACAAAATTGCCCATGACGGAAACCGCTCCCACACCCGACTTAACCGCCTTTGAATTAAAGAAATTTTTAACCGCCTTAACGGTGGAATCCATCTCCTCTTCCGTGGGTTCGGCGCCGGCTGCCGCGGCGGTAACAGGTATGGTGCCGTAGAGCGCCAGCGCGTATTTCTCGCCGCTTTTTTTGAGCTTTGCTATCTTCACCGAGGAGCGGCCAAAATCAACGCCTATAACATCACCGCCTTTGTGAATCGCGGTGAGCTTTCCGATGATTGCTTTTATATTTATTGGCACGGCTTTCATTGTATCATTTGGATAAAACTTGTCAATTCCTCCGTCCTCATCTTATCATGCCGCCCGAAGCTATAATCTTCATGGCGACTTCCGTACCGAATCCGGCGTCCTCCGCCTCATCGACGGGAATCATGCAGAAAAAGCCGCTGGTGGGGTTCGGTGTCGTCGGCACAAAAAGTGAGTAGTGAGAAACTCCGTGAAGAACCGTTTCGCCCGTCACAAAGGCCAGCGTCTTGATACCCTTCCTCGGGTAATCTATCCGCACCACTTTGCGGAAAGCGGAGCGGGTGGAGGTCATGGCATGAACGACCTGTTTGATGATGACATATATGCGGTTTATAACCGGCGCTTTGAGAAATATTTTTTCCGCGAAGATCAGAACTGTTCTGCCGAAAATATTAGAAGCCACCGTGCCCAAAAGCCAGAGAAAAAGAATGGCTGCCAGAAAACTAACGACATAGGTGGCCGCCGCGGGGAATGAGGAAAAAAAAGGCAGTCTGAGAAGAAAGGGAATTAACGGCGCCGTCAGACCCGCGATCACTCTGATCATGAAAGCGAAAACATAGAGCGTCACAGCCATGGGGGCGAGAATTATCATCCCCATTATCACCTTTTTTTTGAAACTGTTAAACATTAAAACTGTTGTTATCCTCCGGCCAGGAACGCCCCCATTTACTTTTCACAAAATCAGATGCGGCCTTACGCAGCGCCTCGGCTTTTGCTCTCTCATCGGCCTGAAACGCTTCCAGCACCCAGTCTTTCACTCCTGCATAATCAAAAACGGGCGGGCCTATGCCCAGCCGGAGCCGGGGAAAATTGTCGGTTCCCGCTTCTTCTATAACCGAATCAAGCCCCTTGTGCCCTCCGGAAGATCCGCTCACCCTGTAACGCATCTTACCCAGTTCAATGTTAAAGTCGTCGCAGAGCACAAGTATATCCTCAGCTTTAATCTTCAGTTTTTTGACAGCATCTTTGAAAGCCAGTCCCGATTCGTTCATATAGATATTACCCTCAATGAGAGCCCTGCCCCCCCGAACATATATATCCGCGAAAGGGCCTTTAAACGCGAGAGGCATTCGGCCTTTGAGTGAAAGGGCCGCCTCTTTCCCTATGTTGTGTCTTGTCCCGTTGTACGACGCTGAAAGTCCGCCGTGGCGGAGAGGGTTGCCCAGCCCGAAAACAGCCAGCATGTTATCACTTCTTATCAGCGGGTTTTTTGGCCTCGGCGCGCCCCTGCGCACCTTCGGCACGCTTTGGCGCACTTTCAGCACGCCTTGGCGCACCTTCGGCTTCCGGCGCACCTTTGGCGTCCTTACCCTTTTTCTCAACTTCGGGTTCGGCGGCGCCGGCCTCGGCCTCAGTGACGGCGGCTTCCTCTTCCTTCCTCGGGGCCTGTATGCTTATACATATGTGGTCTCCGGGAGTAAGCACCGTGACGCCTTCGGGAATATGAAGCTCTGATATCTTCATTGTGTCGCCTATCGCCAAATCCGACACATCTATTTTGACTGAATGCGGTATTTTGGACGGAATCGTCCTTATTTCTATTTCCCTGACTATGAAATCAAGGATGCCGCCTTCTTTGACGCCCTTGCACGCTCCCTCAAGCTCCAGGGGTATGGTGAGATCAAGTTCTTTTTTGGCTTCTATTTTCATAAAGTCAACATGATTCACTCTGTCGCTGAGAGCATCGTAAGAAACATCTTTGATAACGGCTGTGAGCTTTTTTTTACCTTCGTTGAGAGTGAGAACGGAAGTTTTTGAATGCTTGATTATTCCCGAGATTTCTTTTTCATCAACCCAGACAGCTTCAGGTTTGAAATTCGCGCCGTATATGACAGCGGGCGTCTTTTTGTCTCTTCTAAGTTGTTTGAGAAGAGATTTCTTCCCTGTTTCACGCTCATTCACCATCACCTGAAGTTCCATGTCAATCCTCCTGCTTTCGGGGCCGGTCCGCCCTTTTCAGGACAGTCCGGCCCCTTGATTAAAAATTCCTGTCCCGCTTAGAACTTTATGTTCATCTGCAGGTTCACTTTGTCAATGTCGGCTGTGCCGAACTCTTTGTCGGTCATAAGGCGTCCGAAAACAAGATCCAGACTGACATTCTCTGAATGCGCATAGCAGACTTTCAGGTCAATCTCGCTGCCGATCTTGTCGGTTCCGGCCGGGGTGGCCACCGTCGCCACTTTCTCATTCCTTTTCAGCATGAGGTAATCAGCGGAAACTTTCACCTTGTCATTGACATTATAGTCAGCGCCGATGTTCACAACATTGAGGTTGGATATTCCTGCGCCGCCTGTGACCGTTCCGGTCGCGGGTGTGTTACCCCAAACT
>PEUP01000093.1 GCA_002780705.1 Elusimicrobia bacterium CG03_land_8_20_14_0_80_50_18 | reverse complement strand
ATAGTCTCCGCCGGTTTCGGTCAGAGGCTTTCGGATAAGTTCTCTCTTTCCGCTTACGCCGCGCTGATGAGTCTGTCTGAAACAGTGAAAGCTTATGACGAAGAGGGCATCCCCGCCGGCGTGGCGGAATACGGAAATTACAGATACGCTCTTGCGCTGAGTTTCCGGCACTCCGATGTATTGAGATTAGGGCTGGCCGTGACGGCCGCGGGAGAGGACCTTGACGGCGACGCCCATAGCGCCGTTCTGCCCTCGGCCGGTTTTGAGATCAGAGGCCGTTTCGGGTTTTTCCGTCACGCCGCGGGCATGTTTAGGGAAGTATCGGGTGAACCTGATATGCGTTTCTCAGCCTGGCACAGGGCTTCTTTGGGAAAGGTGGATTACAGCGGAGAGAAGTTTTCGCCTCTTTCCGTTTCTGAAATCGGAGTCACCGAACACATAGGAGCTCTCGCGCTATCTCTGGGCATCCGTTCCTCGGAAACTTCAGGGTTCCGGGCGGGAGTGCAATACAGATTTGAAGATATCGTTATGGAATGCGGCTTTCTCTCGGAGTCGGAAAGCGATATTCAGGTCTCGGCCGGAATATCCTTTGAGTTTAAACCCGTGACAGTGGATTTGAGTTATCTCAGCCGCGCCGATGCCGGGACTTCCATTTTCAGCACGGTGACTTATGAATTTGATATGCCCGCTTTTGTCGGCGGTATCGCCGATAAGGCCGCGCAGAAAAGGGCAGAGGCCCGCCGCTTCGTCAGAGCGGGCAGTATAAGCGATATGGTCAGCAGTGTCTCCGACAGAGGTGAAAAGGAGGTCTGGGTCAATTTCAGCTCCGAGATTCCTTTTGAGGGCGTTTTCGTGATAACAAAAGACAATATAATCTTAGCGCGGGGAAGGGTCACGCAGCGGCTTTCCTCGGATCCCTTTATTTATGAGGGCGTGGTTATGGAGCATGAGCTTACAAAAGAATTCAAAGTCGGTGACACCGTTGCGGTGCAGCAGCAGCAGGTACTGAAATATCAGAATGAGAAAAAGAAAAGTAAGGAAGCCCTGAGCTCGGCTCTTGAACGGCGTATAGCTGAACAGGAGTCGCGCCTTAAGACAGCGGATCTGATGCGATGGGATGTTTCTTCCCAGAAAGAGATAGCCGCGCGCGTGTCCGGGTTGCGCAAGGAAGGCAATTTGGAAGAGTGCGAGGCCAAGCTCATTGTTCTGGAGAAATCGCTGACAAAACTTTTTGAAGACAACATAAAGGCGATGATTGCCGAGGCGGGGGTTCTTGCCTCCGACGCGCGGAAGGTGGGTGTCAATGTCTCATATCCGGAGTCCCTCACTCTCAGGGCCGAAGGCGCTCTCAAAAACAGGAAATATAAAGAGGCATTGTCCAGTGTTTCCGAATCGCTGAAATGGCTTCACAATATCCTCGACGAAATAGAAAACGAATGATGATGCCGGCCCCCGTGATTATTTGAAAAAAGCGCCGGAAAATGCTTTTATAAACGATGATTATAAAGACAGACAGCATAAAATTCGCCACAAAGGGGGATTTTGATATTGTGGATATCACATCCCGCCTTCAGGATGCGGTTGCCGCTTCTCTCGTAGAGGAGGGAACGGTTAATGTTTTTGCGCCCGGCGCCACGGCAGCCTTGACGGCCATAGAGTGCGAGAGCGGCCTTCTGGAAGATTTCAGGGATTTCTTTGAAAAGATCATTCCGTCGGGAGGCGATTACAAGCACAATTTGTCTCATGCCGCGAGGAACGGTCATTCCCATGTGCGCGCCTCACTCATAGGTCCGGATATGACAATTCCCGTGAGAAAGGGCAAGGCTTTTCTCGGCGTCTGGCAGAGGATAGTATTCATAGACACGGACAGCGGGCCGCGTGAAAGGGAACTTGTACTCACAATAATAGGGACAGGGAAGAACGAGGGATGAATGGAGAAAGGGGATAGCGTATAGAGGTTAGGGAATTAAAGATGAAAGATGAAACTAAAAAAGTTTTTCCGGCTCTTTACTTGCTACTTACGGTTAGAAGGACGAATATATATGGCTAAATTACAGATAGCTCTTGATTTTGTGGATCTGCCGCGGGCGCTTAAAGCCGCCCGCGCGGCGGTCAAGGGAGGCGCTGACATCCTTGAGGCGGGCACGCCGCTTATCAAGAGCTGCGGCCTTGAAGCGGTGCGGGCACTCCGCGCCGAATTCAAGAACATCCCCATTGTCGCCGATATGAAAATCATGGACACCGGCCGGGCGGAAGTGGAAATAGCCGCGAAAGCCGGAGCGGGCATAGTGACGGTCTGCTCGGCCGCAGGGCTTTCAACGGTACAGGAGTGCGTGGAAGCGGGGCTCAATTACGGCGCCGAGATAATGCTTGATTTCATAGGCGAGGAAGATTACGCGGAGATAGAAAAATTTTTAGCTCTTACGGTCAACTATATAGGGATACACATTTCCATAGATGAGCAGATGCGGGGTGAAAAGGGCGGGGCTTTATTGGATAAACTTGTCAGCGTCACCAGCACACCGATTGTCATTGCCGGAGGCATCAATTCCGAGACGGCGGCCTCTTATGCCGCCCGCGGCGCCGGCACGGTAATCGTCGGCGGCGCGATAACGAAGGCCAAAAATCCCGAAGAAGAGACGAGAAAAATAAAAAAAGCGCTTCAGGAAAACACAAGCATTCCCAGCGAGTACTTCGTCAGGGTTGATGAGAAAAATATCAAAAGCGTTCTTGGAAAAGTGTCGGCGGCGAACATGTCCGACGCTCTTCACAGAGCTTTGCCGCTCAAGGGGATAAAGGCGGTCACACCGGGTAAGCACATGACGGGCCGCGCCCTGACCGTCAGGACCTATCCCGGCGACTGGGCAAAACCCGTTGAGGCGATAGACCGCGCGTCAAAGGGAGACATACTCGTAATTGATGCCGGCGGCGGAACTCCGGCGGTTTGGGGTGAGCTTGCCACGCACAGCGCTCTCCAGAAAGGCCTGGGCGGCATTGTCATACACGGCGCTGTCAGGGATACAGCGGATATAAAAAAAATGGATCTGCCGGTTTTTTCTTCCGATATCACCCCCCAGGCGGGAGAGCCCAAGGGCTTCGGAGAGATCGGCGTGCCGATTGTGATAAACGGTGTCAGGGTAAAAACCGGTGACTGGATAATAGGCGATGATGACGGTGTGCTGGTTGTTCCGAAAGAAAAAGCCGTTGAATTTACAAACAGGGCCATGGATGTGCTGGAGAGGGAAAACAGAATAAGGGAAGAAATCAAGGAAGGTTCCACGCTGGCGTCGGTGGCGCAGCTTTTGATGTGGGAAAAACAGAAATAAGAAGGAGGGTCAGAATGAGATATCTTGTAACAGGCGGCGCGGGTTTCATAGGCTCGCACATAGTGGAGCAGCTGCTCAAAACAAAAAATGAGGTGAGAGTGCTGGATAATTTCTCGTCAGGGAAAATGAGCAATCTTCCTTTTACGAAAGGAAAGAAAAATTTTCAGCTCATCAGAGGGGACATAAGGGATGTGAGAACATGCGGGAAAGCGTGTAAGGGCGTTGACTATGTCCTGCATCAGGCGGCCCTGCGCTCGGTGCCGAAATCAATGAAGGATCCCTACGCCTACAATGATGTCAACATAAACGGCACGCTCAACATGCTCTACGCCTCGCGCGACGCGGGGGTTAAAAAATTCGTGCTGGCGTCTTCAAGCTCAATATACGGTGACACGACGAAATTCCCGCAGGAGGAGAGTGCTCTGCCGCTTCTGATTTCGCCTTACGCGCTGTCCAAACTCACGGGGGAATATTACTGCCGTATCTTCTCGGAACATTACGGCCTCGCGACGGTGGCCTTGAGGTATTTCAATGTCTTCGGCCCCCGTCAGGCGCTGGATGACGAATACGCCGTGGTGGTGCCGAAGTTCATTCATTCGGTCCTCAAGGACAGCCGGCCGCCTATTTTCGGGAACGGAAAGCAGTCACGCGATTTCACATTCGTGGAAAATGTCGTGGAAGCGAATCTCCTTGCCGCTAAAAATAAAAAGGTGTCGGGAGAGGTGTTTAATGTCGCCTGCGGGAAAGACACGACGGTGCTGGACCTCGCGCGGAAAATAAACACCATCCTCGGCAAAAACATAAAGCCGGAGCTGCTCCCGGTGCGCGCCGGCGATGTGTTCAAGACCCTTGCTTCCACGGTGAAGGTGAAGAAAAAACTCGGCTTTAAGGGCAGGGTTTCTTTTGATGAGGGTCTGAAAAAGACGGTGGAGTACTTCAAGAAAAAATATGCTTAGCGCGGACAAGCAGTTTGAGATTTTAAAATCCGGATGTACGGAGATAATAGAGGAGAAGGAGTTAAAGGATAAACTCGCGCTCGACCGCCCTCTCAACATAAAATTCGGCGCCGACCCCTCCGCCCCCGATATACACCTCGGTCATATTGTTGTGCTGGATAAACTCCGGCAGTTTGGCGAGCTCGGTCATAAGATCAAGTTTATCATCGGCGATTTTACCGCCAGAATAGGCGACCCCAGCGGCCGCAGTAAAACAAGGCCTGTCCTGTCAAAAGAACAGATAGATGAAAATTCAAAGACTTATCAGACGCAGATATTCCGTATTCTGGACAAAAAATACACGGAGGTCGTTTATAATTCCCAATGGCTTGAGAACATGGGGCTTGAAGAAATACTAAAACTCGCCGCCGCAAATACGGTGTCAAGGATGCTTGAGCGCGATGATTTTAAAAAGAGGTTCAAGGAAAACACGCCGATAAGGACCTCCGAATTTCTTTACCCCCTGCTCCAGGGTTATGATTCGCTGCGCCTCAAAGCGGATGTTGAAATAGGCGGAAATGATCAGCTGTTCAATCTTCTCATGGGCCGCACCATACAGAGCCGCTACGGCCAGGCGCCTCAAGCCGTTATGACGCTTCCTCTCTTAAACGGCCTCGACGGGGTCATGAAAATGAGCAAGAGCTACGGCAATTATATAGGGCTCGACGAAAAAACGGAAGATATTTACGGCAAGGTGATGTCAGTCAGCGATGAGCTGATGTATGAATGGGCGGAAATACTCTCCTTTGTGGATAAGGATGCTGTCAAAAGCCTGAACCCCCGCGAGGCGAAGGCGGTTATGGCGCACAACATAAGCGAGTACATATGTTCCAAAGCGGATGCCGACCGCGCCCGCGACCATTTTGAAAATGTCATTGTGGGAAAAGGCGTGCCGGAGAATGTGAAAGATTTTTTCACGGCAGAAGCCGAAATGTTTCTGGGAGATCTCGTTTTCGCCTCTGGCGGCGCTCCGTCAAAGACGCGCGCGAAACAGCTCATAGAGCAGGGCGCGGTGTCGCTCTCGGGTGAGGTGATAAAAGATTTCAGGAAGAAGGTAAAAATAGAAGACGGCGCTCTGCTGAAAGCCGGTAAAAGGTTTTTTGTGAGGCTGAGGAAGGAAAAATGACCGAAGAAATAAAAGAACAGGAGCCGGAAGTCCCCGTCGAGCCGGCGGTGAAGAAAGGACTTCAGAACAATGTGGATATGGTCAGTGAGATAACGACGGAATTAAAACGCTTTTTCACTTTTGACATACTCAACTATATTCGCAAGCCCTGGAAATTGATAGGCCTTAATTTTTTCATGGGCCTTGTCAGGGGCATAGGTTTTTTTCTCGGTATGACAATAATCGGCGCTATTGTTTTCGCCATGCTGACAAAGGGCCTGCAGGCCGGAATAGAGGCCAAGATACCTCTCTTGAGCGAGTGGCTGGCGCATCTCGTGGCGATGGTGCAGGAAAATATGCAGATGCTTAAATAAGATGGCGAAATACATAACAAAAAAAGGCCAGGAAAAGCTTCTTGCAGAGCTGAGGAGATTAAAAAACGAATCTGTCCCACGCCTCAGCAAAGAGATAAACGAGGCTCTCGCCCAGGGTGACCTTTCTGAAAACGCGGAATATCATTCCGCCAAAGATGACCTGACAAATGTTCAGAAAATGATAGCAAAGCTTGAGAACGCTCTGAACTCGGCGATGGTAATAGACGAAAAAAAGATGTCTTCCGACAAAGTCTATCTTGGCGCCACCGTAGAGGTGAAAGCCTCCTCGGGCGATACGGATGAATACACCGTTGTTTCCGCTGAAGAAGCGGATCCGGTTGAGGGCCTCATATCTTCAGTCTCTCCCATAGGCCGTGCGCTTTTGGGCCGGCAGGTGGGAGAAAAAGTGACCTTTGAAACCCCCGGCGGCCAAAGACAGGTGGAGATTATCTCGATCAGAAGAGAGTGATTTTTTCTAAAAAAATTCTTCGTTCGGGAATATTTATCCTTGCAGTTTCCGCGGCGCATGCCTTTGAAATAATCAAAGTCACCGACCACACTTTCCCCGGCGGCATAATCAAGGTAACAGTGGACAGCGCCCGGAAATGCGAGGCCGAGTTCATGGGGAGGGTTTATCCGCTTTTCAGGGACGGTAAAATATCATCCGGCTATATCCCGGTCAGGCTTGATATGAGCGGCACGGTGAAGCTTGTTATCAGAGAAAAAAGATTTTTGCAAAAGGACAGGTTTGTGGAAAAAACCGTCACGATACAGGACAGGAAATTCAGGCAGTCCCGCATAGGCGTGAGAAGGGAGGATATCCCCTCTGTCACCGCGGAGAGCAGGGAGCTGATAACGCTGAATTTAGCTTCTTTCACGAAGGAAAAATACA
>PEUP01000054.1 GCA_002780705.1 Elusimicrobia bacterium CG03_land_8_20_14_0_80_50_18 | reverse complement strand
CTTTCATTTAAAATTTTTTCGTAAACGGCGAGGGTGCCTCCAACGGTTTTTACAATGTTGAATTTTTTCGCCGTTTCAATTCCCGCAGCCGAGATTCTCTTTCTTAAATCTCCATTTTTAATGAGCACGATGATCTTCGCGGCCAATCCTCTGAAATCACCCGTGTCGGATATCAGTCCGTTACTGCCGTCTTCTATTATTTCAGGAATGCCCCCTGCGCAGGTCGCGGTGACGGCGATACCGGACAACATGGCATCTAAGATAGAAGTTCCCAACCCTTCCCATTTGGAAGAAATAGCGAATATGTCAAATATTTTATAAAAATTCATGACATCTTTCCTGAAACCGGTTAAAATGATATTATTTTTCAACCCCTTTTCTAAAACAAAAGTCTTTAACACCTCCATAAGTTTGCCGCTGCCGACAATTATGAATTTGGCATTCGGATGATCCCTGACCACAATTTCCGCCGCTTTTAACAAAGTGATATGGTCTTTCTGTTCGGTCAGCGCCGCCACATTGCCGATAACTAAATCTTCTTTGTGAATTCCCAAATCTTTATACAAATATTCACCGCTCAATCCGCTGAAAATATCGTCTTTGATTCCCGAATAAACAACATCTATGTTAGACTCATCGATCCCGTCCGATATTAAAATTTGCTTTATTGCTTTTGAAACCGTTATTATCCTGTCCGCGCGCTGATATTTTTTTAAACATCTTATATGAAAATCCACCCTCCGGGCGGCAACCAGCGCGGGTTTGAAAGAAGACAGCTTTTTCGCGAGCAGTCCGACGGCAAGAGCGTGGGCGCTGTGGCAATGAATTATGTCGGGCTTTTCCCTGTTGATGTGTCCTGATATTTTAAACGCTGAAAAAATATCAAATTCCCCGAGCATGGGCGCGGCAATTTTATTGACCGTCCCCGCCCTTTCAAAAAGCGGGGATTTGCGGGGGCAGAATAAAAAATTCTCAACGCCCCTGCCATTAAGCCCCTCCAGCAGATAGAGCACCTGTCTCTGCCCGCCGCGAAAAGTTTTCTCCGAGTCAATGTGAAAAACTTTCATTATCCGGCTTCTTCTCCTCGTATTTATAGGGGATGTGCAGTGTGAAAACCGAACCTTTGCCGAATTCGCTTTTCACATCCACCCAGCCGCCCATGAGCTCGAGCAGTTTTTTGGAAATACTCAGGCCCAGCCCCGTCCCCTGAAACTGGCGCGTTATTGAAGCGTCCGCCTGCTGGAAAGAGTCAAATATCTTTCCGATATCATCTTCCTTTATTCCAATCCCCGTGTCCTCCACTTCAATGATGACTATCTCATTGGCCGTCTGGCAGGAAAGCGTCACATGGCCTTTCTTCGTAAATTTAAAAGCGTTTGACAGGAGATTGAATATCACCTGCTTCAGCCTCATCATGTCCTGATAGAGAACAATGCCCTCCGGACATGAATAGCGGAATTCCACATCCTTGCCGGGCGAGGCGATCTCGCCTGAAACGGTGTTCAGTAATTCTTTCAGCTCAAACTTCTCCGGCATAAGGTCTATACGCCCGGACTCTATCTTGGACAGGTCAAGTATGTCGTTTATGAGATTTAGCAGGTGATTTGAATTGCGCTGCACTTTTGAAAGGATGTCTTTCTGTTTCTCTGTAAGGCCCCCGTATATGCCGTCTTTGAGAAGATCAGTAAAACCTATTATGGCGTTCATGGGCGTGCGCAGCTCATGGCTCATCGTCGCCAGAAACTGCGATTTGTATTTATCCGCCATAGCCAGTCTGTCGTTTTTAACGGCTATTTCCTTGTAGGCGTTTGCCAGGTCGCGCGAGGACGCTCTTATTTTCTCATCCCGCCCGTCCTGAGCTTCGGATATCTTGTCGGCCATTTTATTCAGCTGCAGGGCGAGATGCTCCATCTCATCCCCTGTTCTGATCTGCGGGCGGTACGAAAAATTACCCTGCGCGAACTCGGCCGCGCTCTTTGAGAGCTCCTCAAGCGGAGCCGAGAGCTTGCTTGAAAAATAAAAAGACAGATAGCCGGCGAGCATGAAAGAGACGAGGGAAAAAAATATACCCAGAAATTTCGCGTCGCGGAGACTCTTGAAAACAACTTTGTGGGGCGCCGCCAGGCATATCCTCCAGCCCGGAAAACCGGCGATGGGTATTATCACTTCAAAGATCTTCTCCCCGCCCCTGTTCAGCACCCTTTTGTAGATATCAATATCGGAATATTTGACCGACACAAGAGGCGGGGAGTTCTTCTCCTCGGCGCTGATATCAAAAAAAAGTGTTCTGCCCGCGTTATCAAGTATATGGAAAGACGCGCCTTCAACCGGCTTTATCTTCTCCAGTATGTTCAGAAGAGCCTCCGGTCTGATGAGCGCGGCGAGATAATTATTTTTATTCGTTTTTGACACCAGCGCTATGGAAGAGCCGCCTTCTGTTTTGACGACATGAGGGGCGTCCGCCACGCGCCTCGCGCGGAAAATATTTCTGAATTCTTCCGTTGGCTTTTCCCCGTAGAGAGCTATGACATTTCCGGACATATCCGTGAACATAACCGACGAGAATATCTTATATTTCCTGTGTATCCTCCTGAGATAGGCCTGGCGCGAAGCATTGTCTCCCGCGGGGAACAAATTGGAAGGAAGATATGACTGCGCTATAACGGATTTCTGCGCGTTAAGAAGAAAATGCTCCGTGATCTTGGCGGCGCTGTTGGTAAGCGCGAAAAGAGAATTCTCAATATGCCCGGTCGATCGGCGCTGGGCCAGCATAAGGAATATGAAAAAAACAAGCGGCACAGCAGCCACTGTTGAAAAAAACAGCAGGATTTTGTTTCTTATTTTCATCTCTGGAAAAACCCGCGCGAATTTATCACGGAAGAAATTTTTTGATCTTGGGAAGCAGCCGTTCCCATGTCACGGGTTTGATAACATAATCGTCGGCGCCGCAGACAAAGGCCTTCTCTATCTCGCCTATGAGCTCTTTGGCCGTGAGAAAAATGATCGGCACCTTCGCGGTCTTGCTGTCATCCCTGATTATCTTGCAGGCCGTATAGCCGTCAAGTTTCGGCATCATTATGTCCATAATTATCAGGTCGGCCTTGTACTTCTTGAGTTTTTCAACGGCCTCCCAGCCGTTCACAGCTTCCTCCACATCAAAACCGTATGCCCTCAGGCGCTCACCCAGAATCTCCCTAGAATCAGGGTCGTCTTCCACTATCAGTATTTTTGACATTTTATCCTCCCGCGCCGGACGCAGGCCGGCTGTCTCTATCATTACACATATTTTCCAACTTTCTTCACAAGGTCCGAGGGCTTCAGCGGCTTTGATATGTAATCGTCACAGCCGGCCTTCAGCGCTCTGTCCCTGTCGCCGCTCATCGCGTGAGCCGTGGCGGCTATCAAAGGCGTTGAGGGGTATTTCCTCTTGATTATCTCTATCAGATCCCAACCCGATATTTTCGGCAGAGACAGATCAACGAGTATCACGGAGTATTCAGATTCTTCTATCTTTTTGAGAGCGTCCTCACCGTCAACGGCTTCCGTCACCTCGTAATCCGCCATTTCCAGGACCGTGCGGAATATCTCCCTTGAATCCGCGTTGTCCTCTATTATGAGTATTTTCGCCATTGCCCCTATTCTCCCGCCATTCGCTTCAGTATTCTCATCACCGTGGCCGGATCCGCGGCGCCGCGGCTTTCTTTCATAACATGGGAGACGATCCTCCCCGAAGCTTTTTCCTTTCCCGCCCTGTAGTCTTCCCACGACGAGGCGTTGGCCCGGATAGCGTCTTCCACCAGTTTAACTATTTCACTTTCATCGCTGACGATATTCACATCCTTAATAAGCTCGCGGGGAGCTTTTTGTTCCTTTATCATCTTCGGGAAAATCGTTTTCAAAACCTGCTTGTTTATCTTTCCTTCCTGCCGGAATTTAACGAGCTCACATATGTATGCCGGTTTCACACTGTTCAGAAAAGCATCAAGAGGAAGATTGCTCTGATTGGCTTCGGCGAGCAGATTGCTTATCACGATATTGGCCGCCTCTTCCTGACCGTCCGGAGTAAGGCCCGCGATAATTTTGTCAAAATAATCCGCCAGAACCTTTTCGTCCGTGAGTATGTCCGCCTGATACTCCGTGAGACCCTGATTCATAAACCTTTCTTTAACCGCGCCGGGCAATTCCGGCAATCCGGCTTTTTCAATCTCTAACATTTCTCCGCTGACATATATGGGTTTCAAATCGGGGTCGGGAAAATATCTGTAATCCGACGCCTCTTCTTTCGAGCGCATTGAAAAAGTCTTTCCTTTGGATGAATTCCATAAACGGGTTTCCTGAACGACCTTCCCACCCGAATCCAAAAGTTTTTTCTGTCTTTCTATCTCATAAGCCGCGGCATCCTTCAACTCCTTGAAAGAATTCATGTTCTTTATTTCCGCCTTTACGCCCAGCGGTTCGTCCTCACAGCGGCGGATAGATATGTTACAGTCGCAGCGCAAACTACCTTTTTCCATATCGCAGTCCGAAATACCGGCGTACCTCATCAGCCGGCGCAGGGATTTGAGATAATCAAAAGCAAGCTGGGGTGAATCAATATCCGGTTCGGACACGATCTCAAGAAGAGGCGTGCCGCAGCGGTTGAGGTCCACCAGTGAACCGTCAACCTCTTCACTGCCTATGGCGTGGAGAAGTTTGCCCGCGTCTTCTTCAAGATGGGCTCTGACAAGCCTTATCTTTTTTCCGCCCGCTTTTATATAGCCCCCGGAGGCGACAGGCAGTTCATACTGCGATATCTGATAAGCTTTCGGCAGGTCGGGATAAAAATAATTTTTCCTCGCGAAAACGGAGAATTTTTCAATTTTACAATTCAGCGCCAGCCCCGCACGGATGCCCAACAAAACAGCTTCTTCATTTTTTACAGGAAGGACTCCCGGCTGTCCCGTGCAGACGGGGCAGATATTGGTGTTCGGCGGCGATTCCGGATCAACAGCGCAGGAACAGAACATTTTAGTCTTTGTTTTCAACTGGACATGCACCTCAAGCCCTATGCTGATCAGAAAATCATTCACCTTTAAAAATCTCCTCAATTTTTTTGGCCGTATCTATAAGAAAGCTATCCTGTTTACGCGGGGCCATTATCTGGAAACCCGCGGGGAGGCCGTCGTCGCACTTTCCGCAGG
The DNA here is from genome assembly GCA_002780705.1 of Elusimicrobia bacterium CG03_land_8_20_14_0_80_50_18. GTDB lineage: Bacteria > CG03 > CG03 > CG03 > CG03 > CG03. The sequence continues at coordinate 1,536 of PEUP01000054.1, read as the reverse complement.
GTATTGATACGGCGGGAAGCCCCGCCATATTCGCCGGAATCGTATACACATCCTGCATATAGAGAGACAGGGGGTCGGTGATCTCGCCGAGCTTAAAAGCTGTCCTCGGAGAGGTCGGGCTGATTATGACATCCGCCTTCTGAAAAGCCCTGTCAAATTCATCCTTGATGAGACGCCTGACTTTAAGGGCTTTCATATAATACGCGTCGTAATAACCCGACGAAAGGGCAAAAGCCCCCAGCATTATCCTGCGCTTGACCTCGTCGCCGAAACCCTCTCCTCTTGTTTTGAAATAAGTTTCCGCAAGATTCGCGGCCTCCGCCCTGAAACCGTATCTTATGCCGTCAAAACGGGAGAGATTGGAGGAGGCTTCCGAAGGCGCGATTATGTAATATATTGAAACCGCGTATTCCGTTGACGGAAGTGAAACATCCTCTATCTCAAATTCGGCGCTAAGTTTTTTAACCGCTTTATTGAAAAGCTCCTGCACTTCAGGACTGCTTCCCGAAAATTCTTTGGGTATTCCGCAGACAATTTTCTTTTTCCGTAAAATTTCTCTGTCTATCTCACAGGAAGTCTCATCCTTGTCATCCTTGCCGGCGAGCACATTGAATATTTTTTCTATACTGGCCATGTCTTTCGCGAAAGGGCCTATCTGATCCAGCGACGAGGCGAAAGCAATCAGGCCGTAGCGCGACACCGCTCCGTATGTCGGCTTCATCCCGCATATACCGCAAAAAGACGCGGGCTGTCTGATTGAACCTCCCGTGTCGGAACCCAGAGAATAAGGCACAAGCCCGCCCGCGACTGCCGCGGCGGACCCGCCCGACGAGCCGCCGGGGACCCTGTCCAAATCAAGCGGATTCCTTGTGACCCCAAAGGCGGAAGTTTCTGTTGACGAACCCATCGCGAATTCGTCCATGTTAGTTCTTCCTATTATAACCGCTCCGGCTTTTTCCAGCCTTGTCACGACTTCAGCGTCGTATGGCGAAACAAAACCTTCAAGTATCTTTGACGAACAGCTTGCCGTCTCACCCTTGATAACCATATTATCCTTCAGGGCCACAGGAGCGCCCGCTAAAATAAGACTCTCGTCGCCGGCGGCTAACAGCGCGTCAATCTTTTCGGATTGCGCGAGAGCCCTCTCTTCAAACACTTCTATAAAACTGTTTGTCCTGTCGCCTTTTATTTTTGCGATGCAGGCTCTGATATTTTCTTTTACGCTCATTCAATCACCTTCTTGACCTTGAAAAAATCGTCCTGCCTTTCCGGAGCGTTGCCGAGTATTCTTTCTCTGGCGTCGCTGTTAGAAGACGGGCTGTCGCTTCGCCAGACATTTTCTTCTTCAAACAGAAAAGGCTCAACCCCTTCCGTCGGCGCGATGTCAAGTTGTTTGAAATATTCCAGTATCTTGTTAAATTCATCCGCAAAGGATTCAAGCTTCTCACCGGCTATCTCAATACGCGCGAGCTTCGCTATTTTTTTGATCTCGTCTATATTCATTTTATACCTGCCCCGCCCAATCACAGCAAATCA
>PEUP01000055.1:656-6834 GCA_002780705.1 Elusimicrobia bacterium CG03_land_8_20_14_0_80_50_18 | reverse complement strand
GCTTGGGCAGGGTTATTTCGTATCTTTCGCCGGGCAAATCACATTTAAAAACGCCGGCGCTCTCAGGGAGACCGCTTTGAAGATGCCCCCTGAGCGTCTTCTTCTGGAGACGGACGCCCCTTATCTGGCGCCCCAGCCTGTGCGGGGAAAGAGGAACGAGCCCGCTTATGTGAGTTACAATTACGACGAGTTCGCGCGGCTCATGGCCATGGATAAAGACGCGCTCATATCGTTGCTGTCATCAAACGCGAAAGTTTTTTTTGCTATTTGAGAGCGTGTTGCATAAATGTAGCTACAAAGTCGCATGGCAATGCGACCGCTACGGAAAAGAAAAATGATGAAAAACCGAAAACTGCAAAAAAAGATAGAATGTCAAAATGTCAAGGTCCGGGGCAAATGTATGACCGCGACAAGAGGAAGTAGGGATGGCGGAATCGCGAAAAAAAGCGGGTAAGTGAGAAGATCGGATGAATTATTTTAGAAAAATGAGGGGAATCAATGAATAAAAAATGTAGGATGTCACCTTCTTTCTATAGAATTTTCAGGAAATTAATTGGTGTTATGATGCGGATTTTGCGAAATGATTTTAGCGCAAGCAAGTCATTATCTCCTGTGACGATAAAGTCGGCTTTTCCGGCTGCGGCGCATTCAAGAATAATATTATCCGCGCTGTCGCGGCAAATTGATATTTTTTCTTCCGGAATAATTAGCGCCATGTCAGTATTTATTAATTCAATAAGGTTTTCAATTTCCCGGCGGCTGAAGATATCTTTAAACTTTTCTTTACGGACAGTCAGCAGAAATTCCCGCATTAAATTCGGTGAAATGATAACTTCAAAAAGGTTATTTAAAAATGTTTCCCGTATTTTCAGACAATTTCTGCTTTTCAACAGCATGCTAATAAATACATTGGTATCAAGAACCACTCTAACCATAAAGTTCTTTTCGAGTTTCTTTAACCGCTTGGTTAATTTCTTTTTGCGAGATGGGATTTTTAGCTGCTTTTTTGTCAATAGAGGAGAACAATTTTTCCCATCTTTGGCGTCTCGTTTCCCGTGCGAGTTTCTCTGCAAGTTTAATTTTGTCCTGAAGTGTGAGTCGTTTAACAAAAGTATTGATGCTTACGGGCACCTCAATCATTACATTATTCATAAAACCTCCTATGACGGTATTTTAGATTGTTCGAAAAATATTGTCAATCTCGTAACTCGGAGCCGGACTTACGGGATGAAAAAATCAGAAATTATTTTGCCTGCCCTGAGCGAATTCGAAGGATGAAGAATGTAATCGCCGACGGAGAAATGGCCGCGAGGGGTGTAGCGGGCATTGTGCCTTGCAGCCAAAGAGGCGCGCCGAGGGCGCGCGGCTGCTTGGTCTGCCAATGTAGCGGCGAGCGTAAGCTCGCTGAAATGATGTCAGCTTACGCTGACCGCTACGGAAAAGAAAAATGATGAAAAACCGAAAACTGCAAAAAAAGACAGAATGTCAAAATGTCAAGGTCCGGGGCAAATGAAGAAAGCCATTGTCATAGGAGCGAGCTCTGGCATAGGCCGGGCGCTGGCAAAAAAACTTGCCGCGGAAGGTTACGAAGTCGGCCTTGCCGCGCGCCGGACAGCGCTTCTAAAAGAGCTCGGCCGGGAAATAGGCTCAAAAACTTATGTGAAAAATATAGACATCAGCGACCCCGTTCCCGCGCAAAAACTGCTGAGGGAATTGCTCGATGAAATGGGCGGGGCTGATCTCATCGTTATAAATTCCGGTATCAGCGTCACAAACAGGGATTTCCGCGCGGAGCCCGAGCTTGAGACCATAGCCGTTAATGTGAGCGGATTTGCGGCAATGATGAATGTCGCTGTGAATTATTTTCTGGAAAAAGGGAATGGCCACATCACCGGCATATCGTCAATAGCGGGCATCCGGGGCGCCGCGCCGTCTCCCGCCTACAACGCGTCAAAGGCCTTTGTGTCAAATTATATGGAGGGGATGAGGCAGAAGCTCAGCAAAACATCTATCAGCGTTAGCGATATCAGGCCGGGTTTTATTGACACGCCTCTGATAGAAGGCCACGAATGGGCTTTCTGGACGGTGACGGCGGATGTTGCCGCCGCTCAGATATACGGGGCGATCAGGAAAAAGAAAAAGATCGCCTATGTTCCGAGGCGCTGGTATTTTATAGCTCAGCTTTTGAAAATACTGCCCGAATTTTTGTATCATTGGGGCTATAACAGGATTGTGCGCGGGCAAGAAGGAGGAAAAGATGGGAAGTAAAGACAGGGCGAAGCATGAAGTGAAAAAAGAAAAAAAGTTATCGCTTAAAGAAAAGAGAAAACTGAAAAGAGAAAAGAAACAGCAGTGAGCGCGGCAATCACGGCGCTTTGCACAAGCGCGCGCGAAGTCCCTCTGACAATTTATGTCAGAGGGACTTTTCTTATTATTCCCTTGATTTCGCCGCGAAGTGAGAGAACAGAAAGCTTGACGCGAAAACCAGTATCAGAACGAGCCAGCCGAAACAGAAGATAGCCCATTGAGGATAGCCCTCGTAGGGATGTTTTATATCCTGCACGAGGCCTGTTATCAACAGCACCAGAAGGAGCGCGGGTATTATGTATGTGACAGACACGCTCCATAACCTGCCGATTTTTATATCAGACACCTCGTTGATATAAGCCCGGAGTTTTTCCGCCCCGTAAAAATGCGTCACAGCCCAGATTTCCAGAAGCCCGGCCGCCACCAGCCCGTAATTTGTGATGAAGTGGTCGGTGATGTCAATATAATAAAGACCCGCGAAACTCGTGAATATGATGCCGCAGACGAAATTCGCGACGCAGACATATAAGGAAATATCTTCTTTCCTGAGATGCGGATGATTATCGCAGAGAACCGTGGACGCGGCTTCCACCAGAGAAAAGGCGCTGTCAATGGCGAGGCTTATCAGCATTACAAAGAACAAAACGGCGAAGAGCGGAGCCATAGGCATCAGGGATAGAGCTTTTGGAAACACGATGAAAGCCAGTGAAGGCCCGGAAGCGGCGGCGAGCTCTTCTATTGAAATAACGCTTTTGACCGCCATATATCCGAGCGTTGAGAAAACGGCGAATCCGGCGACGATAGAAATTGTGGAGTTGACCAGGGCGGTGATGACGGCTGTTTTGCTTATGTCGCTGGATTCGTGCTGAAAACTCGCGTAGGCGATCATTACGCCGAATGCCAGGCTCAGCGTGAAAAATATCTGGGAAGCCGCCGCGCGCCAGACGGCCAAATCCAGCAGTGCGCCGAAATCCGGTTTCAGATAAAAAATTATCCCCCCGCCGGCTCCGGGCAGTGTGACTCCCCGGACAAGAAGGAGCAGAAGAAGTATGACGGGAAGCGGCATGGTTATCATGACGACCTTACCGACGCTTTTGACCCCTTTCCATACGGAAAAATAAATCAGTATCCACACAGCAACCAGAGCAAAGAGTATGGGCAGGGCAATGTGTCCCGGCTCCCCCGCGCCGGAGCTTAAATGAAGAACCTGGTTGAAGAAAAAACTCCGGGTGTCCGCGCCCCATGAGACTTTGAAGGAGAAGAACATATAGAGCAGCGACCAGGCCATGATAACGGCGTAATAGGTGACGACCACAAAGCCGCAGAGCACCGATGCCAGCCCTATACCGGCGAGCTTCTGCTCAATCTTTTGAAAAGCCCCGACCGCGCCCAGCTGCATTTTCTGGCCAATGGCGAATTCCATTATCAGAAGAGGCAGACCCAGAACGAAGAGCATTATAATGTAGGGGACAAGGAAGGCGCCCCCGCCGTATTTACCGGCAAGATAGGGAAATCTCCACACATTGCCGAGCCCGACGGCTGAACCAACCGCCGCGAAAATAAAAATAATTTTTGAAGACCATCGCGCTCTTTGTGTTGCCATATTGTTCCTCCGGTTTTTCTCAAAAACTTTTGAAGTTTAACAAATTCAAAATAAATCTCAAAATCAGCGGAAGGCCGGCTTTTATGAGGCGATTATATTTTTGAGTTCCGCGAAGGAATCTATAAGGTAGTCGGGCTTCGCCCGCGCGATATCCTCTTCCAGCCCGATGCCGTAAGTGACGCCGCAGGTTTTTATGCCGGCGGCCCTTCCTGTTATTATGTCTATATCCATATCCCCGACGATGATGGCGGAGTCCGGGGAAAATTTGTGTTTACGCAGGATTTGTTTTATACCTTTGGGGCTGGGTTTTCTGTATTTTTCGTCGTTTCCGCCGATTATGTCTGTAAAACAATCCAGTATCCCCAGCCCTTTCAGGACATCAACAGCGATATCATGGTCTTTGTTGGTGAGAACGGCCTTTGTTATTCCGTTGAGGTTTTCAAGCGTTTCCGCAACGAAAGGATAGAGCTTTGTTCCCGCGACGGGATGGGCTCTGTAGAAATCGCGGAACAGAACCAGCGCTTTTTTCAGGCATTTTGTATTTTTCACGCAAGCATTGATCCCGTCATCGGCCAGGGCCCTGCGTATGGTTTCTTCAAGCCCGCCGCCGACATATGAATGCACCTCGGAGAGCGTTTTTCCGCCCTCAATACCGAGAGCTTCGCGTGTGCGGTTGACGGCGTCGGTGATGTCCTGCCGCGAATCGGCGAGTGTACCGTCCAGATCAAAAAAAATAATTTTTATGCCGCTCATGATGAGTGGCGCTTATTTGATTTTGTCGTAGATGCGGGAAATGGCTATTCTTTTGTCCGTCATTTCTTTGTTATCGGCGTACAGCAGGACTGTGTCTTCACCCTTGCCGTCAAAACCATAAAGCTCTCCCGCTCCGTCGGCGATTAGCTTTGACGGCACCATTTTCTTTAGTTCCGTGTTGTAAAGGCGGTAGTCGGTTTCAACCCTGGTGTGGGAAATATCGGCGGGCATGTGTATGGCTATGAGCCATTTACCGTCGTCACTGATATCCACTATCTGGAAAATTGATTTCGTGTCCCGCACCAGTGTTTCCGTATGCCCGTCTTCATCGGTCATCAGTATGGCATTCTGGGATTCATCCACATATATTTTTTTCGCTGTTTCTCTCCGCATTTCAGCGCTGTCTGATTTATTCTCAAAAGAAATGCCGCTCAGGCAGGTGTCATCGTATTTGTCGCCGGAATAAACGCTGAGTATTTTCAGCCGGAGGATGAATACCGTCCTCGGCTCTTGCCCGGCGGCGCTGAGTTTGTCGCGGTTGATCTTTTTAAAGCGTCTTTCCGCTGTTCTTTTAAAACGCTCAAGCGTTTTCCAGTTGAAGGGGAAATCTATTTTCTGCGGCTTCATGGAGTCAGTGAGAGTTATTGTTTTTGTTTTTGTAAATGGCAGGGCGCTGAAGAGCAGTCCCGTCTCCGTCACTTCGCCGGGGATGTGTATGCCCGCGAGAATGCTGAGCTCGGCCTGTCTGATTCTGTTATTGTCCCTGAAGAATCTGTCGCTTTTGGCATAACCGTTCCGCAATATTATGACTTTGGTTCCCTCGTCAATAGCTATGCTGACGCTTTCGCCCATGCCGGCGCCTTTGGCGCCTTCGGACCAGCAGGTCGCGGGATTGCCGTCAAAAAGATTGTGCGCCCCATAGAGCCCGCGCACATAGGGGCCGCGGTTTTCCAGCTCGGAACTTGAATGATAAAGGTAGCCCGTGCCGTCGCGGAGGAGTATTTCTTCCCACGGGATTTTCTTAGGCGCTGAGCAGGCTGCTATAAAAGCAATCATTAGCGTCAGGTATTTGCTCTTTTTGTTCATAGCGCCGCTCCTTTTATACATCACCATTGCCTACGGGATAGTGTAGCATAAAATCAAGGTTTTGTTAATTGAGAATTGCATCATGCCGGCGCATTAGCTAAAATGCAAAAAATGTAGTTGCGGGAGGGGTTTTCCCTGCCTGACGGCAGGCAGGTAACCCCGATATTTTTAAGAGACAGGGAGGCTCAGAATGGATCAGTATGAAATGCAGGCAAAGTTCGGGAAAGGAATAGGTTTTTTTGTGTTGCTGTTCATAGCTTTTGTGGTGCTGATGAAAAGCCTGGTAGTCATACCGCCCGGCAATGTGGGCGTCAGGGTGCTGTTCGGCAAGGTCAATCCTAAAACGCTGAAAAGCGGCCTTCACCTTATCAATCCTCTCGTCAATGTGGTGAAGATGAGTGTGCGGACGGAAGAGTACACAATGAGCAT
>PEUP01000055.1:0-626 GCA_002780705.1 Elusimicrobia bacterium CG03_land_8_20_14_0_80_50_18 | reverse complement strand
CGACGCCATAGACGCGCTCACATCCGAAGGCATGAACATCAGGCTGGATCTGACGGCATGGTACCGTCTTGACGAGAACGAAGCCGCCCGCGTTTATGAAACAATAGGCAGTAATTACGAATCAAAAATCGTGCGCCCGGCCCTCAGGACAGCCATCAGGGACGCGGTTGTCAAATACACCGCCGCATCCATCTACACGGAAAAAAGAGCCCAGCTTGTCAGCGATATAGAGAGGATAATGTCCGAACTGCTCAAGGGCAGGGGAATCATTCCCGAAAAAATACTTCTCAGAAATCTCATACTCCCCAAGCACCTGATGGATGCCATTGATGTTAAACTTTCCGCCGAGCAGGCCGCCCAGCAGATGGAATTTGTCCTGATGAAAGAGGAAAAAGAGAAAGACAGGAAAATCGTGGAGGCCGAGGGTATCAGAAGAGCCAACGAGATCATTTCCGCCGGTCTCACCGAAAGATACATCAAGTGGTACAGGATTGAGATGATGAAACAGCTCGTGGATTCTCCGAATAACACGATAATATTTATTCCGGAAGAAATGAGCTCAACCCCCATAATAAATATCCCGGCGCAGAAATAAAAATCCCAGAATGGTGACAGGGGTTAACTTT
>PEUP01000084.1 GCA_002780705.1 Elusimicrobia bacterium CG03_land_8_20_14_0_80_50_18 | reverse complement strand
ATTGTTGGAATTGTTGTAGGAGGGATATTCCTGTCCCGATAGATTGTAGCTGTCGCATTGATATGCGGCCTTTTATGGCGGGATAGCAATCCCGCGGCTACACTTTTTTTATTGCCTTATAGCTATTTCTGTGTGCCCTTTCTCCAGCGCCAACCAGAGCGCCGGCACGCCATTTACCTCTTTCGCATTCCCATCAGCCATAAAAAATTCCTCCCGCTTCAGTTTCCCCTTCAGCAAATTTATTCCAAAGTGCCTGCAAAGAATATGTTCGCAAAATTTTATCTTTTGCGGCATTAAATTCATCAAAACTCCACTCTTTTTGATTCGGCATGATATTCATTGCTCTTTTAAAAAAATCCTTAAAAGCGTTCGGCGTTTCCACAACCCTTAATACATCCTTGGAATCAGCCCCAAATAAAACAAATTTGATTGAGTCCTGCACGCTCATATCATCAAACATCTGCTGATATTCGGACGACGCCCAATAATTCCAATAGTTTTCAAAGAGCAAAGGATACGGCTCAGGAAACCTGTTCAAAGTAATAACGACAACACAACCATCCACTTGAAGCGCCCCCGCCCTGCTTATTACAGGACATTTTTCAGGCCATGATTGTATAACTGCGTCATCAGCTTTCAAAAACATATTGCTTTGTAAATATGGGTGTAAATCAGCTCTCTCCTGGACAATCGTCCTGAGCGCACAGGACTGAGGCGCAGTCAATGAATCAACCGCTTCTTTCACAGCGTCGGATATTTTATACATGCTCTTATCTTGCTCCGTGCTTTTTAAGCAAATCTACCATCTGCTGATACCCGCTAACTTGCGCGATTTCTAATGCCGTCCAGCCATACATCCCTTTCGGATTAATATCAACGCCCGCTTTTATGAGAGCGGATACCGTTTCTGCGTGACCTTGCAGCGTCGCCGACATAAGCGCCGTCATGTCATATACATTTTTCGCATTGATATCCGCGCCCGCTTTTATGAGCGCGGATACTGTTTCGGTGTGCCCTGCCCCCGACGCAAATATAAGCGCCGTCATGGCTTTTGCATTTTTCGCATTGATATCCGCGCCCGCTTTTATGAGTACGGATACTGTTTCTGCGTGCCCTTTCCCCGCCGCATACATAATCGCCGTTATGCCTTTTGCATTTTTCGCATTGATATCCGCGCCCGCTTTTATGAGGGTGCATACTGTTTCTGCGTGGCCATTCCCCGCCGCATACATAAGCGCCGTTACGCCATCTTTGCCTTTCGCATTAACATCGGCGCCAATTTCAATGAGCATGGGTAATATTTCTGTGTATCCCTTATACGACGCCGCGAAAAGCATCGTTTTTTTATTGGCGGCAACAGCGCCCGCTCTTATGAGCGCGGATGCTGTTTCTGTGCGGCCATCCGGCGAGGGCACGAAAAGCGCCGGTGTGCGCCGGGCTTCCGCATTTGCGGCGCAAGCGAAAATCAGCAAAACAAAAAACAACGCGCCCGCAATCTCCGCTCCAAAAACTTTACTCATTTAAATCACCTCCCCTTTCATTAGCATAGACGCAATTCCTCCGAAAATCTTTCATAAGTGGTGACAGGGGTTGACTTTCGCATAAATGGTGACAGGGGTTGACTTTCGTGACTTATTGTAACTGCCGTGTTGACTCTCGTAGCTGCGGCATTACTGTGCCGCCTCGTATTATTGATTCTCGTAGCCGCGGGATTGCCATCCCGCCTCCTAACTCCGAGTAATCCTGAATCAAATTATTTCACGCCGCTTGCGTATAAACAATCACGGGAGGATGTTTATGATAATGACGCAGAAACTGTTTTTGAAGAGAGACGGAGGGAAAGTTGTAGGCACTGATTCGGAAAAAAACGCCGGAGTGGTTGTTGTGTGTCTGAAAGATAACAGGCCGGCGGTTGAAAAAATGCTGTTGTCAGTTTTCAACACGCAGAATAGAATCACCATATACTTTGAGGATCTGGACGAAGCGTTGACAAAAGACAAACATTTATTCGCGGGTTACGGCGAGGGTTCGGGGAAAAATAACGCTATGGACGCCGCGCGGGGCGCGCTTTTCTCGCTGATTAAGGCCGGAGGCCGGGCGGATGAAACAAGCGAATTTCTCTTTCTGCATTTTGCCTGCAGTAAAGACATCACCTTCTACGCTATGGTGACGGCTATGGATTTTTTGAAAACGAGATTATCGGCGGATGTGAAAATTTTCTTCGGCCAGAGTTACGATGTGGAAGGCGTGGACAGGGTCAAATGCGTTATGCTGACTTCAGTGCCGGGGCGCGCCAAAAACTGAAACTTCAGGGCGGATAACTGAAATTTTAGCATAAAAGTGAGGGCAGACCGAGGGTCTGCGGCTACGAAGCTGGTCCGCGCTTGACAAGATACAAAACGCCATGCAGAACAGCCCTGCCGTTAACATTTTATTCATGAGTCCGCTCTAATCTGGATTATTCATACTGTGAGCATTTACAATATAAAATGTGTGTTGGGCATGTGGTGCGAGGTTTTAACCTCGCTATTTAAGTAAAGCGACCTTAAAAGGTCGCACTACAAAGGTCGCACTACATTATGAATATGAATAATGCGGGCTAATGTTGTGAATCCAGCCAATTTCCTGCACCGGTGGTGCAAGTTTTTCATTGTCCTTATACTGCAAATAAAAATTCTCGTCGACGGGACTGTGATTCTGTCCCACAGGAAAAAGTTTCAATAATTATGATTATGATTATCAGACTGTTAATTGCTTATCTCAAATCCCGCTTTTTTGAAATCAGTATCAAAAGTAAAAGCTTTTTTTATATTAACTTTTTTCATTAAAGCAAAACTCGTAGAATCAGTAAAACTCAATTTCTTATCGGAATATTTTTTAAAAATTTCGAAAGCATCTTGTTCTATTTCTTTATCGATGTAATGAATCTGGAAAATTTTACTCATAAAGAAATATTTACCAAATTCCAAAGCGAATTTATGTCCGTTTTTTATTCGTATCCTTGTAATGGTTTCATCAATAATGTAATTGGAAGTGTGAAGCTGCACGGCGCCGAATTGTAAAGACATAAAATAATCTGTTGCTCTCTGATGATATTTGTCTTTTTTATCGAATAACGCAACAAAAGCGCTCGTATCAACAAAAATCTTTGTTTCCATAAATATCCCGGTCATGCTTTACGGAACCATTTTTTCTACTGAACCCTTTTCCTATAATTTTAAAGAACGGGTCGTTTTTAAATTTAACCTTCTTTAATTTTCCCCCTAAGAGAATATGCTTCGCTCCCTCCCTGAAAAGTTGTGCCAAACTTTTTTCATCGTGCATGGCTTTCTCTTTAAGGGACATCCACAAGTTTTTAGGAATCCGTATATTGGTTGTTACATATTCTTCACTCATAATTTTGCCTCCGATACAATTGTATAATGATACAAATGTGTTGTCAAGGACATATTTCGTCTCGATTTTTACATGCGGCAACATGCGCCTACGCCGGAGAGCTGGTAGCCGCAGACCCTCGGTCTGCCAAAGAGGCGCGCCAAGGCAGAAACGCCATGCAGAACAGCCCTGCATTTTCCCATAATTATCAAGTGCTTTGCCCAGCTTATTTCTCCAACCAGTGGTTGGAGATTTGCTTTCTTATGGTATTCTGTATAGAACTGACGCATATACCAGAGATTTTGAGATGAAAATCCCCGTACGCCCTGGAATTCTTTCTGCAAATCCTTTGCCAGTGTCTCTACAACCGATTTACCCCATCCATGTTTCTTCTGACGCCCAAGAATAATTCTGCCGATATCCCAGTAAAGAAGTGTGAGTTCTTTATTTACTGCTTTTAAAGCTTCATACTGCGCTGAATGTATACGCTGTTTTACATCCTGCAGCAACTTTACATATTCATTTGCTCTAATCTTCTTGCTCATTATCTTCCTTTAGCAGCATTTTTACACTTGTTCATATGGGACAATTCCATCTCGTTTAATCCCCCGCTCACGGTTTTTGAATAATGTCCGGGGCTTGCGCAACCGGCAGATTGCGACTTGCAATATACAGACAGGTATTTCACGCTTAGATGATGCTTATTTCTCACAATTTGATTGTAGCCGATTTGGCGGTATAGATAAACGCTTATGGCAAAACTTCAAGAAAATTTGTCCGCGCTTGACAAGGCATACTCTTATTGAGAAAATCTGAAAAACACGGGAGGGTTCGTATGATATCAAAAAGAGAAAAACTGTTAGTCGCCGCGGGCGCGGGAGCGGCTGTCATTTTATTCGCGATTATTATGCTCGTCGGGAATTACACGGAATGCGGGCTTCTCCGGACGCTGTCAGGGCCTGACAGTTCTCCCCGCTACGCGGCGGCAGCGCTTAAAGAGGCCGGCGGAAGTCCGCGCGCGAGCCGCGCTATGGCTATGGCTGAGTCGGCGGCGGATAGTGCGGAAAATATCTCACAGGATGAGCGCAAACTGGTCAAAACCGGGAACATCAGCATTGAAGTGAAGGATTACGACAGCAGTGTCAAAGCCATAGACGCCATGCTCAAGGAATTTGACGGCTTTATTCTGCGGTCAAGCAAATATGTCTCCGACGACAACAAGGCCGTGGGCGACATAAGCGTGAAGGTGAAGCCCGAAAATTTTGACAGCTTTGTGTCACGGCTGGACAGCCTGGGACGGGTGAAGAGCAAAAACTCCTACATAAATGATGTGACCGAACAGTACATAGACCTTGAATCACGGCTGAACAGCAGTCTGCGGGTGGAAAAGCGGCTGAGGGAAATCCTCACCATAAAAACGAAAAATGTCAAAGATATTCTTGAGGTGGAAAAAGAACTCACGCGCGTCGGCGAAAACATAGAGCGGCTCAAAGGCCGGAAAAAATATCTGGACAACCGGATCGGCATGGCCGAGCTCACCATACACATAGCCGAGGAGAAGAACATCGTCACGGGGAGTTACAAATTCTTTGAGCGGATAAGACAGGCCTTCCGCGGCGCTGTCAACGCCTTCATAGGAATAACCTCAGGCCTGATAATAGCGATAGGCGCGGCGCTTGCCCTTTCCGTTTACGGAATTCTGTTCTTCCTGCTGCTTGCCGGAATAAAAAAGTTCAGAAAAAAATAGAGACTATTTCCCGCAGGGATGCCCCGCGCAAGGCGGCGCTACTCCAGGCCGCTGAGCATTTCTTCAAACGCGGCGCTGTCTTCCTGCCCGGCTCTAAGAAGTATCTCCGCGCAGGCGTTTGAGTCGGAAAGCGCGTCGTGATGATTGAGGCGGATGTTCAGCACCCTGCAGACATTGTCCAGCGAAGCCGGACGGATATTCAGTAAGTTTCTTGAGGCCTGCACCGTGCAGACAAACGGCGCCTTCGGCATCTCCACGCCCGCCATTTTGCAGCAAGCCCTCAGAACCGCCCTGTCAAAACCCTTGTTGTGCGCCGCAAAGTAATCGGCGCCTCTGAATTTTTTCAGCAATTCCGGCCACAAGCGGGCGAAGGTCGGCGCGTCTTGCACATCTTCCCAGGTGAGGCCGTGCACATGTGTGAACACAAAATCCCGCCGGGGCGGACGGATAAGATAATGCGACTTGTCAGTGATCTCGCCGCGCTCTATCCTCACAATTCCGATGGCGCAGGCGCTGTCGTGGCCGTGATCAGCCGTCTCAAAATCTATGGCCGCAAAACATTTCATACTCATACCATCTCCGTTTCCTGTCACAGGCGATAGCGGGCTGAAAATTTGTCAAGGACATCAAGCATATCCGCGGGCAGTCTCTTTCTTACATTGCTCACGATGTCGTCGGAAACGCCCCCGTAAAAGGCATGAGCAATCCCGCCAGTGATGCAGGCGATCGTGTCGCTGTCTCCGCCGAGGGAAACGGCCTTCCTTATCGCGTCCTCAAAATTTTCAGATTCCAGGAACGCGATTATCGCTTCCGGCACCGAGCCCTGACAGCTCACATCAAAAGTGTATGAGGGACGAATCGCATCCAGCGTCCTACTCAGGTCATAAGAAAACTCTTTCTCAACAAACTCTTTGATTTCTCTCCTGCCCGCGCCGCTGCGCGCCAAAAATATCGTCGACGCCACCGCCTGAGCGCCTTTTATCCCCTCGGGATGGTTGTGCGTCACCTCCGCGCTTTTTTTCGCTTCATTCAGAACATCTTCAAGACTTTCAAAAGCGAAGCCGACGGGGCTCACCCTCATGGCGGAACCGTTACCCCAGCTGTTATAGGGCTCGTTGCCGTCGCGAGCAAGCCATGCCGTAAAATTACCGCCGTAACCGGAACCGGGATATTTCCTGCCCCATAATTTGATATTGGCGGCATAGCCCTTAGCGTTCAATATGCAGTCGGCTACGGCTATGGTCAGAACGGTATCGTCGGTAAATTTTGATTTATCACAAAACAGCGGGAACTCCGCAGTCTTGATGTTGTCCCATTCAAAAACCGAACCTATTATATCCCCCGCGATCGCCCCGGTCATAACCCTTTAATAGGAACCGTCCCCGTTTTGGAGGACGCCATTACGGAGATGCAGGACGCGGCGGCCGCTGGCGGCGGCGAGGTCGCGGTTATGGGTGACGAAAAGCACGGCGGCGGCGCTCTGCTCAAGAAAAAGCTTCATGGCCTCCATAACGAGAGCGGCGTTGCCGTCATCAAGCTGTCCTGTGGGCTCGTCGCAAAGAAGAAGCGCGGGGTTATTCATCAGCGCCCTGAGGATGGCGAATCTCTGAAGCTCGCCGCCCGAAAGCTGTGAGGGATAATGCGCCGCGCGCTCTGCCAGTCCCATCGTGTCAAAAAAGCGGCGGGCTTTTTCCTGAACGGATTTTTTATCGGCTCCGGCGATGAGCGAGGGCATCATGACATTTTCCTCCGCCGTGAATTCCGGCAGGAAAGTCGGCTGCTGAAAGACAAAACCCACCGAGCTGTTCCTGAGGTGCGCCTTCTCTTTTTCCGTCATAACAGAGCTGTCGTTGCCGGATATTATAATCCTGCCGGCGCTGGCCGAATCCAGAAGGCCCGCGAGATTGAGGATCGTCGTTTTGCCGGAGCCGGAAGGCCCCAGAAGATATGTAAAGGAGGATTCAGCGAGGGAAAAAGACACCTCCGACAGCGCCTTCACCTCAAGAGGCGTGCCGGCGGAATAAATCTTCACGGCTTTCTCAAATACGAGGATGTCACTCATAGCGCAGAATCACGGCGGGAGAGAGTTTCCCCGCCTGCCTGGCGGGTATGTATGACGCCAGAAGAATGAAGACCACGCTCGCGGCGTTCACGACGGCAAAATCGCTCAGGCTCATTATCACCGGGAGTTTGTTCATATAATAAACGGCCGCGGGAATCTCTATGAACTCATACTTCCTCAGCAGAAGACAGGCCGCCACGGCCAGAGTATTGCCGAGCAGCAAACCCGCCGCCCCGCTCATTATGCCCTGATAAACGAATATTTTTTCTATGAAAGCGCTGTCGGCGCCGAGGGCTTTGAGCGCGCCTATGTCCCGCACCTTCTCTACCGTCTGAAGCAGCAGACTGGATATTATGTTAAACACCGCCACCATGACGATGAGGCTGAGGATTATGAACATCGTTTTTTTCTCAAGCTTCAGCGCCGCGAAAAGCGTGCGGTTTATTTCCTTCCATGTCCGCACCCATAACCTCATATCCAGGGCATTGCGTATGTCCGAAGCAACCCGGTCAGCGCGGCCTGAATCCGCCACGGCAATCTCAAAACCCGTGGCTATGTCGCCGAGGCCGTAGATTTCCCTCATACCCACTATGTTTATGTAGACGAGGTTCATGTCGTATTCCCACATTCCCGATGTGAAGATTCCTGACACATGCAATTCCTTAACGCGCCCTCCCGAAAAAGACGACACAGCCGAGATGTCCGCGGGAGGCACGGTGAGGAAGACGCTGTCGCCGACGGAAAGGCCGTAGCTTGAGGCGAGCTCCGCGCCTATGAATATGTCATCTTCCGTCAATGAGTATTTTCCCTTCATCACCTGTTTTTCAAGCGTTGACACTTTGTTCTGGAGCGCGGGGTCAATGCCCTTGACCATCACGCCCTGCGAGCGGCCCCTCTTGGTGAAAACGGCCTGATTCATCAGATAAGGAGCGAGGGCGGTCACGCCCTTCACCGTCATGACCTTATCGGCGACGGACTGCCTTGAAAGCGCGTCAAAACTCTGGGGAAAGAGAATGTTCACGGCGCTGGATGTGGATAAAAATTTGTTTTTCAGATCCGTGTGGAAACCGTTCATCACTGAAAGCGTTATCAGAAGCGCCGCCGAGCCTATGGCTATGCCGGAGACGGATATTATTGACGAAAGGAGGAGGATAACCTCTTTCCTGCGCGAGAACAGATAACGGATGGCGATCGCGAAATGAAGCGTCACTTCTTTTTCAGCTGGGGAAAGATGATGACATCCTTGACCGAAGAGCTCTTTATCAGCACCATGACGAGGCGGTCTATCCCTATCCCGAGTCCGCCGGCGGGCGGCATGCCGTATTCCAGCGCCTCAAGGAAATCCTCGTCTATGTTTTTACCGGCGCCGGAGGCGGCCTGCGCCTCAAAATGCTCGCGCTGTTTAGAGGGGTCATTGAGCTCCGAATAGGCGTTGGCTATTTCCATGCCGTTCATATAAAGCTCAAATCTGTCCGCTATCTTCGTGCCGGGCTTCGGTTTCGCAAGCGGTGAAAACTCCTCCGGGAAATCGTGCATGAACACCGGCTCCGTCACGCCCTCAAGAAGTACGCCTTCGGAGAGATTCTCAAAGAGCTTGGCCGGAGAGGCGTCCTTTTCAAATTCAATGCCGAGCTTTGACGCGGATTCCGTGAGAAAGCCCCTTTCAAGATTGCCCTCAAAATTGATGCCTGTTTTCTCTTTGAGAGCTTCAAATACGGCTATCCTTCTGAAGGGCTTGCCGGTGACGAGAGCGGGCTCTTCACCGGGAAAAGCCCGGAGCGCGGCGTCTTTTATCAGCTCCTCGCAGAGATCCATCATGCCCTGACAATTTGAGTAGGCCTGATAAAGCTCAAGCATCGTGAATTCGGGA
>PEUP01000028.1 GCA_002780705.1 Elusimicrobia bacterium CG03_land_8_20_14_0_80_50_18 | reverse complement strand
CTCTCCATGTGGGTGTCCGGCTATGAGGTGCCCTGGACAAATATCCAGATAGGGAGGGCCGGCACGGGCATTGACGCGGACATAAAGAATGTCAGCCTCTGGAGGGACGCTCAGCAGCCTGGCCAGACAAATTACGGTGAATGGGGCGCCGGTGACCACCTCGTCGCCAGCGCTGTCTTTGACGGAGGCATATGCCTGCTTGATTTCTCAACGCCCACAGCTTCCATAGAGCGCATAACCGAAACCACGATTTATTATTTCATCGTTTTTGATTTCGCCAACAGCGCCACCCCCGGGGCTTTCACCGGGATGAGGATCAATTCCAACAGCGCCCTCACGGTGGAGCGGCCGCACAATGTCTATAATTTCTCCCCGGAGATCGCTTCTGTCCAGGCGCAGCAGCTGGCCACCACCGACACGCTGGAGGTCATTACACTGGATCCCATGGTCGCCGAGGTGACGCAGGGAGACAGGGATGTATCCTTTGCGCGTATCACCCTCAGGGCTGACGCCCATGACGCGGTGGTGAAGTCGATGCGCATCCACAGAACGGGCAGCGGCATAGACGGCGATATAGAGGCAATCAAGGTTTACAGAGATCTTTATGAAGTGGACGGCGGCGGTTTTGAAGGGATTCTGGACGCCTGGGATATAAGATATGACACGATGTCGTACACATATCCGGGACTTATAAACTACGGCAACGAGGTTTTCATTGACGGCAAGGCGGACATCACTTTCAAAATACCTCAGATTGTCGGCACAGAAGCGGACGGCCTTGCCAAGACCTATTTCGTGGCTTTTGACATAGCCAATCTTGCGTCTATAGGCAAAACCGTCGGTTTCAGGATCCTGCCGCCGGGGACGAGCGCCTTCACGGTGATTGAGCCGGATCTTGTTGAGGATAAGAATTTCACGACAATGGGCGCCGTTATCAAGGAATACGCCGACACCGTGACGGTGGCGCCCTGGAGAGATTCGGCAGGAGGCGGCGTGACGCCCAATGAAGTCGTGCAGGGCGAGAAGAATATTCTTGTTGAGAAATTCTCTCTCACGACGAGGACTCCCCAGATGGGCGACCCCGAGTCCGAAGCCGTGTGGACAGGTATGCGCTCGGCTCTGGGCGGGGATGTGCCCGACAATTACATTGAAAGGGTGAAAGTGTACAGGGATCTTGACGGCGACGGCCTCTATGACTCATCCAAGGATCAGCTTATAGGCCACGCAGGCGATCCCGTGTCAGGTTCGCCCTCCTATGTCAGCGGAGCGGTGAACATACTTTTTGTGAATGAGAGGGTGACCTCGCCCGATATATCCAGCGCTTACACCATAGGCAAGGCCTATATGAGCTGGCCTGTGAACAAATATGCGGGCTACACTATTGAGATTACGACGGGAACGGGCGCCGGGCAGAAGAGGACGGTTGTTTCCAACTCGGAAACCATCTTCACCATAACGCCGGCCTGGGACACAATTCCCGACCAGAGCTCCGTTTTCGCGATAAACACGGTGCAGACAGTGGGGACTGTGGCTAAAACTTATTTCCTTGTCTATGATCTTTCAATCAACGCGCCGCCTCTGGCGACACTGGCGTCCAAATTCAGCTCGCCGTCCTATTTCTTTGTGTCGCAGCCGAATGTCGTTATTCTGGAGAACAACCTGCCGATAGAAAGCAGTGAAGCCACAATCAAGCCGCTCCAGGTCAGGATGGAAATGACGGACACCGCGCCGCCTTCCTGCCTGCAGGGTGAGAAAGCCGTGCCCATGGCGGCTATGGATATTTATGTTTCCTCCCGCACAATAAAATCCGTGGACGGCAAGCCCGAATTGCAGAAAATAAAAATGTATCTCAGGTTCAGCGGCGGCTCGGATGTGCCGGCCTCTTATGACGCCAATATCAGCGCCGTGAAGGTTTACGCCGACAGAAACGGTGACGGCGAGCTCACGAGAGTGTGGAATACCGACACCCTTAATTACGAGATTTCAGGCGACGAGCTCATATCCGGCGGCAGTGACAAGTTCGGCGGCAATCTCTGCGAAATTGTTTTAACCGACCCGCTTGTGCTGCTTTCCACTTCGTCCAGGATATTTATAACCTTTGATATCGCCCCCACGGCCAACACCAATGACTCAATAGGTATAGACATAGGGCATTTTACAAATGACTGGATAGGTATTAATCCGCCGGAAAGGCTTATTGACAGCGGTTCCTTTACTTCCGCTTTCTCTCTGATCAAGAGCCAGTACAGGCCGACGACCCCTGTTGTCACCATGGGAAGCGTCTGGACAAACAGGGACACCGAGGTGGGCGCGGCATGGGAATCTTACGCGACGCTGGGTGTGGTGAAAACCAAATACGCCATAGGCAGAATAGCCGGAGGAACGGAGAATCTTTCATGGCAGAGCATAGACATACCCGTTTCTGAATGGACGCAGAACTTTGTCTCTTCTGTCACCGCCAGGGTTGAAAAGCCCTTGACGGCGAGGAGTTACTTCTTCTCCGCCCAGACCACCGGAAGAAAGCAGGTTGGCAGCACTTTCTCCACAGAGGAGAGTGAAATCGGCTACGCGCGCTTCTTTGTTGATGTCACCGAGCCCGAATCTCCCGCGAAGCCCACGATATCTGCGCAGGAGACATCGGCCAATTACTGGGTGAGATGGATCCCCGCCTATGACATATATGAGGACGCCGGCGGTGTTTCCCAGAGGGTGACGATGGGCATGACCGCGGAACTTGAGAGCGAACTGACAGCTTCGGGTTACACTTACAAGTCCGATGAGAACGGCGTTATGACCCTTTACACTTCCGACGGCGTCGCTGTCAGCGAACCCTTCTCGGGATATTATGAGTTGAGCGACGGCTCCAAGGAAAGGGTGCTCGCCAGCGGAGTCCGTTATTATGAACTGCAGGAACAGTTCGACACATCGGCAAGGTGGAACACGATATCATCCAAGATACCGCTGGGAACAAACGGCTATGAGCTCGGCTCATCCCTGACTTCTTACGAAGACGGGAGGCAGAGAAAGACATCAGCCAGTTATTACCGCTACAGAATACGCTCTCTGGATAAAGCCGGAAATTACAGCGAATGGTCGCCTGTTTCGGCGGCGCATCAGGCGGCTCCGCCCGCTCCGGGCATATCCCAGGTGTCAAATTATCCCAATCCCGTGGACGCGACCAAATACGGCGACACCACAATAGCTTACACGCTCAGCGAGCCCTCCGCCGTGAGTATCACCCTTTATGACCTGCTCGGCAAGAAGGTGTATTCCTGGAATTTCTCGCCCAACGAAGAGGTATTCTTTGATGACGATCCCAGGACCGGCGATTCCCGTTCCGGCGGCGGTAAGGCCGGACCGAACAAGATAGCGTGGTATCTCAAGAATGAGGTGGGAAGAAAAGTCGCCAAGGGCGGCTATATCTGCCACATCAAGATCACCAATTCTCAGGGCAGTTTTGAGAAGACCTACAAAATAGCCGTCATCAGATAAAACCGCTTTTTTGTAGAAGGGACATTCCTGTCCCGATAGATTGTGGCTGCCTTTTATGGCGGGATAGCAATCCCGCGGCTACTATGCGGCCTTTTATGGCGGGATAGCAATCCCGCGGCTACAATTTTTTTGGCCACCCCACTACAAAATTTGACAAACAGAAGACTTATTTGATAAAAAAAAGCATGAAACTTATCCGGTATGAGGACATTTTGTCCGCAGCGCGGCGCGGCGGCAAGCTTTTTGCCGAAGGAAAATACCTTCTGACGCCCCTTGCAAAAGAGGCGCTAAAAAGGCACAATGTGGAAATTTTGAGTGGAGGTTCTTCAATGAGAAAAATTATAATCGCGGGCAATTGGAAAATGAACATGAGCAACGATAACGCGCTCAAATTATCAAAGGCCGTGGCGGCCGGGCTGGGTGATATATCCTCGCGTGGCAGGATAGCGGTGATGTGCCCGCCCTTTACGGCGCTGACTTCTGTCGCCCCATCTTTATCGGGCGCGAAGGGCCTCTATCTGGGAGCTCAGAACATATTCTACGAGGACAAGGGCGCTTATACGGGAGAGATATCCGCGGATATGCTTATTTCCTGCGGCTGTACATTCTGCATAATAGGCCATTCGGAAAGAAGAAAATATTTCGGAGAAACTGATGAGACGGTGAACAAAAAGGTGAAGAAATCTCTTGAGAAATCTCTCACACCCATAATATGTGTCGGAGAAACTCTGGAAGAGAGAGAGTCTTCCCGCGCTTTTAATGTGGTGAAAAAACAGGTAATGGGCGCCCTGAACGGAATGTCAAAAGAAGATATAGCCAAAGTTGTGATAGCGTATGAGCCCGTCTGGGCCATCGGCACCGGAAAAACGGCCTCGCCCGAACAGGCGCAATCCATGCACGCTTATATAAGGGAACAGCTCGCGGGCCTTTCGGACGCTTCGGTGTCTCAGGCTGTGCCGATTTTATACGGGGGCTCTATGAATCCCGCTAATGTAAAGGCCTTGATAGAATGCCCTGATATAGACGGCGGCCTGATAGGCGGGGCCAGCCTCAAAGCTGAAGATTTTCTGAAACTCGTTCACTTTGATGACTGAAACAAAAACGATAGCCGATAACATAGCGCGACGCCTGCGCCGAGCGGCCAAACCGGTCATATGCAATGTCTCAAACAGGCACGCGCACATAACGGAAGAGAATTTCAAAACTCTTTTCGGACATGGTTACGCCATGAGGAAACTCAAGGATCTGTTGCAGCCGGGAGAATTCGCGTCGAAGGAGCTTATTGAAATAGCGAGCCCCCGCGGCAGCATAAAGAAGGTGCGGATACTCGGCCCCTTCAGAAAATACACGCAGGTGGAAATATCACGGACGGACAGTTTTAAACTCGGGATTAGCGCGCCCTTGCGGGAATCCGGAAAAATAAGCGGCTCCGCGCCGGTGAGGCTCATAGGCCCCGCCGGAGAAGTGGAACTGAAAGAGGGCTGTCTTGTCGCCGTCAGGCACATACACATGACTCCCGCGGATGCCGGGATGCTGGAGCTGAAGGACGGGGAAAGGGTGAGAATAGAAATAAACGGAACAAGGGGCGGGATACTGGGCGACACTCTTGTCAGGGTATCGCCTAACTTCGTTTTGGAATGTCATTTAGATACGGATGAAGCCAACGCTTTTGATTTTAAGAGCGGCGGCTGGATTTATGTTGTTTAGGATGGACTTGTAGAAGGGACATTCTTGTCCCGATATTGTAGGAGGTAAAAAATGGAAGCTCTCGGAATGATTGAAACGAAAGGTCTTGTCGCCCTCATTGAGGCGGCCGATGCCATGGTGAAAGCGGCCAATGTTCAGATCGCCGGTTATGATAAAATAGGCGGCGGTTATGTCACGGTTTGTGTAAGAGGCGAAGTGGCCGCCTGCCGGGCAGCCTGCGAAGCGGGTGCCGCTGCCGCCGGAAGGATAGGCGAGCTTGTGTCTGTCCATGTGATTCCCCAGCCTCACGGCGATCTTGAGGGCAAAATGCCCATTTCGCTTCCCGGAAGCAGAAAGAAATAAGACGGCAGAGTTCTAATCTGATGTTGAGCTTGGCGAAATCCGCCGCCGGCGGATCGTCTCTGGGGATGCTGGAGACACGCGGGCGTTTGGCGTTGATAGCCGCCACAGATGCCATGGCGAAAGCCGCCGGCGTAAGCGTGTTGAGTACCGCTAAAACGGGAAAAGGGCAGATGACCGTTTTTGTGCGCGGAGATGTGGCGAGCTGTCAGGCCGCCTGCGAGGCCGGCGCGATTGCCGCCTCGAATTTAGATTCTCTTGTGGCGGTACATGTGATTCCCCAGCCGCATCCTCAGTTGAAGGAGCATTGGCCGGAAATAATAGAAAGCCCCGCGAATCGTGGGGCAGGCCTGCCTTATCGGCAGGCAGGGAGGCGATAATGCAATTTGCCAGGGTCATAGGTAATTGTGTCTGCACGGTAAAGGACGCGAAACTGCCTAAAGAAAAACTTCTTGTCATACAGCCGGTGGATTCGTCGCTCTTAAAAGCGGCGGGCTCTCCTCTTGTGGCCATAGATGTGGTCGGCGCGGGCAACGGCGAGCTGGTGCTCTTTGTTTCCGGTTCTTCCGCGCGCCAGACGACAATAACGGAAAACAAGCCCACCGACTGCACAGTGATGGCCATCGTGGATTATGTGGAGCAGGACGGTAAGTTGATTTTTTCAAAGTAGGCGTTAACGCCGCTTACATCGCGGAGGTTTTATGGATAAAGTGGATATAGAAAAAATCGTTGATGAGGTGATGAAAAGAATCCCGGTTTCCGGGGCTGTTCATCTGGCGGACAATTCTCGCGGGCCCCTGTTTGACACGATGGAAGAAGCTATTTCGTCATCTTCCGCCGCCCAGAAGTTTTTTCAGGATCAGGGTGTGGAAAAACGCGTGAAAATAATAGCCGCCATCCGCAAAGCCGCCCTGGAGAACGCGGAAACGCTGGCAAGTGACGCGCAGATAGAAACCAAAATGGGCCGCGCCGCCGATAAGATCATCAAGAATAAACTCGCCGCGGAGAAAACACCCGGCGTTGAAGATGTCCAGCCCGGCGCTTTTACGGGAGACCACGGAATGACTCTGGTGGAATACGGCCCTTTCGGCGTTGTCGGTTCGGTGATACCTTCCACAAACCCCACGTCAACGGTTATAAACAATACTATCAGCATACTTTCCGGCGGCAATTCCGTTATTTTCGCTCCGCACCCGTCGGCGAAGAATTGCTCGCTTAAAGCGATAAGCATTTTACAGAATGCCGTTATTTCCGCGGGAGGTCCCGCCGCGCTCATATCAGCTATGAAAAAACCTTCTCTTGAAGGCGCTGAAATGCTTTTTGACGACCCGAGGGTAAAGCTCATGGCTGTCACAGGCGGCCCCGCCGTGGTGAAAAGGGCGATGAGGAGTGAAAAACGGGTCATTGCCGCGGGTCCGGGGAATCCCCCTGTTGTTGTTGATGAAACCGCGCAGTTTCCGAAATGCGCCGCTGATATTATAAGCGGGGCTTCCTTCGACAACGGCGTTCTCTGCACTGCGGAAAAAGCTGTTATTGTCTGCGACAAGGCATGGGAGAGTTTTATTTCCGCCATGCGCTCAGACAGCCGGGCTTTTGAACTCAGCGCGGGGCAGTTTGACATTCTGACAAAAGCGGCAATCAAAAAACCGGCAAGTCCCGAAAACAGCGAAGGCGTCGTTGACAGGGATTTCGTAGGCCGTGACGCCGCCGTTATTGCCAAAGCGATAGGTTTGGAGGTGCCTTCCGCGGTACGGCTTCTATGGGCCGCCGTTTCGCGAGAACATCCGTATGTATGGACGGAACAGCTAATGCCCGTTCTTCCCGTGACAAAAGCTGCGGATATTGACGAAGCCATTGAGCTGGCGGTGAAAGTGGAAGCAGGCAACCGTCACACGGCTGTCATGCATTCCACAAATGTTGCGAATCTTTCCAAAATGGCGCGCGCTATGCAGTGTTCCATATTCGTGAAAAACGGGCCGTCGTATATGGGGCTGGGTATGGGGACAGGTTATGCCACACTCACCATATCCACTCCGACGGGCGAGGGGCTTACAAAGGCCAAGGATTTTACCAGAGAGCTGCGCTGTGCGCTGGTTGATAGTTTCAGGATTGTATGATCATAAAAAAATTAAAACACGGCGCTGATCTTTGTGAAGAGATAAAAGCCGTCTGCAAAAAAGAAAAGATTCAATGCGGATGGTTTAATGCGGTTGGCGCGTTGAAAAATCTTTCGCTTGCTTTTTATGACCAGAAAAAAAAGAAATACGGCACGCTCAAGCTGAAAGGTGCTTATGAAATAAGCTCCTGTATGGGAAATATATCTTTTGCTGACGGAGAAATATTTGTGCACGCGCACATAAACGCCGCGGATGAAAAAGGAAATGTCAAAGGCGGGCATCTGTTGAAGAGTGAGATCTTCGCCGCGGAACTCGCGCTGTTTCCCTCGCGTAAAATCCTGAAAAGAAAGTTTGATCAAACGACGGGCTTAAAATTATGGAAATAAGCAGAGAAGAAATCATCAAAAAGGTTGCTGACGCCGGAGTGGTGGGCTGCGGCGGCGCGGGTTTTCCCACGCATGTCAAGATAGCCGCTGACGCGGATTTTGTCATAGCCAACGGCGCGGAATGCGAGCCGCTTCTGAAGGGCGACCAGTATCTGATGGAAACAAAAGCCGCCGAAATAGTCAGAGGCATGCGATATGTTATGAAAACCTCAGGCGCATCTCAGGGATACATAGGCCTCAAGAAAAAATATCACAGGCAGATAGAAGCTCTCAATAAAGCTTTGGCTCCCGGCATTAAGATTTTTGAAATGGGGAATGTTTATCCGGCGGGAGATGAGCATGTTATGGTGAATGAGATTACGGGCCGTATCGTGCCGGAGGCCGGCATACCTATAAATGTCGGATGTATTGTGGATAATGTCGGAACACTGGTAAATATATGCGAGGCGGTGGAAAAAGGCAGACCCGTAACAAGAAAAAATGTTACTGTCACGGGAGATGTTGAAAACCCTGTCATTGTCCGCTGCGCCGTCGGTGCGTGCGTGTCGGATATAGTGAAGTTAGCTAAACCCCGCAAACAGCATTATACGCTGCTCAACGGCGGTCCTATGATGGGCGATATAATCAATGATGATTTCTGCGTCACAAAGACAACAGGGGCTATCCTTGTTCTCCCGTCCGATTCATCCCTCGTTGCAAAAAAAACAAGGACGGCGACGGTTGCCATGCGCCGGGCAAAATCAATATGCGAACAGTGCATGGACTGCACTCTTGTGTGCCCGAGGAATCTTTTAGGCCACCGGATATTTCCTCACAAGATAATGCGGATGAATTTCTTCGCTTCCGGAGAATTCAATGAAATCAGTTCCGGGAGTTTTCTCTGTTCGCAGTGCGGCCTTTGCGAGGTCGCCTGTCCGCAGGATCTCTCGCCGAAAAGAGTTTTCAGGGATGTAAAAGAAAATCTGGTGAAAAAGGGGCATAAAAATATGCACACTTCGTCGCAATTAAGCGTCCACAGCGAAAGGGCATTGAGGCAATTCCCCGCGCAGCGTCTTCTCCAGAGAATAGGGCTCGCTGAATTTGATAAGCCGGTCAGCTTTCACCCCGAAGAACTTGCGCCGGCTAAAGTCAAAATAGCTTTGTGCCAGAATGTCGGATCCGCTCCTCTGCCCGTCGTAAAAGCGGGTTCGGAAGTTAAGGAGGGAGAACTTATAGCCAAAGCGCCGGAAAAGGCGCTGAGCGCTAATCTTCATGCCAGTATACCGGGGACGGTGGTAAAGATTGATGAAAAGTATATTTACATCGCTTAAAATGAAGAAGGGGTCAGTCCCCAATAAGAGGAGAATTGTATGGAAGCTGCGATAGGTTTAATAGAACTTTGTTCCATCTCAAGCGGATTTGAAGTCGCCGACGCTATGCTCAAGATGTCAGGGATAGAGCTTGTGGAAGCGCATCCCGTGTGTCCGGGAAAATTTATAATTCTTGTCACGGGAGCATTATCCGATGTGCAAAGCAGTATGGATGCCGGGATAGATATGGCAGGAGAATTTCTGGTTGATACTCTTACCATCCCAAATGTTCACAGCGAAGTAATAAGAGCGGTAAGAGGTATTACTGAAGTATCTGAAATAGAATCTTTAGGCTCGGTGGAAACGATGTCTGTGGCCACATGCATACTGGCGGCGGACGCGGCGAGAAAAAAGGCCGATGTCAGACTCATAGAAATACGCATGGCTATGGGTATCGGCGGCAAATGTTATTTCACCCTCACCGGCGAGGTGGGGGCGGTAAAGACCGCGGTCAACGCCGCCTGTAAAGCGGTAGCCGGTGACGGGATAATAGTCCATAAGATGGTGATCCCGCACGCGCATCCCGATATGAAGAAAGTTGTTTTGTAAGGAGAACAATGATAAGAAATAGTTCGGAAATATTCACTATAAAGCAGGCCAGCGAATGGGCGAGTGAGTATCTCCAAAAAAATGTCACCACGTCAAATATTTCTTATCTTATTCAATATGGAAAAGTCAAAAAAATTGGAGATAACGGAAATGCCTGTATAAAAAAAGCGGATTTGGAGAATTATTATAATTCTTTTTTGGGTAGAAGAGAAATTAACTGGAAGGCAAAATTGGGTGATGATTTAAATTGGAAATTATCGTTTGATTATCTTAAGGAAGCCGATACGACTAAACATGTTCATCGACTGCATCCATATAAAGGGAAATTTATTCCTCAATTGGTTGAATACTTTTTAGACGATCATAAGGATGATTTCAAAAAGGAAATATATTTTGCGAAGGGCGATATCGTTTTGGATCCCTTTTGTGGCAGTGGGACATTATTAGTCCAGGCGAATGAATTAGGAATGCATGCTATAGGAATAGACATATCCGCTTTTAATGTCATGATTAGCAATGCAAAAATCGGGAAATATGATTTAACAAAATTAGCTTATGAAATTGAAAAAATAACAAATGCGTTACGACAATTTATTGTAGATTCAAAGACTGTTAAATTTGAAGCGCATTTATTGGAAGAATTAAAAAAATTTAACAATCTTTATTTTCCCTCTCCGAAATTTAGATATGAAGTAAAAAGCGGAGTAATAAATGAAGAAAAATATGGCGATGAAAAAGCCAAACAGTTTTTGGACACATATACCAATCTTGTTAATCAATACGGGATACAGCTTAAACAGGATAAATCCGATACTTTCCTTGATAAATGGTATTTGAAGCATGTGCGGGAAGAGATTGATTTTGTTTACAATCTTGTTGAAAAAGTGAAAGATTTGAATTCGCGAAAAATAATAAAGATCATTTTAAGCAGAACCATACGTTCTTGCCGCGCAACAACGCATTCTGATTTAGCAACGCTGAAAGAACTTATTACAACTACATATTATTGCTCAAAACATGGGAAAATCTGCAAGCCCTTATTTTCCATATTGAGCTGGTGGAAAAGATATAGTGAAGACACTATTCAGAGATTGCGCGCATTTGAAACATTAAGGACAGACACTTTTCAAAAGTGTTTAACAGGCGATGCGAGAACAATAAATATTTTTTCAAAATTTAGAAGATCGCGAAACCAATTTGATGTTCTGCTCAACAAACAGAAAATAAAAGGAATCTTTTCAAGTCCTCCGTATGTGGGTTTAATTAATTATCATGAGCAACATGCTTACGCCTATGATTTGTTTGCTTTTGATAGGAAAGATGATTTAGAAATCGGCTCTTTGTTTAGAGGCCAGGGCAATGAAGCAAAAAAAATATATGTTCAAGGGATTTCGGATGTGTTAAACAATTGTAAAAAATTTTTAGCGATGGATTCCCATGTGTTTTTAGTAGCGAATGACAAATTTAATTTATATCCGATAATAGCTGAAAAATCAGGGATGAAGATTGTAAATCGGTTCAAACGCCCGGTGCTTAATCGAACCGAAAGAGATAAAGGCGCGTATTCGGAGATTATTTTCCACTTAAAGAGGAAATGATGCTATCGCTATGATGCAAACAGTCAAACAAAAGATAAAGACCGTTTTACGGAACAGTTTAAGGAAAAAATTTAGTGTGCATAAACCGGAACCTTCATCAATGCCTTTCCACACAAGGCTATTGGGTAAAGACAGGCTTGCTTTGTATTCTTTCATACACTCTTTGAACACTAATTTTGGAACAAGTATTTTTGAACCGGTTGCCGTTGAATTAGCTAAAAACAATTTTAAAACCGCTATTTCGCAAGCAACCGCGGGACAATGTGTAAGTGAACACGCTCAAATAGTGGTCCAGAGAATAATAGATAATTTGACTACCGCACAAGAGATTCCTGACAAATCTAAAGAAATTGAAGCAATAAGGAAAGTGTGCAGGATGGGGAAAATGCGACAAGTTAAATTAACGAAAGTTGATGTTTTTATTGAAGATAAGTTTGGCGAACTATTTTTATTTGATATCAAAACAGCCAAACCGAATGTGGGCGGTTTTAAGGAATTTAAAAGAACTCTTCTTGAATGGGTGGCGGCTGTTTTGGCAGATGACCCTAAAAAAAAGGTAAATACGGCGATAGCGATTCCGTATAATCCGTATGAGCCCAAACCTTATACGCGTTGGACGATGAGAGGAATGCTGGATATGGAAAAAGAATTGAAAGTTGCTGATGATTTTTGGAATTTTTTGGGAGGTAAAGGCGCTTATCAGAATTTACTGGATTGCTTTGAAGAAGTCGGAATTGAATTGAGAATAGAAATTGATGCTTATTTTTCAAAGTTTAAAAATAGGATGAAGCGCAAAAGTGACTGATAATTGGGAGGTTGAATAACATGAACATAGCCATAGGTTCCGATCACGGCGGTTTTGATTTAAAAGAATATCTTAAGGCAGCCCTTCAGAAAAAAGGGCACACTGTCGCTGATTTCGGCTGTTATTCTCTTGAGGCGGTGGATTATCCGGACATAGCTTTTCTTGTGGCGGAAGCTATGAAAGATAAAAAATATGATAAGGCCATACTTGTTGACGGCACAGGAGGCGGGATGGTGCTGGCCGCGAACAAGGTGAAAGGAGTGCGCGCCGTTTGCGCTTATAACGAAATGACCGGCGCCTTTGCTTCTGAGCATGATGATGCCAATATTCTCTGCCTGGGCGGCAAAATGCTCGGCGAACTGCTCGCCGAGAAGATTGCGGACGCGTATATCACCACGCCTTTTGGCGGAGCGCGTCATCAGAGGCGGCTGGATAAGATCGCCGCGATTGAAAGGAAATATTTTAAATGAAGATAGCTCTTGCGTCGGATCACGCGGGCTTCAGCGCGAAAGAAGATATTAAAAAATATCTGGAGGGAAAGGGTCATGTTGTGGAGGATTTCGGCGCCCCGGGCGAGGAATCTTTTGATTATCCCGATTCCGCCTACCCCGCGGCGCGCTCAATAGCCGTCGGCAAAAATGACAAAGGCGTGTTTGTCTGCGGTAGCGGCAATGGTGTGAATATAGTCGCGAATAAGGTTAAGGGAATAAGGTCGGCTCTCGTGTATAACAAGGAAATCGCGGCCTTTGCCGCATCGGACACGGGATGCCAGGTGATTTGTTTCGGAGCGAGGTTCATGGATCCGGAGCTTATCAAGGAATGCATAGATGCCTGGCTCGTGGCGCCTGAGCCCGCGGAAAGGCATCTCAGGAGAATTCATAAAATCAACGGGGGAGAGAAGTATGAATGCCGCTAAAGTGATAGGCCGTGTGGTCGCCACGGCGAAATGGAAAACTCTGGAGGGGAAAACACTGTTGCTCCTTCAGCCCACCGACTGGTCGGGCAGAGCAAAGGGAGACATTATAGTCGCCGCCGACAGTGTCGGCGCGGGCGCGGGAGAATTCGTTTTTTATGTTAAGTCCAGGGAAGCCTGTTTTTCCTGGCTCTCCGGAGATAAGCAGCTGCTGGATGAAATGCCGCCGCTTGACGCGACTGTCATGGGTATTATAGACGGGGTGGATATGCTCGGCGATGATGACGGCAAAGTGAAGGACGGGAAATGAAAATATGTAAAGTTGTGGGCAATGTATGGGCGACGAGAAAACAGGCTTGTTTGAATAATCACACACTCCTTCTGGTGGCACCGTATGATACGGAGACAGGAAAAACGAAAGGAGAAACCGTTATGGCGGTTGATGTTGTGGGCGCCGGTAAGGGCAATATAGTGCTTGTAAATGACGAAGGCAATTCAGCAAGGGGAATGCTCGAACAGCCGGTCGCCGGGATAAGGACTGTCGTGTGCGGCATAGTGGACGAGAGCCTGCTTGACGGAAAGCATAGAAAATTTCATTAGGAGGAAAAATGGACAGAAAAGAAGTTGAGCAGATTGTGAGGGATATTTTATCGCAGAATCAGAGTCTCCGGCCGGCGAGTCCGGTATCCGGCAAGCCGGTTTTCGCGAACAGTTCTGCCTCGCGCGTCACTTACGGGTCTTCCGGCAAGCCGGTGTCTTCGGGTGCTGTGAAAGTCACTTTCGGAACAGCGGGAAAGATTTTTTCAAATGACGGGTTCC
Source organism: Elusimicrobia bacterium CG03_land_8_20_14_0_80_50_18 (assembly GCA_002780705.1). GTDB lineage: Bacteria > CG03 > CG03 > CG03 > CG03 > CG03. The sequence goes on along the minus strand of PEUP01000028.1, from coordinate 8,961 downwards.
CGCCGGTTAAACAGCAAAGCGCGGGGGAATTAAAATGCCCGTTGCTTGAGGGGACGGTCAGCGAGTGCATAGGTTGCGCTCAGTGCGTGGTCACCCGTCCGGAGGATGTAAAGGCGATCATGCTCGCCGGCGCTTCCAGGATATCCGCTCTGCATCCGGAAAAGGGCTCTTATGATTCGGCGCTCGCCTCTATGATAGACCACACGCTTCTTAAAGCCAACGCCACGCAGGAACAGATCGGGGCTTTGTGCGAAGAGGCTAAAAAATATAATTTCGCGACGGTCTGCGTGAATCCGGGTTATGTGGCCCTGGCCAAGGATCTTCTTAAAGGTTCGGGGGTGGGCGTGACAACGGTGATCGGTTTTCCTTTGGGCGCAACGACATCCACCACAAAGGCCATAGAGGCGCGCGACGCTATCGCCGCGGGAGCCGATGAGATAGACATGGTGATAAATGTGGGGGCCCTCAAAAGCGGTAATTATCAGCTCGCGCTTGACGACATAAAAGCCGTCAGGGAAGTGACGCGGGGGCATGTCCTCAAGGTGATTATTGAAACTGCCCTCCTGACAAAAGAGGAGAAGATAAAAGCCTGCGAGCTCTCCAAGGAGGCAGGCGCTGATTTTGTGAAAACCTCAACAGGTTTTTCAACGGGCGGCGCGACAGTTGAGGATATAAAACTCATGCGCGAGACGGTGGGCCCTTCAATGGGTGTCAAGGCCTCGGGCGGCGTGCACAACAGGGATGATGTCGTGGCTCTTAAAGCCGCGGGCGCCACGCGCATAGGCGCTTCGGCCTCGGTGGCCATCGTCACGGGCGCTAAAACGGAATCAAAGGGTCATTAAAGATAAGGTGACGGTTGAAGATAAGGGGACGGTAATAGGAACCGTCCCCATTATGGGACGGTTGAAGATAAGGGGACGGTAATAGGAACCGTCCCCATTATGGGAGGATGAAAATGGCACAGATGGCATTAGGAATGGTTGAAACGAAGGGTTTGGTCGGAATGGTGGAAGCGTCCGACGCGATGGTGAAGGCGGCTAAGGTGGAACTCTCGGGATATGAGAAGATCGGAGGCGGCTATGTCACCACATTCGTCAGGGGTGAGGTGGGCGCCGTTCGCGCGGCCGTCGAAGCCGGTTCCGCCGCGGCCCAGAGAGTGGGAGAGCTCGTGTCAGTGCATGTCATACCCAGGCCGGATGACCAGCTTGCGGGGATATTGCCCAAATAAATATCACTCAGGTTTGATTAATGGATAAAGAGCGTCTGGAGAATTTGATCTTTGACGAGCTCCTGAAGTTAAATCCCAAAGAGAAAAATATCAAGAGGGGTTTTTTCGCAGGGGATTATCTCAGAAACCTGTGGCCCGGGGCCTCGGGTTCCGTCAGGCTCGTTACGGAGAATGATGTCAGGACATTTCTGGACACCGGCGCCAGAATCATGACTGTCCCCGCCGGGGCCATAATCACGCCTCTTGCCCGCGAACTGTTGGATGAAACAAATATAAAGGTGGAATATGAAAGACCTGAACAGTAAAATCAGCGAGGTGGCGGAAAAGGAAAAAGAGCTCATTCAGAGAAAAGCCGAGCTCAAGAAAAAAATAGAGCAACTCCTCAAGGCCGCCTCGGCCGAGGAAGAGCGTATCATGGATGATGCGGATCGCCGCGCGTCTCAGGAGAAGGGTGAAATGCTTTCCGCAAGCAGTGCCCGTTCGCGGGAGGAGGTGAGACAGATGCTCCTTGACGCTGAAATAAAAGCAAAAAAAGACGCTCTTGTTTTCAGGGGCAAAAGTGACAAGATAATATCTTCTCTCTTTAAGGAACTGGAAAGGTATCTGAAAAGTTGATAGCCCCCTTAAGAAAGATATATCTGGCCGGGACCGCAGGCCGTTTTAATTCTATTTTCGCCTTTCTGCAGAAGAAGGGTGTGATGGAGCTTGCGGAAACTCCATCAGAGATCACGGTGCCCGGCGCGGATAAGGACAGCGGTTCTTTTTATGAGAGCGCCCGGAGGGTGGAGGACCTTAAAGGACTGATACAGTTTATAGCCGGTTCCGGCAAGGCTGCGCTCAAGGGTCAGAAAAAAACAGCCGGCTTTAACGCGGAGAAGATCCTCGCGAGATTTCCTGATGTGAGGGCGGCGTTCGCTGAAAACCGCGGCAAGATCAAGGACTTATCGGGAAAAATATCCCGGCTTGAGAACGCCCTGGCTCTGCCGGTGGATTTCACGGCGCTCTCAGGGCTTTCAAAGACAACTTGGCGTCTTTTTTCCTGTCCTGCCAAAAAAGCGGCGAAGCTTGAGAAATTTTTTGCCGGTTTTACGGATGCCGCGCTTGAATGCGTTTATTCAGACCCCGCCAAAAAAACATATTTACTTCTTCTCCCCGCGGATAAAGCGGACGGCGCCGAAAATTTACAGAGGTTTCGAGACGGTTTCCCGATTGAGTTCATGGATCTTCCAATGGACCCGCAATCCGAATTACAAAAGCTCAGAGATGAGCTCGTTATCGCAAAAGATGAGGAAGAAATGCTGTACGACGAGAAAAAAAGCATGGCCGCGTACACGGGGCGACTCCTTCTCCTGTATGACTATTATGAAAATCTGAAAATACGCGAGGCCTCAAAAGTGGAGAAAGTGTTCGCGACAGAAAAGATGTTTGTGCTCTCCGGCTGGGTCAGAGAAAAAATAGCGGATGCTGTTCTGGCGGACGCGGCTTTGAATTTCCCGGATATTCACTATGAATCGAGAAAACCTCTGAAGGGTGAAGATGTGCCCGTGAGCCTCGAAAACAATGACATTGCCCGTCCCTACGAATTTTTGACTTCCATGTACGGCGTGCCTTCTTACGGCTCGGTGGATCCGTCGCCGAACGCGGCTGTTTTTTTCGCTTTCTTTTTCGGCCTATGCCTGACGGATGCCATGTATGGACTCGTTATCGCGGCCGTCTCCGCGTGGGCGCTGGCATGGAATAAAACGCCGCGGGAACTCAAAAAAATACTCAAAGTATTTCTTGGAGGAGGATTGTTTACTGTTGCCGCGGGTGCGGTGACGGGTGGCTGGTTCGGACCGGATTTTCTTTCGCGTCTTCCCGCGGAGCTCGGGTTTTTAAAAATCGCCGCGGACAAACTTGTTTTATTCGATCCTGTAAAAGACGCGCTTTTATTCGTGGGGATAGCGATTGCCTGCGGTTTTATCCAGGTGATGTGGGGTATGGTTCTGAAATGTGTCGACGACTTCGGGCAGGGCAGGCTCGGGGCCATGGTCTTTGAGGATATAGCCGCTATTATGATACAGATTTCAATGCCCGCGCTGCTTGCGGTTTACGCGCTCAAGGTTTTTACGCCGGAGCCGTTATTATTGACGACACTTGAAATCATGTTCACCGCCGGGGCTGCGTCCATCGTCCTGTATAATCTTATCACGCAGGAAGGACCCATCTTCAAACTGCTGTGGAGTTATTACGGCCTTTACTCGGTTTTAACCGGAAACGCGTTTTCCGATATTCTCTCATATATAAGGTTGTTCGCCCTGGGTTTGACGACGGGGCTTGTGGCGATGGCGATAAATGAGATTGTCTGGATAGTGGTGTCATGGGGAACATGGGCGATACCGCTCGCGGCGGTCTTTTTTGTGATTCTGCACGCCGGCAATCTTGTGATCAACATGCTGGGCGCGACAGTGCACACAATGAGGCTGCAATTTTATGAGTTTTTTACCAAATTTATAAGGACGGGCGGACATTATTTCAAACCGCTGAAAAATTTCGTAAAATACTCTTCGCTCGAGATTTGAGCGGCGTGGGGATTTGCATTGAGGAGGTAATAAAATGGATGGATTGACAATTGCTTTATTCGGAGCCGGGATAGCCGTGTTTCTCGGCGGTATAGGTTCCGCCGTCGGGGTGTCAACGGCCGGTCAGGCCGCCGCCGGAGTTTTGAGCGAGAAGCCGGAAAAATTCGGCGAGACTTTTATTCTTGTGGCTCTTCCGGGAACGCAGGGTATTTACGGTTTCGCCGTGGGTTTTATGGCGATACTCAAACTCGGTCTTCTTGGCGGAGGGGCGCCCGCGGCTGTCTCTGTCAACCAGGGCCTGCTTCTTCTGGCCGCCTGCATACCGGTTGGCGTGGCCGGACTTTTGAGCGGCATATACCAGGGCAGGGTCTGCGCCGCCGGCGTGGGGATTGTCGCTAAACAGGAAGGAAAATTCGGGCTCGCTGTCATCTACGGTATTCTTGTTGAAACTTACGCGCTGCTGGGTTTTGTCACATCTATCCTGGTGGTGCTCTCGGTACAGCTCTAAAATGGCGTGGAAGGAACTTCTTGACAGCTTAGAGAAGAGCATGAGCGATGAGCTCGATGAGATGCTCAAAAACGCTGAAGAGAAAAAAAAGAAAGCCCTTGACGCGGCCAGAGCGAATGCAGGGAAGCTTCTGGATGATGCCCGCAAGGGTTCCGAACGCGCCGCCCGGCTTCTTCACGATGAGATCGTCTCAGGCGGCAGGATACAGGCAAAGAACATCCTGCGGAAGGCGCATCTCGCTGAGATAGAGGCCGTTTATGACGCGTTTAAGGAAAAACTGATGGCTTCGCCTGATCTGAAAAAGAAGCTCCTGATTGATTTTATAGAGAAAAACGCCGGCGGCGCCTCCGAAGCGGAACTGTCGGATGAGGCTCACGCTCTGCTTAAAGGAACGGCGATGTCAAAAAAAATAAAATTAGTCAAAAAGAACATATCCTGTCCGGTAATCATAAACATGGATAAAATAGTCGTGAGTTTCAGCTGGGATGAATTTATGCAGAAATTCAAATCTGTCACCATTAGAGAGGTGAGCTAAGAATGAAATTCGGCGCTGTTTTTGCCGTCGGGAAAGCCCGCGTTTTAGAAACGCTGCTCTTAAGTCCTCAGGAGCTGAAAACGGCTTTCGGCTCCGGCAATTTTCACGGAGCAGAATCCGTTATAAAGAGCCGGCCCTTCGGACGCCTGCTCGATGACGCGAAAGAGGATTTCGGCATAGGCGCGTATATATTATCTATGTCGGCGGTTTTCTCAGAAATATCGCAGGACGGCGGTTTCTTCACATCCGACGAGAGCGAATTCCTTGCGTTTTTGGAAAAAAATTTAAGGAAGGATATATTGGCGGCGCTTGAGAGTTTCCCGGCGCCGCTGGATTTTTACGGCTTTCTTGACGCGAAAAGAAAAAGCCTGATGGGAAAGATAGAGGGCGATGATGTGCTGGAATATATATGGCTGGCAATCTGGTGGCAGGCCAGGATAGTGAGAATGCTCCTCATGGCCAAAAAGAGGGAGGCAGATTTTAAATATGTCTCATGAAGAAAAGAAAGTCTTCGCCTGCGGTGACAAAATCTTCTGCAGTCTTTTTTCCGCCATAGGGGCATCGACTGCCGAATGGAAAGGCGATGAGCGGGGTGTTTTCAAAAAAATGGAAGATGAAAAAGGCGCCTTTTTTATTTTTTCTCAAAGCGCTTTTGACGGCCTGAAAAAAAAATTCAGGGAGCGCTTTGCCGGCGCCCCTTATATTGTATTTCCTCTCCCGGGGGAGGACAACAGGATAGAAAAGGAAGTAGCGGAACTTGTAAAAATTGCTGTGGGTGTGGAGATGTAAAGAACGGAGAACAGTTATATGACTAAAAAAGGAAAAATTATCAGGGTGGCCGGCCCGCTGATCCAGGCTGTGGGCCTTGCCGAGGTGAAAATGTATGAGGTCGTGCACGTGGGCAAGCAGGGCCTAATCGGCGAGGTTATAGAGATACAGGGTGAGGTTGTTTCCATTCAGGTTTATGAAGAAACGGGCGGCATAGCCCCGGGCGAGCCGGTTGAGGCGACGGGTTCTCCCCTGACCGTTGAGCTGGGCCCCGGACTGATACAGTCCATATATGACGGCATTCAGCGCCCGCTTGACAGGGTGAGAGAGAAGACGGGGGATTATATCCTCAGGGGCGTCCGCGCCAACGGGCTCTCCCGTGAAAAGAAGTGGGAGTTCAAGCCCGTCGCGAGTAACGGCGATGAGCTCGTGGAATTCGCCATCCTCGGCACGGTGCGGGAATCCGAAGCGATAGAGAGCAAGATTATGGTGCCGCCGGGCGTGTCAGGAAAAGTGTCGGGCCTCAAAGCCGGTTCTTTTCTTGTGACCGACGATATATGCAGGGTGGGAGAGAGCGCGGTTCAGATGATGTTCAAATGGCCGGTGCGCAGCCCGCTTCCTTACACTAAAAAAATACAGCCCTCGGAGCCTCTTGTTACGGGCACAAGGGTGATAGATTCCTTTTTCCCCGTCGCCAAAGGAGGCACCGGCTGCATCCCCGGGCCTTTCGGGAGCGGCAAATGCGTTTCAGGAGACAGTCCTGTTTTTCTTGCGGACGGAAAAATTATGAAGATGAAGGACATTTATGAAGAGTTCAGGCATAAAGGCAAAAGGGTAATTAAAGAAGACGAGGATTTTACCGTCATTAACGAGGACCTTTTTGTTTACGGCTGGAAAGACGGAAAAATAGGTAAATTCAGAGCCCGGGCCGTTTACAGGGGGAAATCGGATATTCTTGTCAAGCTCACGACGAGGTCAGGGCGGGAATTTAAGGTTACGCCCGTGCATAAACTTTTCGCGTATTCTGATTTGAACGAAAAGCCTATGGAAGCGGGGAAACTTAAAAAAGGCGATTATCTTATTATGCCCCGCCATTTACCGCAGGGTGAAGAAATAAAAAATGAATTGCCGTGGCGGGAAATATTCGCGGATTTTCGTCTTGCCGAACCCGCGCGCTTAAGGGATTTCCACAGAGTTCTTGAAAAATTAAAGGCGGTTCACGGCTCGCTTAAAAAAATGTCGGTTCTTTTGGATATAAACTACGCCTGTCTGATTGAATATTACGCAGGCCGCAATTTGCCGACACTCAAATTTTTTGACTCCGTTTATAAGTTTGCCGGAATTAAAACGCCCGATGTTTTCTATGTGAAAGGGCAGACAACATCTCCGGCGACGCGCATTCCGCACAGATTAGATGAGAAGTTGTCTTCATTGCTCGCTCTCATCGGCGGCGACGGTCAGGTGAAAGGCAGAAGCGTCAGGTTTTATAACAACGATGCCGGATTGAGAAATCTTTTCAGAGATCTGGTGAGAGAAATATTTGATATTGATTCAAAAGAACACAAAATGCCGACGGTGGAGGTCATCATAACGGAAAGCCCCGTTATAAAAAAGCTCTTGGATTATTTTGGTTTTCCGGAATATAAAAAGTCAAGAAACATAACTTTGCCGAAAGGGCTTTTGGCGGCGTCTGCTAAAACGCTCGCGAAATATTTGGCTTGTTACTTTGTGTGCGACGGCAGTTTTTTCGCGGAGGAGGGGGAAATTGAAATAGCCACTTCAAGCGGAAACATGGCGAGGGATATCGGTTATCTTCTGCTTAAATTAGGGATATTGGCGAGTTTTAAAAAGAGAAGTACAGGAGGGTTTAAAAGCTTCCGAATTTTCATACGGGGCCGCGCCGAAATAGAAAAATTTTACAGAGAGTGCTGTCTGCCAGGCACGGTTAAGTTCGCGAAAATGAAAGCGTATCTTGAAAGCGGGAAACAGCCCTACAATTCCTGGGATGTAGTGCCTATGAGCAAAGACTTTGTGAACGGAATTTATGATTTTTCCGGCAAACCTTACGCGAAATGGAAGAAGGCGGGAATTGAGATTCACAATTATATCGCCGGTGAAAATATGGGCGTCGGAATGTTCCGGAAACTCGCGGAAGTTTCAGGCAGGAAGGAATTGAGGCACTACGCTTTCAATCATCTGTCATCTGTTTTTATTGATGAGATAACAAGGGCTGAGATAATAAAAAATTCTTCGGGGAGAGTGTATGATATTGAAGTGGAGGACGCTCATAATTTTATAGGCGGCGAAGCTCCCGCTTTTTATTCAAATACGGTTGTTCTTCATCAACTGGCGAAATGGTCTGACGCTGATATAGTGGTTTATGTCGGCTGCGGGGAAAGGGGCAATGAGATGACGGATGTCCTCACTGAATTTCCCGAGCTGCTGGACCCCAAGAGCGGACGGCCTCTTCTTGAGAGGACTGTGCTGATAGCCAACACCTCCAACATGCCCGTCGCGGCCAGAGAGGCCTCTATTTACACGGGCATAACCATCGCCGAATATTTCAGAAACCAGGGGATGGATGTCGCCGTGATGGCGGATTCCACATCCCGCTGGGCGGAGGCCCTGAGAGAAATGTCGGGACGGCTGGAGGAGATGCCGGGTGAGGAGGGTTATCCGGCCTATCTCACTTCAAGGATAGCCGGATTTTATGAGAGAAGCGGCATAGTTGAGGTGGGGACACCTCCGAGGCGCGGCTCCGTGTCTGTGGTCGGGGCGGTCTCGCCTCCCGGCGGAGATCTTTCCGACCCCGTCGTGCAGGCGACTCTCAGGATGGTGAAGGTGTTCTGGAGTCTGGAATCCGCGCTGGCTTATCAGAGGCACTTTCCGGCTATCAACTGGCTGAATTCCTATTCTCTGTATGTGGATGATATCAGCGATTTCTATGAAAAAAATGACATGAAAGAATTTCCCGCGATGAGGAAAAAGGCGCTGAATATACTTCAGGAGGAATCAAGCCTCCAGGAAATTGTCCGCCTTGTCGGCGTGGAATCTATCTCTGACGAGGACAGGCTGACGCTTGAAACCGCCAAGATCATAAGAGAGGATTTTCTCCATCAGCACGCTTTTGACGAGAAGGACGCGTACACCGCTGTCAGCAAGCAGTTCAGGATGTTGGAGATAATCATGATGTACCATGAGCGCGCCGAAAAGGCCGTGAAAAAAGGCGTGCCTATAAAAAAAATAATGGACATTCCCTGTAAGGAAAAGCTCGCCAGGATGAAGCTCATGGACGAGGCGGAATTATCCGGTGTGGAAAAAATCCTTAAGGAAGATTTCGCGTCCCTTTATGGCGCAGACA
>PEUP01000042.1:458-22889 GCA_002780705.1 Elusimicrobia bacterium CG03_land_8_20_14_0_80_50_18 | reverse complement strand
CGCGGCGGCTTGTTTTCTCGTCAGCACAACACTATTTCGCGGCCTGACGGATTTTCTTCACGGATTCCCTGTTCATATCCGCAACAAGTTTTTGTATTTTTTTGATATCCATGCCCGCGGGCAAATTCAAACCAGGCAAAGCTGAAGACATATCCTTCAACAGTTTTTCTATCTCGGCGGGATCAGCGCCTTTCAGGGTTTTTTCCATCTGCGACAGATCGAGCCCCTCCATGTCCTGCCCGCCGGGAATATCGCCCTCCGCCTCAGGCATAGATTGCCGTATGAGTGCTGCCAGAGAGAGCATCTTTCTTAAATCAGCGACCTTCTCCGTTTTCATAAGAAGATTTTTTCGGGACGCGGCCTTATACATCAGCGACTGCCCGAACAGAGCCGGCACAGCGGAGCCTGTCAGAGAAATGAACACATCCGCCGACCACATAAGGACAATCGCCAGGAGCGCCGCTTTCAGCAAACCTATCGCTCCGCCTCCGGCCCTGTTGGCAAAACGCAGTGCCGGCTTTTTCACGAAGAGCGACTCCGCGAATCTTCCTATGAGCGCTATTACGAAATAAAGAACGAACCACAGCACAACACGCCCTGCGGACTGGGCCAGCGCATAACCGGCAATGTCCTGTTTAACCGCCGGCAAAAGCATGTCTGTCAGTGGAGCGGAAAAGAAAAAAGCCGCCGCCAAGGCCAGCATGCTGAATATTTCCCTGATGGCGCCTCTGAAAAAGCCCCATACGAAAAAGAGCAGCACTAAGATAACAACTAAAATATCAGCGTTCATCGCTTTAGTATATCAAACCCGCGCCTCAGCGGACAACATCTCCGGGCAATTTCAGAACATTATATTGGCAAAGCCGTGAAAATTAATGTAGAATAAGGAGGCGGTCGTATTGGCAAAAGCTGATTTGAGCCTGCCTATCGGCAGGCAGGGAGGCGATTATGAATCACACTGAAGTCATCACGGTAAAAGACCTGGGGGAGACGCTCGACACACTTTTAAAATTCTGCCTCTCATCGGTGTGCGAGATCCTCTCATGCGACGGGGGTTCCATTATGCTCACGGATGAGGACGGGAAAAACCTCACCGTCGCGGCCGCCGCGGGAAACAACAAACACGACGCCATCGGAAAAAAAGTCGCCGTCGGCGAAAGGGTCAGCGGTAAAGCCGCAAAAACAATGGCCTCCGTCCTCATTAACGGGGAGGTGGATGTCAATTCCGATAAATATTTCCGCGGCATGAAAAAATATGAAAAGATTAATTCCGGCATGAGTGTCCCCTGCATAAAAAAAGGCAAAGCTCTCGGGGTGATAAATGTTAAAAAAACGGAGCGGACGGCAGCTCTCACTCAGGAAAATGTGGAAACAGTGGAGATCATAGCCAGAGAACTCGCCCTCGTCCTCTGAGGCGATGCTGAGTTAGTGTCCGCCGAGGACGGTGTAGCCGCGCCGCCGCAGATCTTCGGCGAGGTCACCCTCCATTTTAACGGCTTCTTTATATGTCATCGGATTGAGATGTTCATACAGCGCGGGCATCAGCGCTATGCCGTATTTGTGCACCCATGAACTTGACTTATGTCCGTTCTTGTGATTTTTGAAACGCTCTGAAACTTTCAGCCCCGTCATTCCCACATAAACGCAGGGCTTCTCAAGATCCCTGCCCCTGTTCAGGTCAAAGACCTTTTCAAATTGCTTGACCTTGTTGTCCAGCCTGACGACATAAACGCTGTAATGTTTTCCGCCCTTAAAGAATTTTTTAAGAAATCTCATGTTTTCAGCGCGCGTAGCGGCTCTTATACACCTTAATGTCCTGAATCCCCTCAAGGCCGTATTCTTCTATCTCTTCGGGCGAAGCGCCGCCCCTGCGGTTCGCCGCGGCCACAAATATGGAGAGAATCTCCTTCAAACCCTCCTCGTTAAAATCGTAAAGCTCGCTCTCGTTTTTGAGCGTCGTGTAGCGTATGGAATAGTCCAGAAAATCCAGAATACCGAATATCTGGGCTATGAGTTTCAGTTTAGCCCTGGACATATTTTTCTTTTTGCTGACAAGCTTATACTCCTTTTCCATTTCCGGGCGGGAGCCGAAAGCTTTTTGTTCCGCCTGTTGCGCGAGCTGGCGTTTTTTCTTCAGGGCCTGCGCGCGCTTTTTCTCCTGCCTCAATGTGTATTCGGCAACGCTTATAGGCACACCGCATTTAATTGTTTCTATTATGTGCTCCTTATCGGATTCGCTGTAACTGCGCATCCCTCTCACTTTCAGTATCTGTTCCCGCAGCGTCCTGTCTCTGATATAAAGGTAGCCCGCGGTGAGCGATGCTATTATAAAAAGCAGTATGAACAGACCCCGTGTGTTTCCCCGTCTGACGGCAACTTTGAATTTTCTTTTAATCCTCAATTACTGCTTGCCCCATAACTTGTCGCCGGAGTTGAGGGGCTTGCCCTCCGCCCGGCACCCTTCATTATAGCCGAGTTTTACAGGAAAGCGCAACCCGCCGCCGGCAGATTGCCTGTAACAATTAGAAATTCAAAGGTTTTTTGCGCGCCCGGTAGGATTCGAACCTACGACCCTCTGCTTAGCATCCCGCATCAGGTTACCCTGACCATCCGCCTAAGGCGGACTTGCTGGCTGGACTATGTCTTCACCGTTTCAGGCCTGCGGCGTATAGTCTCTGAGGATCCCATCTTCAAATCCAGATAGTCAGACGCCCATCTAAGGAATGCATGGAACACATCCTTTAGCGGCAAGATCCGCAATCACTTTCGCCAAACCTATATCGGCTTTGGCTTTAGTGCGGTGCGGCCTTACATCACTCATTACATTCTTCCTATCCTTTTTCTCCAACGGTTTCCTGCAAATAATCCTTGCCATGGGGCAGTGGGACTTCCTTGCATACAGCCGCATCCACTCCATGCGTTTTCTTCCGCATGGAGGCTCCTATTTTTGAAGGCAGATGCTCTATCCAACTGAGCTACGGGCGCATCCAAAAATAATATCTGATTTACAAATATTTCTCGCGCGTAATTTTATTTGTTTTTTACAAACAATGCAATAAGGCGTTTTCCGAACAGCTGCGGCGGGCCTTCTGTTTTGGCGACATCGGAGAGAATGTCCGTTATCTTCTCCATCTGCTTGTAGCCTTCGGTTTTAAAAGCGTTTTCCCTGCCTCTGAAAAATATTGTCACCTTGACCTTGTCACCCATGGCAAAGAATTTTTTGGCCTTCCCCACCTTCACCTCTATGTCGTGATCGTCAGTGTGCGGACGGAAACGGATTTCCTTGAGCGTGGAAACATGTTTCGAGCCTTTGTTTTTTTTCGCTTTCGTATATCTGTATTTGGCATAATCAAGTATCCTGCAGACAGGCACTTCCCTGTCTGAAACCTGCATCAGATCCAGGCCTTTGACCCTGGCCATATTCAGCGCCTTGAAGGTCTCTATCAGGCCCACATTGTTGCCTTTTTCATCAATGAGCTGCACTTTTGCCGCCGCGATCCGCTCGTTGATTGGCGGACCTTTTGTAAATTTTGTCACCTTGTTTTTTCCTCCTGAATTCCATCTTCCAGCATCTTCGCCGCCATCGTGAAATCTTTTTTGTCCGTCACTTTCATATTACAGCTTTCCACAACGACGATCGCAACCGGCACAGCCAGTTTCTCCATCACCGCCGACTCATCCGTAAACGACCGTTTGCCCGAGAGGAGATTTTTTATTCTGCCCCGGGCTTCAGCCCTGAAAGCCTGCGGCGTCTGGGCGGCGAAGAGCTTTGTCCTGTCAAGAGTTTTTTTGACAAAATCTCCTTCCGCCTCTTTCACCGTATCATTTATCTTCCCCGCGGCGATAGCAGCTCCATGCCTGGCTGCCGCTGTCAGGACCGATTTAATGAGAGCGTCTGTTATAAAGGGCCTGGCGGCGTCGTGGACAAGCACTGTCCGTGTACCTTTATCCATAACCTCAAGAGCGTTAAATAGCGAATCCTGCCGCCTCGCCCCCCCCCCGACGATTTTTAATTTCGGGTTTTTAATGCCTATCTTCTTCACTCTGCCCGGCGGGACAGCCAGTATCACAGTGTCTATCTCAGCGCTTTCCAAAAGCGCGTCAAGGCTGTGCCTGTAAAGCTGTTTCCCGGCTATTTTCACAAATTGCTTGGGAGAAGCAAAACCCGCGCGTAACCCGACGCCGGAGGCGAGGAGCACCGCGCAGGAAGGCCTGTAGTCACTCCCTGTCATTATCAAGTTTCGCGAATATCATTCTTCCGGCGTCCGTCTGCAGAAAACTCACCACTATAATCTTTTTTTTCTGCCCTATGAAGCGTCTTGCGTTATCAACGACTATCATTGTGCCGTCGTCAAGATAACCCACGGCCTGGCGCTGCTCTTTTCCCTCCTTGAGCAGAAACACATCCAGCGCCTCTCCGGGGAGCACAACGGGCTTGAGCGATTTGGCAAGAAGATTAACATTCAAAACGCCTATGCCCCGGATCTCGGCGACCTTCGCGAGATTGGTGTCGGATGTCATGAGTTTTGATCTCAGATCCGCGCAGCATTTGAGCAGTTTCTCGTCGGTGGTGGCAAGAGCGGGATAATCTTTTTCATATATCTTCACCCTCACGCCGGAATCTTCCTTCTCCAGAAATGCGATGGTTTGAAGGCCGCGTTTCCCGCGGGTCCTTTTGGAATCGTCCGATGAATCCGCGAGCGTCTGGAGTTCGTTTATTACGAAACGCGGTACCACCGCCATCCGGCTCAGAAACCCCGCTTTTGCTATGTCAACCAACCTGCCGTCAATCAGAATGCAGGAATCCACTGTTGTGCTCTCGGGAAGCAGTCTCTTTGATGTGAAAGAAAGATTCTGATCCAGCAGGTACATCTCTCCTTTTTTTTTCACGGCGATGAGCATTCCCGTGTAGGATGCCGTTAATTTGATCAGGAGCGAATACTGCTCCCAAATGTCTATCGCCTTGTCGCTGAAGGTCACGATCACGATATAATCCATGGCCTTCACCGCGATGAGACCTATGACTATACCCATTCCCGCGGCGATGATGTCATCAAGCGGAACTTGTTCAAGCACCCACTCTATGAAAATCACCAGCACAGCGGCGCCGGTGCCGATAAGGATTCCCTTCGGCCCCTGCGAAACACTAAAATAACCGATAATGGGACCCAGAATAATAATAAAGGTCCTCGCAAACCACATAAACATAATAAACCTCCAATTCACCCGGCGCTGCGCCGGACACGGGCCGTATCAGTTTTTAGCCAGGAGTTCCCCGAGCTGACTGATATGACCGACTTCAATCACTTTTATTTTTTTTCCGCGGTAGAGCGCCCCGCCCGCCGGGAGCACAACACTCTGAAAACCAAGATTTTCCGCTTTTTTTATTCTTTCTTCCAGCCTTGAAACGCCCCTCACCTCACCGCCGAGGCCTATTTCTCCCGTGAAAACCATATCCTTAGGCATGGTCTTTTTCCTGTATGACGATATAACAGCCGCGGCCGCGGCAAGATCGCTGCCGGGCTCGCTGATACGGATACCACCGGCGACATTAAGAAAAACATCGCAGGTGGAGAGTTTTAAACCCAGATATCTCTCAAGAATGGCTATGATGAGATATGCCCTGTTGAGCTCCAGCCCTGTGACCTGACGGCGCGGATACTGAAAAGAAGATGTGTTTATCAGCGCCTGTATTTCGGCGATGAAGGGCGAACTGCCCTGATAAGAACACAGGGCCGCGGAACCGGGCGCGTTACAGCGGCCGGCGAGAAAAAAAGCAGAAGGATCCTCCACTGTTTCAATGCCTCTTCCTGTCATGTGAAAAACAGCCAGCTCATTGGTGTTCCCGAAACGGTTCTTCGTTGAATACAGCAGCCTGTATCCGTGCACAGGGCTTTCCTCAAGATAAAACACTCCGTCAACCATGTGCTCTATTATTTTAGGCCCCTGCAGAATACCCTCTTTTGTTATGTGGCCCGAGAGAATGAAAGCGGTGTTTGTCGTCTTGGCGTATTCCACTACCAGCGATGTTATTTCTTTGATAGCGGAGGGCGAGGCCGCCGAGGCCGCGGAGTTTTTGAATGCCTGCACAGAATCAAGTATGACGAGATCCGGTTTGAGACGCGACGCCTCGTGTATGGCCTCGCTTATATCTCTTGTGGCGAGAAGTTTGACATCGCCGCCTTTGGCCAGCCGCTCGGATCTTATCTTTATCTGCGCGGCTGATTCCTCGCCCGTTATGTAAAGGACTTTTTTGAGCGCGGCGGCCGTCTGAAGCAGAAGTGTGGATTTGCCTATACCCGGAGCGCCGGCCAGAAGAAGCACCGAGCTTTTTACGATACCCCCGCCGAGCACACGGTCTATCTCCCTGTTTCCGGAACTTATCCTCTCTTCCTTCGGGGCGGCAATCGCGGAGATCTTCATAGAAGTCCTGTAATCGGCCCTTGCCGCAGACCCTTTCGTGGACTCATCCGCCACTTCAGAAAATGTGTCCCATTCCCCGCAATAAGGGCATTTGCCCTGACGGCTGGGGGACTGAAAACCGCAATCTTTACAGACGAACATATTTGATGAGCATCATCATTTTGCTCCCGTGGCGGCCAGAGAACCCAGGCCGAACAGATATGGCAGATCCTCGTCGTGATAGAGCAGATTCAGACCCAGTTGAAAATTGGCGCTTTCCATAGCGTCCGAGACGCCCGCATTGACATAGAGCCAGTTTGTGAAGCGGATTTTGGCATTGACATCAACCCAGGGCTTGGTTTCACCATCTACCTTCCTGTCAAAACGGTAAGCCCTGGATTCAAAAGACAGTGACTTGAAAGGCTCAACGGAGAGCCCCACACCGCCGGCGGATTTTATCAGGCCGCCGAAAATCGTGACAGGGCCGAAAACTCTGCCCAGATACGCGTCGGCGGATACAATTTTCTCGCCCGTGCTTTCAGACACATCATACGACGACCCGGCTTTCTCCTTTATGTTGGACACGCCGAGATAATAAAACTTGTCCGGCCTCGGAGCTATTTTCACTCCGAGATCGCTGCGATACTTATTGTCCCCCGTGTTATACCGGAGCTGGTAATCCCAATAGGTTTTAAAACCCGTTATCCGGCCGAGAGCTTTCTCGGCGGAATTGGCGGCTTTTTTCAGGCTGGACACGGTTTGCCTCACTTCGCCGGCGACTTCCTCATCCGATATTAGAGCGTCAAAAGCTCCCTCGGAATCATTGAGCTTCGCCATGAGTTTCTCCATGCCCTTAAAAGCGTCGGCGGCGGAATCCACAAGATCCGGAAATTTTTCAAGCGCTTTTTTCAGGTCTTCGCCTTTGCCGTCAAGGCTGTCGGTAAAGTCTCTGATATTCTTAACAGATTTTTTAATGTCCTGAATTATGTTTTTTATATCGTTCTCGTCCTTTATCCCCATGTCCATCTTACGCGTGATGCTCCTGATATTGTTCAGAATATCCCTGAGTGTTTTGCCCGCATGGTCCTCACCTTCCTCCGGGTTCAGCGATTCCAGAAGCTCCTCTATGCTGACCGACGAAATACCTTTGATGGTGTCGCCTGATTTTATACGCGGCGCCGAGGGATCTCCGACGCTCAACTGGAGATATTTGGTTCCTATAAAACCGGTGGAAACGACTCTGACGGCGCATCCGTGGCGAACAATATATTTACTGTCTATACGCACCTTGACTTTCGCGCTGCCTTCCTCGGTTATCTCAAAATCAAGAACTTTACCTACCTGCACGCCGGCTATACGCACAGGGGAATCGTCGCTGAGACCGGAAATATCGTTGAACACGATGTTGAAGTGATAACCGGAGCGCAACGGCACTTTCCCGAGCACTATGATAACAAAAGCCGTGAACGCCACACCGGCGCTCACAAACATCCCCACTCTAACGCTATTTTTCATATTATCCCCCGCTCGTCATACTGAATTACCAGCGTTTATAAAATTCTTCAGGCTTTCCAGCTTTGTTTTCTTTATCTCATCAACCGTGCCTATTTCCTTTATCAGGCCGTCGTGAAGAAAGGCTATCCTGTCTGACACCTTAAAGGCCGAGTGCATATCGTGAGTCACCACAACGGCGCTTATCTTCGTCTGCCTGTTCAGAGCCAGTATCAAATCGTTGATTGACTCGGCCAGAAGCGGGTCCAGGCCCGTGGTCGGCTCGTCATATAAAAGATATTTCGGCGAGGTGGCAAGAGCGCGCGCGAGCGCGACGCGTTTTTTCATTCCGCCTGAAAGAGAGGCCACCGCAAACGTTTCGCTGCCCGGCATACTCACCATATCAAGCACCTCGGCCACGCGCTTGCGGATTGCCCTTTCGGACATATCCGTCAGATGCCTCGGGCCGAATGCCACATTCTCATAAACATTCAGACTGTCAAAAAGCGCGGCGCTCTGAAAGAGCATCCCGAATTTTGACTGGACCTTGAGCAATTCATCATCACTGAGCTTTGATATATCCACACCGTCTATGACAATCCTGCCGCTGTCAGGCTTGAATATACCCAGCATGTGTTTGAAGAGAACGGATTTGCCCTGACCGGAACCGCCGATGACCGTCAGCACCTCAGCGTCGTGAATATCCAGATTCAGGCCTTTCAGCACCTCTTTGCCGTTGAAGCTCTTTTTAAGATCGCGTATCTCTATCCCCATCAGCCTATCCCCATGCTTATAAGCAGCGACGACATGAAAAAATCAGTGGTGAGTATCAGCACCATCGCTGTAACAACAGCCCTCGTCGTGGCTTTGCCCACGCCTTCCGCTCCGCCTTCCGTCACCAGGCCGTTATAACTTGAAACCCACGCGATGATCATGGCGAAAACGAGTGTTTTCAGCAAGCCGTGAAAAAGATCCGGCAGGCCCATCTGTGTGATCTCCTCCCAGTATTTTGAGAAAGGAATGCCGAATTTATAAAGACTCACGATAAGGCCGCCGAAGATTCCCGCGCAATTCGCGAAAATAACGAGGAAAGGCAGCGTCACCACAAACGCTATGAAGCGCGGCACGCATATATATTCCACCGGTTCTGTGCCGAGGGTGTAGAGAGCGTCTATCTGTTCGGTCACCTTCATGGTGCCGATCTCGGCCGTCATAGCCGCGCCAGCGCGGCCGGCGACGACTATTGAGGTCAGGACAGGTCCGAGTTCCAGTATCATGGAATATCCCACCGCCAGGCCCACATATATGGGTTCATTGAAAACAGAACGGAAAGTCTCTCCCGTCTGTAGAGCCAGCACCATGCCTGTAAAAAATCCGCAAAGAACCGCCAGAGACACGGAATTCACGCCTATAAACAGCATCTGATCAATTGTGTTCTTCCAATCTATACGCCCGCGGAAAACAGCTTTCACGGTTTTATACAAAAGCGCGGAGGCATCCCCTATCTCTCCCAGCGTCTTTTCAATATATGTCTTCATTGTCCTTTCACATAGACGCGCGGCACGCGTGATGAGATGCCGCAGCATATATCGTAATTGATGGTGCCTGCCAGATCCGCTATTTCGCAAGCCCTGATCTTTTCCCTGCCCTGCTCGCCCATGATAACCGCCTCATCGCCGATTTTAATCGCGGGCAGGTCCGTCACATCCACCATCGTCATATCCATGCACACTCGGCCGGCGACAGGAAAACGGCGGCCTCGAATCAGCACCTCTCCGCCTTTGGAAAGTTCACGCCTCACGCCGTCGGCGTAACCGGCGGGGAGAGTGGCGATAACCGAATCCCTCTTCGCTTTCCAGTCGCCGCCGTAGGACACTCTCGCTCCGCGTTTTATTTTCCTTATGTAAACGATTCTGCTCAAAAAACTCATAACCGGCGACACGCCTCTGTAGGAAGGATAGGGCTTAAGGCCGTAAAGCCCGAGGCCGGGCCTGAAATGGGTGAAGGTGTTGCCGATAAAAGTCTGAGCCGCAGTGCTGGCCGCGTGCAGTATCTTCGGGGAAATACCGGATTCCCTGAGCTTTTTAATCAGCTCCCTGAAATTCCCGGCCTGGCCGAGCGTCAGCTCCCTGTCCGTGTCGGCCGAGGAAAAATGCGTGTATATGCCCTCAATTTTCAAATTTTTCATTTTGGAGAGTTGGACGATATTGTCATAAGCGCCGCCAATGCCGAAACCTATCCTGTTCATTCCGGTGTCCACTTTAACATGCGCGGGATACGGGGCGCACGCCTGACACGCGAGTGCCCTGCCCGAATCAAGAGAAGCTATTGTGGGCGTGAGACGGTATTTGATTACTTCTTTGAAATTGTCGAAGGGATAGATACTGCCGCCTATGAGGATAGATCCTTTGATACCGGCCTTTCTCAACTCAATGCCTTCCTCAATGAGAGCCACTGCGAATATTTGCACGCCCTCCGCCTCAAGCGAACGCGACACCTCGACGGCGCCATGACCGTAAGCTCCGGCTTTCACCACCGCTATAACAGATTTTTTCCTGGAAATAGCGCGGTAATTTTTTCTGAGCTTATTAAGATCTACACTGCAATAAGTGGGCCTAATCATACGGCGGGGCTGTCTTCAATCAGCGGCTTTTCCAGTTCCGTGAACAGCGAAAACTTCTGCATGAATTTCAGCTCTATCGTGCCCGTGGAGCCGTTGCGCTGTTTTCCTATTATCACTTCCACAACCGGATTGGGGATGTTCTCGTCGAAATCATCCTGCTTGTGGAGAAAGAGCACAAGGTCCGCGTCCTGTTCAATGGCGCCGGAATCCCGCAGATCCGACAGTCTCGGACGGCTGCCGGCGCCTGTACGCTTTGTTACTTCCCGGGAAAGCTGTGAAAGAGCTATTATGGGTACGCCGAGCTCTTTCGCCATGAGCTTTAAATCCCTTGATATTTTGGATATTTCAAACTGCCTGCCCTGGCGGCTGTATTTGTCATCAGCCGACATCAGTTGGAGATAATCTATGATTATGAGCGCCAACCCTCTTTCAGAGGAGAGTTTAAGGGCGCGGGTTTTCATATCCAGCACCGAGGAAGAAGAAGCGGAATCTATGAAAACCGGATAATTCATGAGCTTGTTGACGGTGCTGTTTATCTTGTCTTCCATCTGGCTGGTTATGCACTGGTCAAGAGTCTCGTATCTCAGGCTGTTGCCTGAGATATGGGCTTCGGCGGCCAGGATACGCCTGAATATCTCGGATGAAGTCATCTCCAGGGAGAAAACGCAAACGGCCTGCGCTTTGCTGTCTTTGTTTTGTTTAACGAGCTGCTCGGCCACATTCATGCATATATTGATTCCGAGCGTCGTCTTGCCCATGCTCGGGCGGGCGGCGATTATTATCAGCTGGCCCGGCGCCATGCCGAAAGTTTTCGCATCCAGCCGTTTGTACCCGAATTTCACTATATTGCTGTGCTGAGTGTCTCCGATGCCGCGTATAAAATCCTTGCCGAGAGCGCTCAGAGTGTCAAAATCCCCGGCGCTGGTCAGATCCGATATCACCTTCATGACGCTCTGCGCGGAACTGTCCATGACTTCCTTGGCGGACCGGGCATCCTTGAAGCACATATTGATTATGTCCGTGCCGGACTGGATGAGTCTCCTGAGCATGTACTTGTCTTTCACTATCCTGGCGTAATCGGCGGCATGCGCCGACACCTCAACGGTTTCAACAAGATATGAAAGATATTCAATACCGCCGATCTTCTCAAGCTCGTGCTTGGCGTCAAGAGCCGACTGGAGTGTTATCAAATCCAGCGGCACGGAATTGGACAGCAGCTCTATCAGCGTATCGTATATCATGGAATGCCTGTCGTCGTAAAACACATCGCCCTTGAATCCTATGATGGCGCTGACGGTGTGGATGATATCCTTGTCCATCAAGAGCGCCCCAAGCACCGCTCTCTCAGCGTCCAGGTCATGCGGAGGTATGTTGAATTCGGCGGACCCCGCCATGTCTTTTAAATCTGTCTTTTTTTTCGCTGCCATTTATTCGGCTGCCGTCACCCAGACCTTTACGGAGGCGCTCACCTCCGGGTGCAGCCTGATTTCCACGTCATATATCCCTATTTCTTTTATGGGCTCTTTTATGATCACCGCTTTTCTGTCAACCTGTATTTTTTTCGCCGCGAGAGCGTCTGTTATCTCGGAAACGCCCAGAGAACCGAAGAGTTTTTTCTCTTCATGCACATTCTTCGCTATATTGAGCTCAATCTTGCCGATAGCCTCGGCCGTTCCCTTCGCCTTCTGGAGGAGTTTGCCCTTTTCAGCGATATAACGCGCTTTCATTTTCTCAACCTGCTGTTCGGAATGCTTCGTCGCTTTCAAAGCAAAACGCCCCGGCAGAAGATAGTTTCTCGCGTAACCGTCGGAAACGGTTTTAATCTCGCCTATATCTCCCAGATTCTCAACATTTTTTGTAAGTATGACCTTCATCATTCCCTCCCTTTTCTCTTAAATTTTATACATCGGCCCATCACGCCCACACCCGCGGCGGCGGGCCATATAAAAACAAACAAAGCCGTCATAACGGCGCTCAGAAAGCGACCGGCGCCCATACGCATCAGAATTGACCATATTATTCCGCAGCCCGACACAAAAAATAAAAAGACGGAAGCCGTCAGAAGATTTTCCGCGACATACGACGCTAAAAAATATTTTTGAGCTATGTTCAAAGCGAGAGCCAGCGACAATAGATAAACCGACACCGGGACGGCTTTTGAGGCCCTTCCGAAGGATGTTCTTTTCCCCGTCATAATGCCTATGAACACAAGGTTCAGAAAATAACCGGCCGCCAGCAGTATCAGCGCCATTGCCGGTACGATTCTGAAAGCTTTTTCCGCGAGCTGCGCCGGCTGATGATCGGCCATCATCTCCGCGTTACCGGCGAGAGAAAACAAAAAGATTTTGCTTATGGTCCTGAATATCTCAGCGCTGTCCAGAAATGAGAACATCCATCCTCCGGCCAGCATTGCCGCAAGAGCGGCGAAAAAACCCGCGAAGAGCGTTCTGAAATAATCCTCCGGCCTCCCCCGCGGGGGCGCCGCGATACAAGCGCATGCGGCGGCGGCGAACACCGCAATGCCCGCGAAATTTGCCGTCGCCGCCACGACAGCTATTGCGAGTGTGAGAAGCAGAAAAAAATCAGCTCTCCTGCCGGATGATTTCAGCATTCCCAGAGGCACCGCGGCCGGAAAATAAAAAACGCTCATGAGACCCCCCGCCGCAAGCAGCGCCAGTGACACAAAAGCCGCCGGCAGTCTGTGTCCCGCCCTTCGGGGGGAAACTGTCCCCATATCAGACCGTGTAAGGCAGCAGAGCTATTTGACGGGCTCTCTTGATCGCCGTGGTCAGCTCTCTCTGATGGCGCGCGCAGGTACCGGTGATGACCGAGGGCAGTATGCGCGCGCTGTCACCCACAAAATTCTGCAGGACACGCACATTTTTGTAATCTATCGCTATGCGCGTTTTACAGAATCTGCACTTCCTCTTAGGCCTCACTGTTTTTGAAAATCTTTTCTTAAATGCCTTCTTTTCCATTTTTTATCTCCTTATTTGCCCCAGACCTCGACATTTTGACATTCTATCTTTTTTGGCAGTTTTCGGTTTTTCATCATTTTTCTTTTCCATAGCGGTCGCATTGCCATGCAACTTTGTAGCGACTTTGTAGCGGTCGCATTGCCATGCGACTTACGCTCGCCGCTACATTGACAGACCAAGTAGCCGCGTACCCCCGGCGAGACGGGGTATTTCCCCTTTTCGTAAAAGGGGTGGTCCGCCGCAGGCGGAACGGGGTATTTCCCCTCCATTAGGCCTCCCGCTTTCCCTTTTTCACGATATGCTTCAATTTCAATACAGCAAGGTTGACTTCAACGGAAGTTTCACTGCCGATGGTTTCCAGACCTTCATCAAGAATTTCAGCCGCCAGAACGCCGCTTTCGCGCATCAGCGGCTTTTGCGCGTCCTTATCCTTCGTTACGGCGAGCTCTTTTATGTTTCTTGTCAGTTTTCTGAGTTTCGCAAATGTTTCTATAATGGCGAGCGTTGTTTGCACAGCTTTTGGACTTTTCAGAATCGTGGCAAGCATATAAAGACCTTTCTCCGTAAAGGCTTTGGGTAGATATGGCGAGTATTTAAGGTCTTCAAGGTGGTGAAAATTTTTCACCACCTCTGATTTCTCACCAGCAGTCAGGGGCGTTATATATCCGGACGGAAACTTGTTCTTATTATTTTTTACAGCCCTGTTTATATCTTTTGTTTCCACACCGTAAAGCTCCGCAACATCGCTATCAAGAATTACTTTTTCTCCCCTAATTTCAATAACTCTGCCGGCAACATCCTCATACTTAACGGGATAATGATTTTTCATACTCCACTCCCTGCACTGCCTGTCCCAAAGGGATTCCTTCGTAACCGGCAGATACTCCCTTTTTTCTTCTATTAAAAAGGCACCTCGTCTTCCGACGGGCCGCCCGGAGGCTCATCCTGTATGTTCACCGAATCAGCATCCGCGGATGATTCGCCGCCGGCGCGTTTGGGACCGCCCGAGAGGAACTGAACGCTCTGCGCCGTCACTTCAAGCTTGAACTTCCTTTCTCCCTGAGGACTTTCCCAACTGCTGCTGACAAGCCTTCCCTCTACGAAAACGGGGCTGCCTTTCTGCAGGTACTGGTCGCAATTCTCGGCCTGCTTTCCCCACACAGAGACCGGCACGAAAGACACCTGTTCTTTGCGCTCTCCCGACTTATCGCGGTACACACTGTTGGACGCGACGGTGAAATGCGTCACAGCCTGGTCTGTTTTCGTGTAGCGTTTCTCGGGATCCTTCGTAAGATTACCCATGATCATCACTTTGTTGAAATTAGCCATTTGTCACCTCCCTATCTTTCTGTCATCCCAATCCGCCACCGTCATCTCGAGTCCGCCTCCCCTTTCTGTCATTTCGAGTCCGCCTGTGGCGGACGAGAAATCTTTCAATCATCAAGCCTCAGTGTCAGGAACTTGAGAACCGGTTCGCTGCGTCTGTAAAACAGCGACAGCTTGTTGGGGATGTCCGACACAAGAGAGGAGAACTTCACATAATAGTAGAAGCCCTCTTTGTTTTTTTTGATCTCGTAAGCAAGGGTTTTCCTGCCCCAGTTCTGTTCCGACAGCACCGCCGTCTTCTTCTCTGAAAGGATCCCCTTCACTTCCTTGAGGATCTCATCCTGCTGCTCCTGACTCGCGTCAGGACGCACAATAAAAATTGTCTCGTAATTCACGAAACCTCCTTTTTGGCCTTAAGTCCGCCGCCGGGCGGAAAAGAAAGCTCTCTACACAAAATGTTTTCAAGTCTTTTTATATAATATCCCTCAAAATAAATCAAGAGCCGTGGGGACGAAGCCGTGGGGACGGTGCTTTACAATAAGACATTTTTTCTTTGCATCTCCCTGTAAGCCGTGGGGACGGTGCTTTACAATAAGACATTTTTTCTTTGCATCTCCCTGAATGAGGATGGTGACAGGAGGATGGTGCCATGGGTTGACCTTCGTGGTGGATAATGGGGACTGTCCCCTTTTTGCAAATTCTCCCATATTCAGGCATGTCGTTCATAACCTGCGCTAAAACGCACCACATCTCCTTCTTTCATAACTGAAAATTTATCCGGCACTTTGTTGTTAATTGTAAACCCTAAAAAACCCGGCGGATATTTTGTTTCTATTTCCGTATAGCAACTCAGAACACTATACAACATAATATCAAAAGGGCATTCTACGCTCAACTTTATTGTCTCACTTTTTTTTCCTGTGATATCCTGAAGCTGTGCATCATAATGCAATTCAACTGATATTCCCTCGCCAAGAAGGTCGCTCAAATAAGGTTCTTCTGTAAAATAATTTTCCATTCCTCACCCACTATTCCCCTTCATCCTTCTGTTCCAACTGTTTAACACTCCGGTCAAAGTCGCTCTCGAATAGGTAATCCTGAACGATACGGTACTTTTCAAATTCGCTCTCGGCATGGGCTTTGGCCAGCTTGATTGCAACTTTGCCGGCGTCCCTCAGAATCTCACGGCCGTCAAATTCCAGAAACATATCCAGCCGTTTGGCCCAATCTTCCATGGTCATGGGTATTTTCCGCCGCGCCCGTTCTTCTGCCAAATCCAGATAAGCGTTGACAATCCGTCCCAACGATTCCAGTTCATCCTTGGCCAGATAATTTTTGGCCACCAATACATCGGTCATCACAATTTTGCCTCCCGGAGCCTTTTCCCATGTGGTCAACCCCATATTGGCTTTTGTGCTGTCGGAACGCCGCATGATTATTTCGGCAGCAGTACTGCCGTGAATGGCAAAATGCAGTTTGTTCTGAACCTTGGCAAAAAACGCCTTGGTGGTCGGCGCATCTTTGTTATAATCGACGCTGGTGGCGTAAATGTCGGTGATTTTCTGGTAAAAGCGCCGCTCGCTGAGGCGAATCTCCCTGATCTCTTCGAGCAGCCGTTCAAAATAATCCTCGCCGAGGAAGGCTCCGTTTTCCATCCGCTTTTTATCCAGCACATAGCCCTTGATGGCAAACTCTCGCAGAACCTGTGTCGCCCACTGACGGAACTGGGTCGCCCGAACCGAATTAATCCGATACCCTACGGAAATAATGGTGTCAAGGTTATAGAAATTGGTGTTGTATTTTTTGCCATCAGCGGCAGTTATCCGGAAATTCCGGATAACTGAATCCTTCTGCAATTCACCACTCTTAAAGATATTTTTCAGGTGCTCGTTTACGGTACGCAGGTCCACATCAAAAAGCTGTGCCATCAATTTTTGCGATAACCATATAGTTTCATCTTCATACCGGGCTTCGATGCTCTGTTCACCTGCTTGCCCGGTAAAAATTAGAAACTCAGCCGTACTGTTGCGTATCAACTGTTTTCCTCTGTCTTTATCCTGTTTCACGGCCAGTCTTATGCACCTTACAGCAGCGCACTTCTTCCCAAAATTTACCACGCCTGTCGGCGTACAAAGCGAAATCGCTGTCACTTCGAGACATTTTTTCTTTGCATCTCCCTGAGTTAGTCAATAAGTCAATGAACGTCCCCTTCCTACTTCCTACTTCTAAAATAAATCAAGCACGCGCTCGTTCAGCGCTATGATTACCGGAAGAAACACCAGCGCCACTATGGACATCAGCTTGAGAAGTATGTTGATTGACGGGCCGGATGTGTCTTTACAGGGATCACCCACCGTGTCGCCTATAACCGTGGCCTTATGCACATCTGAGCCCTTGCCGCCGAGGTTGCCCTCTTCAACATATTTCTTGGCGTTGTCCCAGGCGCCTCCGGCGTTGGCGAGGAAAAGCGCCAGCGGCACACCCGTCACCAGAGAACCCGCCAGAAACCCGCCCAGGGCTTCCGTGCCGAGAAAAGCTCCCACGAGAATCGGGACGAGCACGGCGGCTATTCCCGGCGCCCTCATCTGAGCCAGAGCCCCGTCGGTGGTGATGCTCACGCATCTTGCCGGATCCGGAAGGGCCTTCCCTTCCATGAGCCCGGGGATTTCCCTGAACTGCCGGCGCACCTCGTCGACAACGTTGACGGCTGAACGGTTTACGGCCTCGGTCGTGGCCGCCGCGAAAATAAAAGTTATCATGCCGCCCACAAAAAGGCCGGCGACGACTTTCGCGTCAAGAATGTTGATGATGGACATACCCGCGGCATCCTTTGCCAGCCCCGCTGTCTGGGCGTATGCCGTGAAAAGAGCCAGCGCCGTTAGAGCCGCCGAGCCGATGGCAAAACCCTTGCCTATGGCCGCGGTGGTGTTTCCTACGGCGTCAAGGTTCTCGGCGCGTTTGCGGACCTCAGGCCCCATCTCGGCCATCTCGGCTATACCCGCGGCGTTGTCGGCAATGGGCCCGTAGGCGTCAACCGCCACGGTCATCCCCGTTATAGAGAGCATGCCTATGGCAGAGAGAGCCACCCCGTATATACCGGCGCATTTATATGATATCACCGTAGCAGCCGCGATGGCGAGAATTGAAAAACCCGTTGAATACATCCCGCATGTGAGGCCCGCGAGAATATTCGTCGCGGGTCCGGTCTTTGAGGCCTCGGCAATCTTCCTCACGGATTTTCCGGAGGTGTAGTATTCCGCCGCGTAGCCCACGATGAGGCCGGCTATCAGTCCGGCGACGATCGCGCCGAAAGGCCCGAACTTGGCCACGGCCGTGTTGTCGTACCACAGCACCGTTATCGCCAGCGCCCCCAGGATGAAGAACACAGAGGCCGACAGAAGGCCGTTTCTCAGAGCCTCCTGAGCGTTGACCTTCGCGCTCGTCTTCACAAAAAATTTACCGGCTATTGACGACAAAAGCCCCCAGCTGATTATGAGAAAAGGCAGGAAAATGCCTTTGATATCTCCCAGCGCGGCGGCGATGACACAGGCGGAAATTATGGCCCCGACATAAGATTCGTAAAGATCAGCGCCCATACCGGCCACATCACCCACATTGTCCCCGACATTGTCAGCGATGACCGCGGGATTTCTGGGATCGTCTTCCGGTATTCCGGCCTCAACCTTACCCACGAGATCCGCTCCGACATCAGCGGCCTTGGTGTAAATGCCGCCGCCGACCCTGGCGAAAAGGGCCACGGAGCTGGCGCCCATGCTGAAACCGACGACGATTCCCGTGACCTCTTTGAGATTAAGGGCGAAATCAGCGGATGTGAGACCCAATCTCCACATAAAGAACATATACATCAGCGTCAGGCCCAGAAGCCCGAGCGACGCCACCGAAAGCCCCATGACCATTCCCGCCGGGAATGCCACATTGAGAGCTTCGTTCAGGCCGATGGAGGCGGCCTGCGCGGTGCGGGCGTTGGCCCGGGTGGCTATTGACATGCCTATGAAACCCGCAAGTATGGAAAAAACCGCTCCGCTGATAAACGCTATGGTCGTCATCCTGCTGAGCGTGAAAAACATGAGCACGGCCACAACCAGCACGAAAACGCTAATCTGCCTGTATTCTCGGGAGAGAAAGGCCATCGCTCCGTCGTGAATGAGATCGGAAATCTCAATCATTTTGGATTTCCCCGGCGAGGCCTTCAGGACATGGGCCGCGAGGGCCGTCACCGTGATCAAACCCAGAATACCGCTGATAAGCGGAATGTAGAAAAAAGAAATCGTTTCAGTCATTGTTATAACCTCCTGTTACCCAACACAAATCACTTCACTCCCGCGGATTCACTCTCCAGAAATCCGGCGAGCTCACCGACGACCAAATCAACATCGCCTTTTCGTATTATAAACGGCGGCAAAAAGCGCAGAATGTTATCCTTGCAGGCGTTGACCAGAATACCCTTCCCGAATAAATACGCCACCGCGTCTCCGGCGACGGCTTTTTTGAATTCCACCCCGAGCATCAGACCCTCTCCCCGTATTTCCTTTATCAGGGAAAAGCGCGGGGCGAGTTTTGAAAGAGACTTCATAAAATGATCCCCGAGGGCGCTCACCCTTTTCAGCATTTTTGCGTCAATTGTTCTGAGTGTCGCAAGGCCCGCCGTCACGGCGAGGGGGTTTCCCCCGAAGGTGGAGCCGTGGGAACCGTATGTAAAATATTTCTCAAGACCGGCGCCCAGGACCGTCACCCCCAGCGGCAGGCCGCCTCCGGCGGCTTTCGCCAGCGTCAGTATATGCGGCCTCACACCGTATTTCTGAAAAGCGAAGAGACTTCCCGTCCGGCCGAAGCCTGTCTGTATCTCGTCAAAAATGAGAAAGAGTTTGTGTTTCAGGCAGAGTTTTTTCAGATCTCTCAAAAAAGTTTTTTCTGCCGGATAGACGCCGCCTTCGCCCTGCACGGGTTCAACCAGCACCGCCGCCGTGCGGGGGCTTATGAGTTTTTTAACGGATGATATATCATTGAATTTCGCGAAATCAAAACCTGTCAGGAGCGGCCTGAAGCCCTCATGAAACTTTTTCTGCCCCGTCGCTGAAAGTGTTGACATTGAACGGCCGTGAAAGGAGTTTGCAAAAGATATGATTCTGAATTTATTTTTACCCTCACCCGCCTTTCTGACGAATTTTATCGCCAGCTCATTCGCCTCGGTGCCGGAGTTGGAAAAAAAGACTTTCCCCGGAAAGGTTTTTTTAATGAGAAGGTCGGCGTATTTTTCCTGAGTCATATCCGTGTAAAGATTTGAGACATGCATGTATTTTCCGAGCTGATCCTTGACGGCTTTAACAACGGCCGGCGGCCTGTGCCCCAGCACATTCACGGAAATTCCGGATATAAAATCAAGATATTTTCTGCCGCTGAGGTCCCATATGTACTTCCCCTGGGCCCTGGCGACGGTGATAGCCACCTTCTTATATACCGGGAGTATGTTTCCCATGCGGGAATTATATTAAAATAGCGCTTTTCCCGCAAGAAGAAGGAAAGAAGTAACCCTAAAACGCTAAATCAAGCGATATGTACTGCCTGTTGGAATTGTCGGCGATGTTCTCAAACCTGAGCGCATAGTTCAGACTGAGCATACCCATTCCGATGCCGAAACCGGCGGCAAAATTCCCGTCGTCACTGCCGAGTCTGGCGGCAAGCGTTTTGCTCAGTCTGTATTCAGCTCCGGCATTGACCCTGTTGTCGTCTTCACCCGACACCCTGCTGATGTCTAAGGCAAGCGTCATATTCCCGTCAAACATTGCGTAAGCCGTTCCCAGCTTGATTACCGAGGGAATCTTTTCCGAAGTGTCGTTGTCCGTGTCCCATGTGCGCGAGCTGGCGATGTCCTGAAGAACCACGCCCGTGGTCAGTTTCTCCGTCGGCTGAAATTTCAATCCGGCGTCAAAACCGAAGCCTGCGGCGGAATTGTCGTCAATCGATGATGAAAGATACTTCACATTAAGTCCCGCGCTGGCTGCGCCAACTTTTTTCGCCCAGCCGATGCTTACAATCATGTCACTGGCGTCAAAAGAGTTCCCTGTCAGGCCGGATGTTGTGGCCTCGGGAATATCGCTCACGCCCGCCATAAGCAATGAAAGGCTGACGGCGCTGTCCGCGAGAGGCCTGCCGTAGGAGAGCCACTGCATACTCCGGCTGTTGGACATCATAGCCGTCATAAGACTTGCCTGACTGCTTTCCAGACCGGCGATACCTGCGGGGTTATAATATGACGCCGCAAGATCATCGCTCACTCCGGCAAAGGCCGAACCCATGCCCATGGCTCTGGCTGAAACGCCCATTCTCAGCACAGGCATAGCATCCACAGATTTCACAGAACCGGCGTAAACCGCGCCGGACATAAGAGCCGCAAGCCCTAAAACCAAGATAATCCTTTTCATTATTCCCCCCCTTTAAGCCTTATATCGGGACAAGAATGTCCCTCCTACAAAATATCGGGCTTGGAAAACCCCTCCTACAAAATATCGGGACTGGAAAGCCCATCCTACATTGTTCGTCATTTTGTTCATCATCTTCATAATCGCGCTCACCTGAGCAGAGCGGCCTTGATAACCTTGTTATCTTTGCCCGACGCGTTAGAGGCCTCTATCCTTATGAGATAAACGCCGTTTGCGAGCGTCTGGTTACTATTGGTCCGGCCGTTCCAGTAAACGCTTTCGCCGCTTCCTTTCATCTCGCTCGTTTTTGATTTGTACACGAGCTTGCCGCCGAAGTCATAGACTTTCAGTTCTATATAGGCTTCCGCTGACATATATAGCTTGATCTCCGCGTCAATCCCTGAACCCGGGGCATAGGGGTTAGGCCGCATGTGCGCGCTTAATATCCCTACAGAACCGCCTGCCGTGAAGCTGATCGATGTCGTCGCCGAAATTCCCTGCTCGTTTGTCGCCGTAATCGCAAGCGTGTGCGAACCGTTGTCAAGCTGAAGCCCCTGCCTCACTTTATACTTTGCCGCGGTCGCGCCCACCATATTAAGGGCTGTCTCGGCATTACCTCCGGCGTTGATAATGTCCTCATCAATCAGGCCGTTGCCGTCATTGTCAATGCCGTCACAGTATGCGACTGCCGCGAAAGCCGCCGTCTGGTCAATGCCGTTCAGCATGACTTTCACCCCTCTGATCGCCGAGAAACCGTCCAGAATATTGGCTTCTATTATCGGAGATTTGCCCGCCATTCCGCCGTTATAAGGAGAGATGAATGTCACCTCCGGTTCCGTGTCAATTATAGCCAGCGCGTAGATAGAGAAATGACTGACAGTAAAGGTCACCGTGTTGGCGACAAGGTTTCTGGTCACGCCCGTTATGCCGCCGGCCGTCCATTTGCCCTGAGCGGCATCCCAGTAGGCGACGCCTATCTTGCTCTCATCAGCTCCCGAAGGAATCTCAACATCGTTGTAGGTCATTGTTATCTGACAACTGTTTGATGTCTTGAAAGCGTGGGGGTCGGAGAGCATAAATTCCCATGGCTCCCCGACAACTCGCACAAGCGAGGCCTGCGCGACCGGCGCGGCGGGTTCCGCCGCCGGGAATATAGCCAGGGCGCTTGAGT
>PEUP01000042.1:0-430 GCA_002780705.1 Elusimicrobia bacterium CG03_land_8_20_14_0_80_50_18 | reverse complement strand
ATTTACTCTTCCTATAGGTACAGCTGTGTCCGGTTGAAGTGCAGAAGCTATATAACCCAGAGGCTGCATAGCCGAAACATTTTGGCTGTTCGCCACAGCGTTAACCACAATCATTGCGTTTCCGTTAGTAAGCCACTCGGAAAGGTCAAGCGTTGCTGTCCTTGAAGCTCCTGAACCTGACAGTGTAAGATATCTGTCCAGGCCGCTGTTAAGCAACAGGCGGGCAGTCACATTCGTAAGGGTGTAAGACGATGTTATCGTCAAAGTGCTCGTAAAAGTCTGCTCCGCTCCCGGATAAGCCGATGCGAAAGAAACATTGGATACGGAGAGTTTCAAATCCTGTCCAGGTGTAAGATAATATTTCTTAGTTCCCTGAGCATTTCTCTTTATCACAACCGTCTTTATAACCGCCAGCGATGAATCGGAATCC
>PEUP01000067.1 GCA_002780705.1 Elusimicrobia bacterium CG03_land_8_20_14_0_80_50_18 | reverse complement strand
CGCATTGTAGTGCGACCTTTTAAGGTCGTCCGCCTGAGGCGGATTAAAACCTCGCACTACATTATGCGCAAATTATAATTGCGTCGCATATAAGAAAAAGGGGTGACCTAAAATCACACTGCAGTTGAGAACAACCCCCTGCATACACGCAACTTTAGGAATATGATATTTTCATTAAATTAAATCTATTTTTCGGTTATTTAACCTCTATTGCATGAATTGTGTCCGCTTTTCCCTGCGTCGCCGAGATGTAAACAACCCCGGGCGCAAGACACTGCACTGTAATTGTTTTCCCTTCACTTGCTTGAAGAGCGCCGATTGCGGAATTGTCACTTTTCCAAGTCGGCTTGACGGCGCCTGGACGCTTAATGGATGCCGACCGCTCGTCATAACCTTCTGCTGTCAACGTAACCGTTTGACCGACTGTCGCCTGCGACGGCCCTTTAATTGACAAAGACGCTACACCGCCCGTGATGATGCCCCCGCCGACACCCGTTTTTCCTCTCGTCTTCTCGGCAATCATCGCACAACCGGCAACGAAACCAATCATCAAAAACAAACCAACCAAACCGGTGATTCTTTTATTCATTATTCATCCTCCCTTTTCTCCCGAATTTTTACAAAATTCAAAAAGACTTTGCAAGTGGGAAAAAAATACGCTGAAGTTTTACAATTTCAATGTCTTTTTTTATGCGCTCTATCAGCGCCCCGCGCGAGGCGAACTTTCTCGGCTTTCTGATAAAATTGCCGAATTCAACCGTGAATCTGGAGCAGGCGGCCGCGCGTTTGACATGGGCTTTGGAGAGGATGTGGAACTCAAACACCTTTTTAATGCCGAAAGTCGGAGCGGCGCCGGAATTGACCACGGCCCTGAAACGGCCGGCGGAGCATGTGACCCAGGCGGCAAACACGCCCTCAGGAACGGCCTTGTGCTTTTCCGGTATCAGATTTATCGTCGGGAACCCCAGCGTAGAGGCTATTCCCAGCCCCTTCACCTTTCTGCCGCTGATCCTGTATGGGCGGCCCATGAGAGCGGCGGCCTCAGCCGTCTTTGACCGCGCTATGAGTTTTTTTATCAGCGTCGTGGATATCTTCCTCCCGCCGCGGACTTTGGTCTTCAGCACCTTAAGGTCAAGTCCGAGTTCCTTCGCCCATTTTTTGAGCGTCACCCTCGTGCCTTTCTTTCGGCGTCCGAAGACGAAATCCTCGCCTATGACAAGACGCTGCACATGCTCTTTTTTCACGAGAATGTCTTTCAGGAAATCCCGCGCGCTCATCTTCCAGTATTGCTCTATCTTCAGCATGACGGGCTCGAGCCCCATTCCCGTAAGAATGAGCTTCCTCTCCGCGGCGGAGGTGACGATGTTCCCCGCTTTGTTGGGATTTCTGAAAAAGACGAACACTTTTTTCGCTCCGGGATATTTCAGAAGTTCCCTGAGCACGGACCTGTGGCCGGCGTGTACGCCGTCGTATATTCCTATGGAAGCGGAGAGAGAAATCTTATTTCCCCGGTCTGACATAAGCGGCAAAATCCCGCGTGAGCGTTTTTCTGAGCTTGTCAAAATCGCCTGAAACAGTCATCCCGCTGGCTAGCTTGTGGCCGCCTCCGCCGAGTTTTTTGGCGAACGGCAGAATATTTTTTCTGAGCGACCTGAAATTCACATGAAGTTTACCTTCCTCTCCTTCTCTGATGTAACAGGCCGCCTCAACGCCGTCAAGATCCCTCGCGTAACTTATAAAATCCTTTGTGTCGTCATAAACCGCTCCGCAGCGTTCAAACATTTTTCTGTTCGTGTGCATACAGGCGACTGACCCTTTGAGTATTTCTATCGTGCCCAGGGTTTCCGCCAGCAGTCTTATCCTCGCGGGTTTCTGCGAACCGTAGATGTGATTGTAGAGCTTGCTTATGTCGGCACCGGCGCGCATCAGAGCGGCGGCAATGTCCAGGCACTCCGGGGTCGTGTTTTTCTGGGAAAACCTTCCCGTGTCAGTGACAATCCCCGTCAGAAGAGCCGCGGCCTCGTTTTTAAGCAGGGGCAGCCGCCGCAGGACAAAAAACTGATATATTATCTCCGCCACCGACGACACGCCCGGATCCACTATGTTATAGTCCCCGTATTTCCTGTTGTCCGGATGATGGTCTATGTTAAACACCTCAAGGGAACCCAGCTCTTCTTTCGTAAAGGTGAAACCGCTCCTGTCAGGCGTACAGCATTCAAGAAAAATTATCCCGTCGCGGCCGGACATCGCGGGGCGGTCAGGCCTTTTTATACCCGTCAGTCCCAGAAAAGCCAGTTCGCGCGGAATGGCGCCGCTCTGACAAACGAGAGATCTTATTCCCAGACGCTTCAGAAAAGACGCCAGCGCCTGACCCGAACCTATGGAATCACCGTCAGGGCCGGCATGCCCCGTTATCAGGACATTCTTCAGTGACGCCAGCGCCGCGACCGTTTCAGTGATTGACCTGTCCATCAGAAATCCTCAACATCTATAACCGAAAGCCAGCCGGCCAGATATATGCCGGCGCACAAACCCGCGCCGCACAAGACAACAGCCCATTTCATCGGAACGACCGTCAGAAGCCAGGCGCCGCTTCCCATAACGGCTCCGGTCACCGACACCCTGAAGAGCACCTGTTCCCTGGTGAAACCAAGCTCCAGCATCCTCAGGGCAAAATGGTCTTTTGAGCCCCTGAAAGGCGAAAGCCCGCGGCGGGCGCGGTGCATCATGACGAATATGACATCAAATAACGGAATACCGAGAATGACCAGCGGCGCGAAAAGGCCTATGGGATGCACCGAGGAATACTCCGCGCCGAGAGAGACCGCGGCCATTATAAAACCCAGCGTAAGAGAGCCGGTATCGCCCATGAATATTCTGGCCGGAGGAAAATTATAGATAAGAAAACCAGCCGCCGCGCCGAAGACCGCGACAGAGGCGAAATTGACATATATCTGTTCGCTGGGCAGTGACACCATGAAGAAAAAGAAAGCGCACATCATCACCGCCGAGGCGCTGAGGCCGTCCATCACATCTATTATGTTGAAGCTGTTGGTGATGGCCAGTATCCACAGCATAGAGAAAAAATAATTCAGAATCGGATTACCGAATAACTGTATTGAGATGCCGTAACGGAAGAGAACGGATGCGGCGACAAGCTGTATAAAAAATTTCAGTTTATAATCCAGCGGCGCCATGTCGTCGGACAAACCCAGCAGAAAGATTATGCCGGAGCCCAGAAAAATGCCCCGGAGCGTGTAGAGGGTGCCGCTGGGGAAATCACTGATAAAGCGTACCGCCGTAAGAGAAATTATAATCCCCGCGAAAATGGCCGCTCCGCCTAGATAGGGCATCGCGGAAAGATGCGTCTTCACCGCCGTGTTGGGCCTGTCCATTATGTTGAATCTTTTCGCAAGGCGCATGCACAGCGGCATCAGCGCCGCCGACACGGCAAACGATACGATGAGTGTGAGAATACAATAAATCATTTTTAAAAAATTATCCCGGACAAAACCGGCTAAAAGGGGACCGTCCCTTTTTTTGGGGTGACTAACGGGAGTCGAACCCGCGCTGAGAGAACCACAATCTCTAGTGCTGCCATTACACCATAGTCACCATTGCACATATTAAACTAAATGTACGGGACAATGAAAAGGGGGACGGAGGAAAGTCGGAAATCCGACTTTCCTCCGTCCCCCTTTTTCTGCGCTCAGTCCGCCCATTTGGACATGATTTTTTTCACATCCTCATCGCCCTTTGACATCAGCATCAGAGCCTTTGAAATGTCTTTGACCCAGGGATTGGCCCTGGCGGCCTCAACCGAATCCACGGGCACCGAACCCCTGCGGTAGTCTATGTAGCCGATAAGCACCGCAAGCGGTATATAGACGGCGAAGAAAGCCGCGAAGAAATATGTGAACCTCTGAAAAATGAATTTCAGCGAGTCCACCTTCTCAACGAGCAGGCGCCACTGTATGACGGTGAAATTCAGAAAGGATATGCCGAAGACGAGATAAACGCTGTGCCCCCTCCTGAAATATGTCCACGCCCTCATAAAATTAGACTTTGTCATCTTTGTCATAAAACCTCCCGGTTATTTCAGCTTCGCTTGAAGCTGTCCGCATGCGGCGGATATGTCGGAGCCCCTGCTGCGGCGGAGCGTATAGAACACACCCTTTTCCTTTAAGACCCCCACAAAATCTCCCAGCTCTTCGCCCGTCGGCGCCTTCCACTTAAAATGTTCCGACGGATTATAGGGTATGATGTTGAGCTTGCGCGGCACGCCTTTCACATACATTGAAAGCGCCTCGGCGTCTTTCTCCGAAGAATTGAAGCCGCTTATGAGTATGTATTCAAAGGTGATGGCGAACTGTTCTTTCTCATAAAATTTTTTCAGGGCCTTCATAAGCTGACCCGTGTTCCACTTCTTGTTCACGGGCATGATCTGCGAGCGCTTCCTGTCGTCGGCGGAATGGAGCGATATGGATATTCTCAAGCCCGCGCCGGATTCCGCGAGCCGCTCAATGCCCGGCACCACTCCGCAGGTGGAAAGAACGATTTTTCTTTTACCTATCTCAAGCCCCCTGTTGTCCATGAATATTGCCGAGGCCTTCATCACATTGTCAAAATTGTCCAGGGGCTCGCCCACACCCATGAAAACAATGTTCGTCACCTTTTCGCCGCTCTCTTTCTCTACGGCGAGAAGCTGGCCGCAAATTTCAGCGGGGCTGAGATTCCGCTTAAAACCGTTCAGGCCGCTCACGCAGAATTTACAACCGAATTTACATCCCGCCTGCGTGGAAACACATAGTGTGCGCCGTTTTTTTTCTGGGATCAGAACGCTCTCCACAGCCAGTCCGTCCTGAAGGCCGAGCAGGAATTTTGCCGTGCCGTCGGATGATATTTCTTTCTGCAGAACGGCAACTTCCGAAATAAAGAAATCCGTTTTGAGATATTCCCTGAACTTAAGCGGCACATTGGGCATGAGCGAAAAATCATTCACCCTTTTGCGGTACAGCCATTCAAATATCTGCTGGGCGTGGAACGCGGGCACGCCGCGGCTGGTGCAGACCTCTTTCAATTCTTCCCTCGTCAAATTCCTTATGTCTTTCATTTTATCCGCGCCCCGGCCGTCAGGCCATTCTTTCTTCTTTCATTATTTTCAGGGCCGCGGGCAAAAGCGCCGCCAGGTCCCTCACAAGAGCCCCTGACGCGCCTTTCTTTTTCATAAAGAGATCTCCGGCGAGACCCTCCGCGTAAACCCCGGCCGCGGCCGCCTCAAAAAGGCCCATTCCTCCCGCCAACAGCGCCGCAATTGCCCCCGCGAGCAGATCCCCTGTCCCTCCGGTCGCCAGAACAGGATTTCCCGTCGGATTGATCATCACACTCTTCCCGTCCGAGATAACAGTGCGGTGCCCCTTCAGAACGACGACGGCATTCAGGGATGACGAAAGTTTCTTAACCGTGTCCCATGAACGCGGCGCGGCAAGAGAAGACTTTGTGAGCTGCCCCGCCTCGCCCGTGTGAGGTGTTATAACATATTTTTTCAGCTTTTTGAGATACCCGTATTTTTTCGCGAGGAATATTCCGTCAGCATCTATGACTTTGGGTATATCGGTTTTTGAGAGCGTCTCAAGAATCACGGCCGCTTTTTCGCTGTTGTCACGCCCGAAACCGGGCCCGAAAACGATTGAGCGCACATTTTTATCCCTGATGTATTTCAGGAAATCCGTTTTATAATCTATGACAATCGCCTCGGGAAAATCCTTCATCCCCGCTCCGGCGAATGTCACAAGGCCGGCTCCCGCGCGCAATGCCCCCAAACCCGCCAGGGACGCGGCGCCTTTCATGGCTCCGGTAAAAATCAGCGCATGGCCGGAAGTGTATTTGTGCGAGCGGCTGTTTCTGACGGGAATTTTCCGGGCCAGATCCCGCGGCGAAGTCATGTAAAGCGCGCTTTTTCTCGCGGGAGCTCTAAGCCCTATGTCCGCGCATCTGACGGAACCGGAAAGCTCCGCGCCGGCGCCGATGAACAAACCTTTTTTCGGGAAGCCGAATGTCACGGTAAAAGCGGCCTTCACGGCCAGATGGGCCTTCCCCGTGTCCGCATCAAGGCCGGACGGCGCGTCACAGGAGACGACGAGTCTCTTCGCGGCGTTCATCTCTTTTATCGCCATGGCGGCGCCTCCGCGCGGGACGCCGTGAAAGCCCGTGCCGAACACGCAGTCCACGACGCAGTCGGCGCTTCTCATGCTTTTTTTGAGCGCGGCGCGGGAAGGCATAAAAACAACTCCTCTGCCCGATACCGCCTGCGCCCACAGAAAATTGGAATTGACTTTTTCTTTCGGAAACACGCAGAAAATCTCAACTTCAGTTTTTTTTCTCATCAGCCCCGATGAGACAATCCCGTCGGCGCCGTTGTTTCCCGGACCCGTGACAAAAACAACGCGTATCGCGTCAAGAGAATCTATGAATTCCGCGAGAGCCCCCGCCGCGCGTTTCATTAGCGTCCCTCCCGGTGTGCCCGACCTGATCGCCCGCCTGTCCGCGGCTATGACCTCACTGCCATTGAGTATCCTCATGTCAGAGTGAAATGACAACGGCCACGGCTATGTCTTTCGTGTGGGATATGGATATGTGGAATTTTTTCTTTTTGCCTTTTATAAACACCTCGGGGGCGCCGGATGGCCTGTTTTGCACACAGATGTCCCTGAGGGCGATGTCCGTCTTCGTCGTCGCTTTTATAACGGCCTCTTTGGCCGCAAAGCGCGCGGCAAAGTGCATCTCGGGCCTGCTGCTCCTCTTGCAGTATGCTATTTCCTCGTCGGTGTAAACCCTCTTGAGAAAACGCGCGCTGAGATTCCGGAAACGCTTAACCTCCGCTATGTCTATCCCTATTCCCGGCACAATGTTGTCAGTTCTTTATGCCCAGGCCGAGTTGAAAACCGGTTTCGGAGCCGCTTTTTGAAACAGCCATGTTGAAATAGGTGAAAGGTATGAGGCGCAGCTCTATCCCGGCGAGAACGCGGCTCTGCGTTTTTTTCGGTTTTAATGTGCCGATGGAGCTGGCAACTTC
>PEUP01000080.1 GCA_002780705.1 Elusimicrobia bacterium CG03_land_8_20_14_0_80_50_18 | reverse complement strand
AACTTCCCGGCGAGGTGCGTGATATCGTCGGCGGGAGAAGGCGACTGAAAATGCCCCTCGGGATAAAAAGCGGCGCCCGCGGAAAAAGAGTATTCGTTTTTTATGTGCTTTATCAGGTCTGACGCGTGCGCGAAAACCCCTCTGGACTCGTCAAAGCCCTCAAGAGCTGAAGGAGGATCGCCCCGCAGAGCGAGGATGTTTTCTATGCCGGCGTCTTTATAAGTGTCGAGCACCCCGTCTATCTCCGATGCCGGAGCGCCTATGCAGGTCAGATGAGGCATGACCTCAAAAGTGAAATCTTTTTTGAGCGACAGAACCGTGTCAACGGCCGTGTCCCTGTTGCCGCCGCCAGCGCCGTATGTCACTGACACGAAAAGAGGCTTATACTTTTCAAGCGCGCCGAGCGCCCCGTAAAGATTGCTCCGCCCCTTCTCCGTTTTCGGCGGGAAGCACTCAAAAGAAACGCCCCTCTCCGAAGCCTCCAGCTTTTCCGCTATCCTCATTCAATCATCTCCCCATATAGCCCAACACTCTAATAAACAGTCGCTGTTCTTGCTTCTATGATCGCCCGGCAATTCCCAATCTCCGTTCTTTTACAAAGAGAATATCAAAAAACGCCTTATCTGTCACCCTGAAAAGGCTCTCAAAAATTCACAGATGAAAAATCAGGACTTTCGCAAACGGCGCTGTTTCAGCGACATTATAAATTTCTCAACCGCAAACGCGGCGAAAATCATAAAAAATGGCTCAATGGGTATTCTGTAGCGCAGAGTGCACAGAAAAACCGTGTGAACCGCGTTAAATGTAAAAATCAGCCCTATCAGCAACAAGGTTTTTTTCCAGAGAGAAATTGAAAGAATCATTCCGGCAAGACCGAACAAAATAACAGGCCCCGATGTGGCAAAAGCGACCGATTTCTGAAATACATTATTTGTTATGGGGTACAGACGCCAGAAATGAGAAAATCTCATCGCCATGAGCTTCACGGATGAGAGCGGATTATTCCTGATAAAGGACAGCGCCCTTCTGCGGTATTCTCTGTCCGCCTCAAGAACGGGCAATTCCGCTATCTCCTGATACTCATCCGTGTACCAGCGGACTTCTTTCAGTTGCCTTGTTTCAGTCTCAAGCCGCATTGTTTCAGAATTGTAGGCCTGAAAAAAATAAGACCCTGACGGTGTCACCGAAACAAATCCTCCGTATTTATGGTAATTTCTGAGTATCCATGGAGAGACACAAAGAAGCGCCGCCGAGAAAAAAAATAAAATTTTCTTAGGCGCGATCCTGTTCAGCGCAAACCATACGATCAGGAACGGGGAAACAGCCAGTATCGTCGCCTTTGTAAGCGCCGCTAAGGAAACCAGCACCCCCGCGGCGATAGAATGGGCCAGGGAGTCATTCTCATCCGCCATGGAATAAATATAAAAAGCCGCGGATGTCATAAGGAAAGAATAAAGCGTTTCCGAAAGTATGCGCGCTGAAAAAAATATGAGATAGGGATACAGCGCCGCGAGCCCGGCGGCTATACGGGCGCTGAGCGTTTTTTTGAATATTTTCAGCGTTAAAAAGTAAACAAAGGCAACTTGCAAAGCTCCGAGCAAAGCCTGCGTCAGACGCAGAGCCGTAAAATTCCCTGCTCCGAAAATTTTATAAACGGCGGCCGCCATGGCAATATATCCGGGGGGCCTCATATTATTCAGAAAACCTTCTCCGGAAAGTAAAGCGGCGGACAAAGCGTTCCAGCTGTATTCATCGGGATAAAGATCATGTTTATACATCAAAGCGAAGACAGCCCGAAGCAGGAAAGCCGCAAACACAATGCACGGAAGATATTTATCTTTTGTGCGTAAAAACATACAGAACGGCTATAAAGCCCCTGACATATTCCCAAAACTGCGTCATCGTCCTCAAGCTTAAAGCGTGGCTCAAAACCGTTGACGGATTCAGATAAAACTTCCTGTGGGCATAATTGTAATAATGTTTGAGCTGTCCGGGCGATATATCAGGAAGGCCGAGATTGACATCTGACATATTATAATCATACCTGCTCTCGTCGAGAAGATAGCCCTTCTCCTTCGCCCATGAATAAAGCTCTGTCCCCGGATAAGCCGTGGCTATATTAAAATGCAACTGACTGGGATTTAATTTAAGCGCAAAATCTATCGTCTTCTTGACACTTTCCTCCGTTTCGCCCTGATTACCCAGCATAAAAGAGGCCCTGGTATCTATACCTATCCTGCGGCAGAACTGGACATTCTCTTCAACCTTATCAAGCGAAATATTTTTTCTGATATTCTTCATTATCGTTTCATCGGCAGTCTCAACGCCGAAAAGTATCAGATGGCACCCTGCTTTTTTCATAGCCAGCAGGAGTTTTTTGTTGACAAGATCCGCGCGGGTAAAACATGACCAGCTTATATTCAGTTTCTTTTCCTCAAGCAGGCGGCAGAAGCTGAAAACGACATCCTTGAAAGCCGTGAAAGAATCGTCATAAAAAGCGATCTCTCTGATCCCGTAATTCCTGTAAAGGAGCTCCACCTCTCTGACGATGTTTTCGGCGGAACGCTTGCGCACCTTGCCGGAAAAAGTTCTGTAACAGAAGGTGCAGCGCCCCGGGCAGCCGCGCGTGGCAAAAATACTCATAGCCGGCAATTTGCGGTAAGAGCCTATCGCGGGATAATATTTTTTCATCGGGAGAAGATGATATGCCGGAGAAGGTATTTTATTAAGGTCGCCGATCAAAGGCCGGGACACATTGTGATGAAAAACTCCGTCCTGTTTATAAGAAAGCCCGCTGATATCCTTAAAAGGAATCCCTTTGACCACCTCAAGGAATGTTTCTTCCCCCTCACCCCGCACAACGGCGTCAACAGCCGGATGGCTCAGAGATTCCTCCGTTTCCACTGTCGGATGAACCCCGCCAAAGACAATCTTTGCCGACGGAAAATAGCGTCTGGCCATCTCCGCTATCAGAAAAGCGTTTTTAATAAGGGGCGTCGTGGCAGTTAATCCTATATACGCAGGCGGAGACATTAAACTGAAAAGTTTTTCAAGCGAGCGCAGCCCTATCCTTTCGGCGGTGCAATCTATTATCCTGACGGTAAATCCCGCCCTTTCAAGATATGCCGCTATATAAGCGAGTCCAAGGCTGGGCAGACAGCTGCCTATGTTTTTCCATATATTGTGGGCGGATTCTATTTCCCACGGCGGGTCTATGAGAAGAACTTTCGTATTTTTGCTCATGAAAATCTGTATTTAAGTAATGTCCAGATAGCAATAATCCCGTCACGGAATCTTATTTTTTTCCCCTGATATATCTTTCGCGGAGAATAGGAAATAGGAACCTCATGTATCTTTACCCCTTTTTTGATTATTTTAGCAGTAACTTCAGGGCAAAATTCAAAACCCATGCTGCATAAAAACAGGCTTTTCAGCACATCAGCGCGAAAAACCTTATATCCCGTCGGCTCATCCGTTATCCTCACGCCGTAAAGGATATTCGTTATCAACGTGAGGACTATCCCCCCCAGCGCGAAGGAAAAATATGAGATGCCGTTGTGTTTTTTCAGAAGGCGGGAACCGTAAACCACTTTTGTCGCGGGGTCATTAAATGGCTCAAGTAACATGGGGTAATCATCCGGGTCATATTCAATATCGGCATCCTGGATTATTACGATATCCCCTGTCACGCTCTTCAGGGCTTGCCTAACGGCGGCGCCCTTTCCCGAATTCTTCTCAAGCCGCGTGATTTTCAGCCGCTTGTCTTTCGCCGCGATCGCTTCAATCGTCCTCAAACTGCCGTCGCTAGACCCGTCATCCGCGGCGATAAGCTCCCCCACCTCAGGGCGCGCCAGCACTTTCCCGGCTATTTGCCCGATATATTTCTCTTCGTTGTAAAAAGGAATAACAACCGAAACTTTCATATTAACACCTTGAGCACCTGTCTTATGACGGCAATTCTCTTTGCCATTATCTATCTGAAGCGCGGCAAAACCAAAAACTCACCGAGGCCTGACGCAACACCTGTTTCTTCAAGCAGAACTATATCCATGCTATACGGAACACTTAAAATAGAAAAATTATCATCAAGCCCCACCGCCACATGATCTCTTAAGACAACACCTGCTCCCCATTTGTCAGAAGAATACATCCCTCTAAAGGGTTCATGGATGATATTGATATCTCTATAGCCAGGTCTCTTAAATGTCAGCGCCAATCTATATTTCTCAAAAATTGGCGACTTTACCCGCAGGAAATATTCCATATAAACTGTCTGCCCTTTAAACGCCTTTTCGCGCTCAATATTATAGCCCATGAAATTTAGAGATTCTGACAAATCCTTATTAAAGATATTCTCAATCGCCGGCGTATCTTCAACTGTAACAAAGTCCTGAAACCGTCCCTGGTGACCCTTTTTAAAAACAATCAAACCGTCAAAATAGTGTAAAACGCCGTAATCGGGGCCATCAAGCAATTCCCTCAAATACTCGTTTTCATGACCTCCGCACAAACTGTGCGGGTATGTAAGATCAACCACCACATAATCTGCATCACGCACAAAAGAGTGTTTGTACTCGGGGAGATTGAATAATTTGCTATATTTCTCTGACACGGGACCTCTGGGGAATATGTATATTTCCCGTCTTCTGGCGAACATACCCCTTAAGGCGCTTGATACCGACAGAGACGCATCTTCCGGCACAGTATTCGCGATTTTAGCAACTGCTTCAAAATGCGCGCTCTTTGCAAACCTGCCCTTATAGTATTGCTTAAAAAAAATAAATGGGTTGTAAAAATAATAACTTGCCGTGCTGACAATCGCCAAATAAACCAACATGGACTGAAACAGCATGGCATCTGCCGTTTTTTTTCTGATATACACAACAGCATTGATCGCAGAAAAAATTATTAACGGCGCCATGGGAGAAAATCTGTAGCTGTCAAGCAGATAAAAACTGGGGTCCAGAAAAGATATCAGCAGAAACGGCAAGCCCACAAGCAGCAGGCCAGGCCTGACAAGACTTAAAAACCCCAAGGGAGCGAGAAGCTTGATCACTGTGTCAAGCCGTCTGGGATCGAGATAATGTCTGAGCATAGCGGCGGGATGGCTTGCTAAATACCAAAGCGTTTCCTTGAAAAAGCCGTGAACATCTATCCCCTTGCCCATATACGAAGCTATCTGCATCGCGATTAAAAAATAAAGCGTAGACGAGACGAACAGCCATAATCCAACCTTCTTTTCCCGCCTTACAATGAAAACATAAATACCGAGGGGCGCTATTATCACGGCAAATATTTCTTTACATGCTATCGTTAGCAAACAACACACGAAGAATGCTTTGAGCTTATCAGAAAATAAAAAATATAGCGCCCCCGTTAAAAAAACAACGCCAAACATATCCAGGGTGATTCCCCAAAAGTGGCCGAATTGAATAGCCGGATGCAGAACATACGCTAAAGCGAACGCAATGCCCGCCCAGCAGTTCTTCATGCTTCTGGCCGCATAAAACCATACCGGCACTATACCTAGCGCGAGGACAAGAGACTGCATGAAAACAAGCGTCCTTATATCCCTGAAAAATGAATAAATAAAAGCCAGCGGAAAGGCGAATAAGCTCATGTGTGTTGAAAAAATGCTGGTCACGATATCCAAATCGC
Source organism: Elusimicrobia bacterium CG03_land_8_20_14_0_80_50_18 (assembly GCA_002780705.1). GTDB lineage: Bacteria > CG03 > CG03 > CG03 > CG03 > CG03. The sequence continues at coordinate 1,426 of PEUP01000080.1, read as the reverse complement.
TTCCCGAATGCTGAAAATTCAATTTAGAAATATTCCAGATAAGATTATGATAATACCACGAGTCCTCGGAAAAAGCATAGTGGCTCAGCATTAAATAACGATAGTAAAATAGGAACGCGGCACCCACGGCTAAAAGGATAAGCGGCGTTGCCAAGCGTTGAACCGAAGCATTTTTGCCGGTCAAGATCTTCAAAGACGCTATGCCCGCGACACTAAATGTTATGACGAAGGCGTAAGCATAATACTCCATAAAGGCTCCTCTGTAGCGATCAGTCCTCAAGAGAACTGTAACTAAAAACAACAGAAGCAGGAGCGCGGGGAGATAGGTATTGGAGTCCTGCTTTAATGTCTCAAAGAAAGTTGATTGTCCCCCGCTCATTGATTTTGAATATATGACCCAGAAAAACAGCAGAAAAGATGTGAAGCAAAAAAGAAGTAGCGGAAAGTTGCCGCCACCCCGGGCATATACAAAAACAGCAACGGAAAACGCTGCCGCTATAATCTTTCCCGCTGATTTCAAAAATGCCATCTTGCTCATATTACACTATCCCCTTTTTGCCTGAATCGTAACACTGATGCCCTATCCGGGAACGAAAAATAACAGCCTTTGCGCTGAACCGTACCCCCCGATGGATTTTCTTTAATCATCGCAACAGCTTCATTCAGCGACACGGCGCACAAGGCAAATATTTTCCTGTATAAATCATACATGCTATCTCCCTGGTTTATAGGCACTGGCCGCTGAACAATGATTCTGCCGGTGTCAACGCCGCTATCAATCCAATGTATGGTAAGCCCGGTCTGACTTTCATTATTCAACATTGCCCAAAACACCGGCCAAACGCCCTTGTATTCAGGGAGAAGGGCCGCGTGCTTGTTAATGCACCCGAGCTTGGGTATTTCAAGAAGTTCCTTGCCAAAGATATGGTCCTGTACTGATATTATCAGGTCCGGTTCAATGTTTTTGATTTTGGATAATGATACGGGCGAATTCACATTTTTTAAATGAAAACACGCTATTCCCTTTTCAGCGGCTACGGCTCTAAGCGTTGGAAGCCTTCGCGTAAAAATGCCGTTGATGTACATTTTCAGAAGCCGGCACGAAAGTTTGAACATATCGTAAGAGGTCATAATAGCTGTTTTTTTCCGGAAACTCCTGTATTTCCATTGAAGAATTTCCAAGGGCTTGAGCACCGGATCGTCAGCAATAGCTATTCCCACTATGTCTTCGCCGCATATATCAAGAAATTCTCTTATCATATCCGGGATAAAAAAATGCTCATTCTCTGCTATTATCAGTATTCTCATACTGCCCTGCCCTTACGAAAATTTGTCAACACGATTTCTCTTTTTTGGCTCTTCACCAGAATCTGTGGGTAACCTGCGGTTCCGGAAGAGCGCCTAAGGTGTGATAGAGAGCCAATTC
>PEUP01000006.1 GCA_002780705.1 Elusimicrobia bacterium CG03_land_8_20_14_0_80_50_18 | reverse complement strand
TGCTGTTTGAGGCGGCGGCGGCGACTTCGTGAGACGGATCTTTCAGTAGCAGACGCAGTTTTTCCACGGCGCGGTTCAGGACATGGCCGGGCATATCAGTTTCCGAAAGAGCCGCAGCCGCCGAGAAACGCACGAAAGCGCTTCTGTCGTCAAGGAAAAACAGGATATCGCCTTCACTGCCGGGAAATCGCGCGAGCTCCTTAATCGCCCGTCCCCGCACCGCGGGCGACAGATCTTTTACGAGCTCTTTAAGCGCTTTCAGAGAGGCCCCGCCGCCTTCGGCGCCGCAGAAAGAGGCGAGCGCAACCTTGACAGCGGCTGATTTATCGCCGATAAAATCAGAAAGATCCCTGCCCCCGTTCAGGGACACGGCTCCTTTTCGCATGAGACAAGCGGCGGCGTCCAGACATTCCGCTCTGATCATTGGACTCTTCGCGGAGAGATTTTCAAGCAGAAGCCCTCCGGCCGGGCAATCTTCCGCCTCTTTGATTATTTTCAGGCCGCGAAGGCGCAGATCAGTCTCAACACTGTCGTCGTTTATGAACAAAGGCAGGCTCTCAAGCGTGTCCTTGTCCCCGAGCATGGCCAGCGAAACAAAGGCCTCGTTCCGCACATCGCGCGCGTTCATCCTGCTTTTGAGCAGTTCGCAGAAAGCCGGATCCGCTATTTTTCCCAGCGCGAGGACCGCGGCTTTTCTGACAAAATAATTTTTATCTCCCGTGAGCCCGGCAATCTCCTTTGAATAGCGCGCCAGGCCCAGCTCGCCAAGGGCCTCAACGGCACGCATCCTCAGATGAGCGGACTCATTGGAAAGAAATCCGGCGATGGCCGGAGCCGTCTCCTTTAACCTCAGGCATCCGAGGGCGTAGAGAGCGCTTTTCTTGAGAAAGGTATCCACATTGGAGCCGAGTATCCCGACCAGGATATCGGCGTAGGAAAAATCTCCCGACGAGCCCAGCGCCTCAATAGCGCCCCTGCGTATTTTCAGGGGTATGCTCTCATCGCTTATTATGTCCTCAAGCGGCGTCAGCGAGGAGCCGTCGTATTTATAAACTATAAATGAGCCCGTCTGTTTTTCCGCCTTCAGTTTTGCCGCGGCCTTGAGCTGGGATGCGAATTCCCCGACGGCGGCGGCGGATTTAAAATCCCTGATTTTTCCGAATCCCACGACTGTCAGGCCCATGAGGGGATAGCGGCTCCTCCGGCCGGACCTGTCAAAGGTGACGATGCACTTCCTTTCAAAATCCAGAGCGTCATAGAATTTTTCCAACTGCCCCTCAAAAAAAGACACGACAGTCTCACTCAGTGAATCAAATGAGCCCGCGTCCGTCACCGCCGCGAAATCATCACCCCCTATGTGCCCGGCAAAACCCCTGACGGAGGAAGAAAAAATCTCCGCGAGCTCTTTAATGACTCTGTCGCCTTTTATAAAACCGTAATTGTCGTTATATGGTTTGAAGGAGTTTATGTCCAGATACACCATCATGGCCGACGGCGGGCCATTGATAAATTTGTCCTCTACGGCGCGTTTTATCTCCGTGTTGCCCGGAAGACCCGACAGCGGCGAGCGCTCTTTCATGCGGAGAATATCCTCTTCACTGACGATATAAGCGTCTCCGCCGTCAAATTCCGGCAGGATTTTTTTTATCTCCGCGGCGCTTTTTTTGATCACAGCATCTCCAGAAAAGCCGCGATTTCCGCGGCCTTTCTCCTTTCTCCGCTCTTCACATATATCCCGTGAAGCTGTTCATAGCCCTTTCTGTAAAAAGGATTTCTCTCAAGCGCGCGAAGAAGAAGCGGAGCGCTCTCCTCATACCGTCCCCCGCTTATCAAAAAATCCGCCCTTGCGGCGAGGCAGACGAAATCATCCTCCGCGATACGCAAGGCTCTTGCGAAATATTCATCCGCCTTCTCTCTGTCTCCCGATGCGGCGAGTGTTTTCGCTGTCTTCACCAGCACAAGCGTGTTTTCAGGTTCAAGCGCTTCCGCCTTTCCGTACTGATGAAGAGCGAGAGAATATTTCCCCGCCGAGCGCAGACGGTCTCCCAGCCTCATGTAATCTCTGATGGATAATGAAAGAAAGTCATCGTCCTCTTTCCAGTATATGAAATCCGGCGAGGCGCCCTTCCACACCCATTCGTTGCCCCTCATCTCTTCCCAGTAGGAAGCCAGATAAACATCGAGCGGTCCGAAAGAGCTTTCAAAGCTCTTCTCAAAACCCTCACGGCCGCATCCGATGAGCATTTGTTGTATTTTTTTCGCCCCTCCCTTTTCAAACATCCCGTAAACAAGATAGTTCACCTGGGCGAAAGCCAGCGCCACATCTTTCTGGTTTTCAAGAGAGGGCATGCCTCTCTCAAATTTTTTGAATTCTATAAAACCCTCGGACTTAGCGCGCGCGAGCTGGTTTTTCACCGGCGCTTCAAGCACAGGCGAATCTTTTCTCCACAGATTTTCAAAAGTCCTCGCTATGCCCTCGTTGAGATAGAGGGGAATATCCATCTCCGTAAAATTGCCTATTATGTGATGTGTGTATTCGTGACAGACCGTGTCGTCCCATCTGTAACCGTAGGGGAGAAGACGGGGGCTGAGTATCATCAGCCGCGAGAATTTCGCTATGGCGACGGTGCCGGATCTTTCAAGCTCTTCGCGGCTGAGTGTTGAGGCCTTCAAAAACTTCTCGCGGTCGGGGTATATCTCAAGGACCACGCCGCCGGGGCTGAAAGCGAAAATCCTTTTCATTGCCCTGCTTATCAGCGGGAGTTTTTTTCGCAGATAGGGCAGCATCACTCTGTCGCGGATATAAAATCGCACATTGAAACCGGCTATATGCTCAGTCTCAAAACCGTCGCCTATATCCTTCATCCCGGCGATGTAATCTCTCCACCTGTCACCGGCGGGAGCGCCCGACCTGATCATTTCATCATGAGCTTCGCTGTAAAGGCCTCTGTGCATGAGATACAGGGCGCGGGCATAGTGTTTTTCCTCAGCCTTCAAGCCCTTGATTTTTTCGGCGGCTTCTTCAAGCCGGTAATTGAAAATATCACTTAGAGTATTTTGAAAGCTGACTCCGGATGCCGCGGCGCAAAGAAACAAAATAAACAAAAAGGTGACAGGGGTTGACTTTCGGGAAAAAGGGGAAAAAGGGGACGTCCTTAATTTTTTCATTGAGCGGGATCTTCCTGCCTCGCGGCGCCGGACTCCTCAGTGACGGACAAGCTGTCTCTCGACGCCAGTTTCCTGATTATTTCCGCCATCTTTCTGAAAGCTTCTCCCCTGTGACTTATGGCGTTTTTTTCTTCATCGCCGAGTTCGGCGAGAGTTTTTCTCTTTTTGGCTATGTAAAAAACGGGGTCGTAGCCGAAGCCGCCCTCGCCGGAGGGCTCTTTTGAAATCACACCTTCCAGCTTTCCGCGCGCTGTGAATATCTCCCCGCCCGGCAGATAGAGGACAGACACGCACACAAAAGCCGCTTTGCGGTTCCGTTTGCCTCTCATTTTGAAAAGAAGTTTTCTCACATTGTCAGCGTATGCGGCTTTATCGCCGGCATACCTTGAGGAGTATATCCCGGGCGCTCCGTCCAGAGCCTCAACAACGAGTCCCGAATCGTCGGCGAGAGCCGGCAATCCCGTGTGCGCGGAGACCTCATAAGCTTTTTTTCCGGCGTTGCCGGAAAAGGTGCCGCGGTCTTCCACCACTTCCAAAGGCGGAAATTCACTCATCGGCACAAGTTCAGCGGGGCATCCCTTCAGGATTTCTTTGATCTCTCTCACCTTATCGGCGTTGCCTGTGGCATAGACTATTTTCATCATGCACAAAATCCGCGGTTTTTGACTGGCGGAATTCTCACTTTTGTATTTTTTTCAGTTGATTGAGTTTTTCCATGGCGGCGCCGGAATCTATGGATTTTTCCGCCAGCGCCACGCCTTCTTTTATAGTGCCGGCCTTAGCCGCGCAGACGATGGCGAGAGCCGAATTAAGAAGGACAATGTCGCGACGCGCGCCTTTCTCGCCGCTTAAAACGGACAGCACCTTCTCCGCGTTTTCGCCGGCGCTGCCGCCTTCTATTTCCTTCGGATGGCGGCAGGACATGCCGAAATCCTCCGGCCTTATCTCGCTGACCGTCACTTTGCCGTCTTTCACCTCCGCCACGAGAGTGGCCCCTGTGATGGTCACCTCATCAAGCGTGTCAAGGCCATGCACGACAAAAGCCCTTTTGATTTTCAGATTGTTCAGGACATTGGCCATCACCTCAACCAGCGCCGCGGAATAGACGCCCAGCACCTGGGCATTGACGCCCGCGGGCGAGGCCAGAGGGCCCAGAATATTGAAAATCGTCCGCACACCTATTTCTTTTCTTGTCGCTCCCACATTTTTCATGGCGGGGTGAAATAGCGGCGCGTAAAGAAAACCTATGCCTATTTTTTTAACGCAGTCGGCGGACTGTTCGGGGCTCATCATTATATCAACGCCCAGATTCTCCAGCACATCCGCGCTTCCGCAGGGTGAGGACGCGGAACGGTTGCCGTGCTTGGCGACCTTGATGCCGCATCCGGCGACGACAAAAGCGCTGGCTGTGGAAATGTTGAATGTGTTGGTGCCGGAGCCGCCTGTCCCGCAGGTGTCGATGATGGTCTCCATGTCCTGGTTGATCTCTTCCCTGTCTATATCAACATCCGTGCGGACATTTATCTTCACCATTTTTTCGCGCATTATCCTCGCCGCCGCGGTGATCTCTTCAATTGTCTCTCCCTTCAGCCGGAGCGCCGTAAGGAATGCGCCCATCTGAGAGGGCGTGGCGGCGCCATCCATGATTTCCCTGAAAACCGTCTCCGTCTCGCCGCCCTGAAGATCCTCGCCGTTGCAAAGTTTGATAATAGCTTCCCTGATCATTATACACCTCCCGAACAAAAACAGGGACAATCCCCTTCTACAACTCGCCCGCCAGAAGCGGGCTTTCAGCTTCGCTCGTCCGTAAAGGGGGACAGTCCCTAACAACACGCCGTATGGGAAAATTCTATCAAGCCCGACGCTCTGTGTCAATCATAATGCCCCCCGCATTGCCTTAATTGCTGCCTCGGGCTTGACAAGATGATTGTATTTCTGCTACAGTGCGGTGTTTCGCAGGGAAAGAGCCGATTGTTCCGGCCGCTGCCCCGCAACGGTAAAGCCCGAAGGCCTGCGGAATGTAAAATTTGCCTCGCGGGAGGCGCGGATTATTTTCCGTTTGATAAGCCGGCCCGCAAAGGCCGGCTTTTTTTATGCGTATATTAATTTTTCTATCAGCTTTTGTGATTGCCTCGGGATGCTCGCGCCATAAGGCGCCGGAAGGCCTGCGGGTGGTATCGCTGTCTCCGGGAATCACGGAAATAATATACGCCATAGGCGCCCAGGATGCCCTTTACGGCATAACAAGTCACTGCACCTGGCCGCCGGAAGCTCTCCGCGAGAAAGAATCCGTCGGGGATTTTTCTTTCCCTTCCATGGAGAAGATAGCCGGCATACGGCCTTCTCTGATACTCGCCGCGGGAGACGGCCAGGGCAAAGCCATCTCTCATCTGACAAACGCCGGTTACAATGTGAGAGTCTTTCATCCCGCCGACATCAGCGAGTTGTTCCGCCACATCATTGAAATAGGACGCCTGACGGGAAAAGAGAAAAAAGCGTCAGAACTCGTCGCGGACATGAAAAAAGACATACGCTCTATTCCGAAAGTGAAGAACAAAAGCGTTTTCATAGAGGTCTGCCCCCAGCCGCTGATTGCCGCGTCCGACAAAACTTTCCTGAGCTCTGTCTGCGAAATAATCGGCTTGAAGAATATAGCCGTATTCAAAGACAGCTATCCCGGCGTCAATGCAGAATGGCTCATACGCCAAAAACCCGATTTCATCCTTCTGACAGGAAGCAGCGAAGAAGAATTCCGGGCGCTTCATCCCTACATAAAAAACGCTAAATTGCTCCGCCCTTCCGACATTGACATCATCGTCCGGCCAGGTCCGAGGATAACGAGGGGTATGCGGGAAATTTATTATCTCGCGGAAGACGCGGAAAAAAAACAATGAGAGGCAAAAAAGATTTCATGCTGATACTCGCGGGAGCGGCCGCGGCCGGTGTATTCGTGTTTTTCCTCTCCGTCTGCCTCGGTCATGAGGGTTTCGGCATACCCGAAGACGCGATACTGAGGCTCAGGATGACACGCGCGCTCTGCGGCGCCGCGGCGGGCGCGGCGCTGGCCGCCGCCGGAGTCGCATACCAGACGGTGCTGGCGAATCCCCTCGCCGACCCCTACCTTCTCGGAAGCTCCTCGGGCGCGGTCTTCGGCATAGCGGCGCTTTCTTTTTTCGGTATAAGCCGCGCGGGGGTACTCTTTCCAGTGACGGCGGGCATTTGCTCCTGCCTAACGGTGGCGGCGGTGCTGAAAATAGCGGGGCGCTCCTTTTCAAAGAAGAACATAATACTTTCTGGGGTGGCGGTGAACTTTTTTCTCTCCGCGGCGGTAATCTTTCTGATAAGCTTCAGAAAAAAAGAATTTTTTTCCCTCATATATTTTATGATGGGCGACCTGGGCGAGACGAGGATGTCACTCATCAGCGCCTCCGTCATCATCGCCGCGGCGGGGAGTCTGTTCCTCTTTTACAAATCACGGTTTCTGAACGCTCTGGCCGCGGGCAAAACCCTGAGCCGTCAGCTCGGCTGCGACTGGAAAAAAGAATCTCTAATAGCCCTGATCGCCGCCTCTGTCGTCACCGGCGCCGCGGTGAGTGTATCCGGCACCATAGGGTTTATCGGCCTCATGGCGCCGCACATCGCCAGAAAATTCACAGGCTCCGACGCGCGCTTTCTTCTGCCTGTCTCAGCCTCGACCGGCGCCATACTCCTCATGCTCTCCGATCTGGCGGCGAAAAACCTTCTCTTCCCTCAGGAGATACCTGTGGGCGTGGTGACGGCTATGCTCGGCGCGCCATTTTTTCTATGGATATACAGGAAATGATGATATTTGAAAATTTCTCAGCCGGATACGACCGCGGTTTTGTCATTCGCGGCATAAACTGCCGTCTGGACGGCGGAAAGATATACGCCCTCATCGGGCCCAACGCCGCCGGAAAAACAACGATGCTCCGCAGTATTATCAGGGATATTCCGCTCTGCTCCGGAGGCATAATCATA
>PEUP01000025.1 GCA_002780705.1 Elusimicrobia bacterium CG03_land_8_20_14_0_80_50_18 | reverse complement strand
CGCGAGATTATTTTTTCATTTATTCTCATCTCGTCGGAAGCGCCGAGAGCGGCCAGAAGCAAAGCGGATTTCACCTGCGCGGAAGCGACGGGCATCGTGTAATTGATTCCGTGGAGAGGCGCGTTTTTTAATTTCATCGGCAAACGCCCGTTCTTGCATGTGATGGAAGCGCCCATCAGTTTAAGCGGTTCCGTCACTCTTTTCATTGGCCTTTGCGAGAGCGATTCATCCCCCGTAAAAACGGCTTTCACGCCCCTTCCCGCGGCGAATCCCGCCAGCAGCCTCACGGTAGTGCCGGAATTTCCGCAATCAACGGCTTTGGCCGGAGAAGAAAATTTTGCGCCGCTGACTGTTACGGTGGAACCCTTTCTCTTCACGCCCGCGCCGAAAGCCTTGACGGCCGAGAGGGTGGATTTGCAATCGGCGCTCAAAAGAAAATTTTCTATGACACTCGTTCCCACGGCGCCCGACGCGAGCATCGCCGCGCGGTGTGATATTGACTTATCCGGCGGTATTCTAACGGTTCCGCTTATTTTTTTTGCAGGCTTGATCAGCATAGCTTTCATAACTTCGATTTATCCTTTTGAGCGTGTTCAGGGTTGATTCTTTTTTTTCAAGAGACAGTATCATCGCGTCCAGGCTCTTTCTGAAATCCTTTGCGCGACGGATAATATTTTTTCTGTTCTGCGCGAAAACAGCGCTCCACAAAAACGGGCTGCTGGCGGCTATTCTGGTGATATTTTCAAAACTCCCCGCGGCGGCGTCTCTCACAGAGCGGTGTTTTTTTTCAAAACGGCAGAAGGATTCCGCGAAACTAAAAGCTATAAGGTGCGGCAGATGACTTGTCAGAGAGGCAAACTCGTCATGCTTTTCCGGTTCTATGCTGACACATTCGGCGCCGGCGCCGGCCCAGAATTCCCGGACAATCTTTCCGCCGCGGGATGAAGAATTCCCGCCCTTCGCGACAAAAACGACCGTGTCGCGGAAAAGATCCGCCGAGGCGTTTTCAAAACCCGTCTTTTCGCTTCCGGCCATGGGATGAGCCCCGCAGAACAGGATGTCTCTTTTTTTTGCCTCTGGAAAGAGAGACGCGCATATCTCAGCTTTGACACTCCCTACATCAGTGAGCACGGCGCCTTTGCTCATAAAAGGTATTATTTTTTTACCGAGGCCTATGATGGTATCCACAGGCGTTGAGAGGAATATGATGCCGCACTCGCCGGCGCGCGCCAGATCCGTTGTGACTTCCGTGCATATGCCTGAACGCAGGGCCTTTTTAAGCCGCAAAGGATTTCTGCCGAAACAGATGACCTCTTTCTTTTTTTTCACGGCATGGGCGGCTATAGAGCCGCCTATGAGGCCCGCCCCCACAACGCCTATCTTGCCCTTTTTCATCACTTTACAGAGCCTTAACGCAGATCGTGGCGTTGTGTCCGCCGAAACCCAGTGAGTTGGATATCGCCGCTGTTATCTGATAGTCCCTGGGCTTGTTCGGCACATAGTCCAGGTCACATTCAGGGTCGGCGTTGAACTGATTTATAGTGGCGTGGAGCTTGCCGTTTTTCATCTGAAGAAGCGTGGCCGTCAACTCATTGGCCGAGGCGGCGCCCAGCATATGCCCCGTCATGGATTTGGTTGAATTAACCGGTATTTTATAAGCGCGCTCACCGAACACTTTCTTAATCGCGGCGGTCTCGCCTTTGTCGTTGAAAGCCGTTGAAGTGCCGTGGGCGTTGATGTAATTTATATCCTCGGTAGAAAGCCCCGCGTCTCTGATGCAGAATTCCATGGCTTTTGCCGAAGGGTCACCTCCGGGTGCCGGAGCCGTTATGTGGTAGGCGTCATCCGTGGCGCCGAAACCCGCCAGTTCCGCGTATATGCGCGCGCCCCTCTTCCGGGCGTGTTCCAGTTCTTCAAGCACGATTATTCCCGCGCCCTCGGCCATGACAAAGCCGTCCCTGTCCCTGTCAAAAGGCCGCGAGGCCGTCTTCGGATCATCATTCCTTGTTGAGAGGGCTTTCAGAGCGCAGAAACTCCCGTGGCCCAGAGGCGTTATCGCGGCTTCCGCGCCGCCGGAAAGTATGACATCGGCGTCGCCGTATTGTATGGTGCGCAAAGCCGTGCCGAGAGCGTGATTTGATGAGGCGCAGGCGGAAACAATGCTGAAATTGTGACCATGGAGACCGAATTTTATGGCGATTTCGCCGGCAACCATATTGACTATCATCTTAGGCGCCAGAAAAGGTGAGATTCTCCTCGGGCCCCGCGAAGTCAGCATATTCGCCCCTTCCTCGACGGTGCCTATGCCTCCTATGCCTGAGGCGACAATGGCGCCGCAGCGGAAGGAGTCTTCCTTTTCAATGTCTAAGCCGGAATCTTCCATGGCTTCAGCGGCGGCGGCAAGGCCGAACTGCGTGAATCTGTCCATTTTTTTGACCTTCTGGACATCTATGTATTTATCGGGGTCAAAACCTTTCACCTCGCAGGCGAAAGTCGTTGAGTGTTTTGACGCGTCAAAATTAGTGATGGGTGCCGCGCCGGATTCGCTCTTCATCAAAGCCTGCCAGTAGGCTTCTTTACCTATTCCTATGGGCGAGACGATGCCCACGCCGGTGATAACCACTCTTCTTTTTTCCATATCTTCTCCCTGCCTGCCGGTAGGCAAGCTTTTACAATCCGCTTTTACCGGATAAAATCCTGTATAGGCGCTATTCCAAAGTCTTTATTGTAATATATCACGAAAAAAAACACAAAATTCAAAAAGCCGGCAATCAGTGAAGTTTGACATTGAGGTCACGGATGTGGTCAAAAACTCTCGGCGACGAAGAACCGGGTGTCTGGGAATCTATCAGAGCGGGGTTCAGCTCCGCGGAGATTATGTCCTCGCTGGCGGCGCCAAGCGCCGGCACTGTCACATTCGGCGCGACTATCATGCTGTGGCCGAAATAATGCCTCCCCGCGGCGTCAACGCCGGTGGCGTTGGCCGCCACCATAAACACATGATTGTCAAAAGCCCTCGCCCGGTTGGTGAGAGACCATATATCAAAATTGCGCAGGAAGGCCGAAGGCCTGACTATTATCTCAGCGCCTTTCTGGGCCAGCATGCGCGCCGTTTCGGGAAAATCTCCGTCGTAGCATATTATCATGCCTATCTTTCCCAGCTCGGTGTCAAAAACCTCAAGACTGTTGCCGGGCGTTGTCCAGCCCCCCGTTTTGGCGGCTTCGCTTCCGAAAGGATGAGTTTTGCGGTATTTGCCGATGATGCCGCCGGGGCCTATCAGCACGGCGCTGTTGTATATTTTTTTATCATCGGGGTCTTTCTCATAAACCGGCCAGACGATGTGCATCTTTCTTCTGGCGGCTTCTTTTATCACCGGCTTGATCTGTTTGCCCGGCACGGTGTCAATGAGTTTGTAGAAACTCTCAAAATCCATATTTGGCGTAAAACCGGTTGTGACAGCCTCCTGGAATACGACCAGAGAAGCGCTGTGATATTTATCAGCGCCGTCCAGCATCTCAAGGGCATGGGCGGTGTTTCTTTTTATATCGTTTGGCACGATATACATCTGAACGCAAGCGGCCACAAATTTTTTCATATTCTGCCTCCTATTTTATATTCTCAATTGCGATGATAACTTCAGTATTCATATCGGCCGTGCGGGATTTAATAACATCCAGATAATCTTCACCAAGCCTGTTCCTTATTTGCTGAATTTGTTTTTTAAATTGCCCAATCCGGTCAGCATTAGCCGCTGAAATATCAAACTCCACAAAACGCCTGAGGGTATATTTCGGTAAAGTCATATATTCACTCAGGTCTCGAATAAGCGTTCTGATAAACGGAAGCTCATCAATCAGTTCCGATTTAAAATGTGTTAAGGCGCTTTTCAAATTATTTAGGGCCTTCACTTCTAACGCAAGTTCTCCCTTGCCTGCTTTATGTATCTCTCGCGCCGATTTAATGGTTTCATACATATCCCAAAACCTGCCGCTGAGATCGCGTCTTGTCTCGTCATAATTACATTTGATAAGTTTTTGGGCGTCTTCAAACAGCATATTTTCTACCGTGGCTTTTTCCGCCGCGGTATCAAGAATACCCTGTATAAATATGGCTAATCCTTTCTTCCTGAAAACCAACAATTGATTATCGCTGAATTTTTTTGCCGACTTAACCCGATGCGGCAATCCGGCAATCTTTTTTATAACTTCCGGATATTTCTCTTGTATGGCAAAATATTCTTTTCTTATGCTCGTATATACGGACTCTTCATCATATTCATCAGGGTTGCGATTCACCCTCTGGTACAATTTAGACGCCGTGGGCTCTTCATCGGAATCAAATATTTTTGAATCTTCGCCGAGCGTGTTATGTATCAGAAACATTTTCTGCGCGGCGATTTGACGGCTTTGCACAATATCCGCGCCTTGTTCTGTCGGGAAAAAATTATAGATATGAAGTTTATCGAAAACTTTCTTCCCAATCCTGTTAATACGGCCCACCCTTTGTATTACTCTCGTGGGATTCCATGGTATATCATAATTGATTACGGCTCCTGCTCTGTTGAGATTGACGCCCTCGGATAGCTTGTCGCTCGTAAGAAGTATTTGCAGATTATTTTGCTGATCTTTCATTTTCACACTGGCATCAAAATTATTTAATATGCTATCCGCGCCTGAAGCCGAAATGATTCCGGGAACAGTAAATAACTGGCCAGGAAAAGCTGAATCCAAATACTTTTCTAAATAAGTTACCGTGTCCACATACTCCGTGAATATCACTATTTTCCGTTTAGTATCGCTCTCCCTTATTTTTTTTATCTCTGCAATCACTCTGACCGTTTTAGGATCCGATTCTGTTAATTTGCAATCCTTTAATAACTGCCGGACTTCTTCCAGCAGTTCTAAATCCTTCTGAATATTTTTTATAAATGCATCTTTGTGCCGGAATGTATTAATGTCATAAACTTTATCGTGTTTCGGCACTCTCTTGGTCTTCAGTTTTTCAATAAAATCTTCTAAGGCGTTACCTATCTCGTCCGCATCGCCCTCGTAAACTTTTTCAATAACTTTTCTGTCCAGGATATATTTCCCGTTAGAATTTTTAATAAATTCCAAAACCTGCTTATGCACCCTAATGAAATTGTTGATACTGCATTCAAATGACCCGAAAGAACTTTCAAACCTTTTCACAAGCAATCGTCTCATGAATTCAAATAAGTTTTTTTGCTGCTGGAATGATTTATTATCTTCCATGTTCAGATTGTCTTCATCAATTGCTTCCTGTTCGTAAATAAACGGCTGATATACGGCGCCCGTAAAAATACCGTTTTCTCCGAAGTAATGATTGATAACGGAATCATAAAAATCCGCCTGTTCCTTCGTTAACTCAAAGAAAAGTTCTTTTGGATTTTCAATTTCAGATAATTCGGTTATTTCATTTTTATACATCGGGTCATTTTTCAAATCCAGCCTGTTCCTTCTTATCAATACGGGCTCCAGGACTTTCTTAATCTCTTTTGCCAGGCGCTTTGCTCTGGCTTTCACCGCCGACAAGTCAATTGTTTCGTCCTCAAAAATATCCTGATAAAATTTCTCGGCTTTTTTCTTTTTCTCCTTATTGGTGGAATTATAATTTTTGGAAATGAAAGATAATCGCTTAAACAGATAATTATACCCTGAGAATCGCGACTCTAAATCATTATCAAGAGTGATTTTTGATTTTCCGGGAACGATAAAAAGCTTCAACATTGAAAATATATCTTCGGGGCTGTTATTAAACGGCGTGGCGGTCAATAATATTGTCTGCCTGTTATGGCAAATCAGGCTCAACAACTCATAATTTACAGTGTCCTGATTTCTGAACCGATGAGATTCATCCACTATTACAACATCAATATCGTCGCCGTGCTCTTTGACATATTCAAGAACATTTTCCAAATCTCCCGATGACCGGATTTCCCAATCGTATAATTGAAAATCATGAGTATATTTCTTCCATCCCGATTTCGCGTTCTTATCGCCGATTAAACTTGGCGGACATATGATAAGCCCGCGGCGTGTCATATTTTTTGCTATCATCCCCGCAATAACGGACTTACCTAAGCCCACCACATCCGCTATTATGACGCCCGAATAACTGGATAAAATTGTTAATGCCTGTTTTACCGCATCAATCTGATATGAATACGCTATGTACCCCTTTTCCCTCAGCAACCGTAATACGCTTGGTCTTATATTTTTTTGCTCCTGAACATCAATATATGTTTTAAGAACAGTCGCATAAGCTTCAAAGGGCGTTAACTTCGCTATCTGCGTGCGATTCTGAATTATATTGATTAAATCATTCTTTCTTGAATCCACCTCCGTTATCGGGACTGCCGTTTCCCACAAATCATCAAAATACGCTTCCGCCTCATCTGTCCCGTAATCGCTTATCTCAACATTAAACTCATTCTGCTCCAATATCCCCGCCCGGGTAAGATTACTGCTTCCGGTAATAAATTTTTTATCCGCTATTCCCTGCAGGGATTCTTTGATGTTAAACAAATACAATTTTGCGTGATTCGGATCCTGGGTTTGTCTTACAATCAATTTGTTTTTTTCCAACAAAGTGACAAAAAATGACACCTGCTCATAAAATTCTCTGCTATCCATATCGGAAGAATTTAACGCATTTAATAACGAATCAAAAAATCCTTCAACTTTTTCTTCATCACTGAGTTTTTTTCTTTCTTCCGGGACTTCCACTATTCTATTCAGCAACTTATCAACTCTAAGCCCGACTAAAATTTTTATGGTCAAATCTTCCCTGTCTTTGATTGCATCATACAATTCCTGCCAGCCCGAAAAATAGAAAAACCCGACGAGAAATTTTAGCTCACTGCTGTGCTCAATCAACTGGAACAATCTCTTTTTCAGAGTGTTCACTTTTGAATTTGTTATAAATGTTTTTTTCGCCATTATTTACCGCTCTCCCATTTCATACATATTACCTTTTTTTCAGAGATTTCGCTTTGCTGATTCTGTTCCAGACAAGCCGGCACACACCCCTGTAAACATCCTTGCGCTCTTCTTCCGTGAGCCCAAGCGCGTCAAACACTATATCATCAAGTTCTTTTCTGTCCGGCAATGGTTTCGGCTCCTGCTGTTCAATTGGTGTTTTTGATTTAGGGTCAATGCCGCATTCTTGAAAAACTGTACCAATTTCTCGTTTTGGAAGTATCTGACCATTGTTTTTCAAAAGTTCTGGATTAACAATTTTGATTTTTTGAACTTCTTCCACGGTTACATCTAACAAGCCTTCCCCTAAACCAACTCGGCTTCCTAAATCCATAAACAAAGGAAATAAAATTGAATTTAGTAAAGAAATTATTAAATTATTCTTACAATATCCCTCATACATCCTTTTATCCACAAGTACATTTGAATTTTTATAAATTTTATAGCTATCACCAAAACTGCATGGCACGATAAAAGAGCACATGGATCTTTCGCCTAACCCGTACCA
>PEUP01000071.1:262-25291 GCA_002780705.1 Elusimicrobia bacterium CG03_land_8_20_14_0_80_50_18 | reverse complement strand
GGTTCCGCCCGCGCCGAATCCGAGGCCGTTTTAAGGGCTGCCGATCTCGCGCGAAGGGCAAAAGGGCGGATATACATATGCCATGTGTCATCCCGGGCGGGCATAGAAGCCCTCGTTAAAGCCCGCCGCGAAGGAGTTGACATAAAGGCCGAGAGCTGTCCGCATTATATTTTTCTTAATGACGATGTTTTTGAGAAAAAAAACAATTATCTTTTCTGCTGCAATCCCGCGCTGAAAAAGAAAAGTGACAACAGGGCATTGTCAAAGGCGCTCGAAAAAGACATAGACTGGATAGGCACGGATCACTGCGCGTTCTCTTATAAGGATAAGGCGCGCAATAAAAAGGACTTCAGGAAAATTCCGAGGGGCCTTCCCGGAATAGGCATGAGCTTCCCTCTTCTTTTTACGGCCTCGGCTAAGGATAAAAAATCTCTTATGAATCTTGCCCGCCTGACAGCGGCCTCCCCCGCGGAAAATTTCGGCCTGCGTAAAAAGGGCGCCATTCTTCCCGGAATGGACGCGGATCTTTTTGTGACGGATCCGGAAAAAAGCAGAATTATAAGGAAGCGCGACCCTTATGGCTGGTCTCCCTACGAGGGAAGAAAGGTGTCGGGCTTTTCCGCTCTCACTGTCCGCAGGGGTGAGATAATATATCAAAAAGATCGTTTGCTCGGTCGGATCTCCAGCGGCCGGCTGATCCGGCGCAAACTCGCATGAGGAAAATAGTTTTTGCCGCACTGATTTTCGGAACGGCTCTCGCCGCCGCCGACGAAAATATTTTCAAGAGCGACACCATTGATTCCGGCAAAGGAAAGATAAGCAGGATTATAAGATCTTCCGGGGATAAACTGGATATGGGCTATAATGGAGGCGGTTTTCAGTCATTTTCCGTGTCGCTCGGCGATATTTCCGGCCTCGGGATGGATGATATGTCCAAACGGAAGCGCCATGAGAAAAGCGCGATTGCCGCGCTCATATACATATCGCCCCAAAAAGGTGTTGAAAAATACATAAGAGAACTCATCAACGACGCCGATATGTGGGTCAGACGGGATGTCGTCAGCGCGCTTTACGCGCTCGGCGACGGCTCTGCCGGGACAATCGCCGCGATGAAAAAACTTTTTAACGATCCCTCGCCCGACATCAGGATGGAGGTCTGCCGTTTTTACGGCGCCTATGCCTCTTCCACGGAAGTGAAGTCTGTGTATTCTCTGCTGTGGGATGAAGAAGCGCTTGTGAGGCATCAGGCCCTTGAGACACTCGCGTCAAGGACGGGAGACGGGGCGCTGATCAAAATCGCTGAAAACATGCTGGACGACGAGTCTTTTGATGTGCGGTGTCTGGCGCTGAAACTGTTATTTGAAAAAAAGGCCCTGGATGAAAGCCGGATATCCGGGATACTGACGCACGATGAGTCTGTCCAGATGCGTCAAGCGGCGGCGGCAATACTGCTTAAAAACGGTACGGCAAAATCCATTTCGGCGCTGATAAAGGCCGTGGAGGATAAAGATGAGAAGGTGTCGAAAACAGCTAAAAAGGCGCTTGACAGGATTCGCGGCAGTTCAGATCTGCCTTTATAGTTTTTGTGGAGGTGAAAAATGACTGATAAATTTACAGGATTGTGTTTGGCCTTTCTGTTCGCGTCGGCATGCTGCTGTTTTGCGGCGGTATCGCCCGCCGGCACGATACTCGATTTTGAGGGAAAGGTGACGATTCTGCGCGAAGATAAATGGGACGACGCCGAAAAGTTCGCTCCGGTGTATGAGAAAAGTTTTGTGAAAACCTCTGACGCGGCTTTTGCCGAAATCATGTTTGATGATGAAACGGCCGTGCGTTTTGAGGAAAACAGCGAGGCGGAGATTATTTCCGACGGCGGTAACATTGAGGTTTCGCTCAAATCCGGCCGCGTGACATCATCCGTTGTGCCGGGCGAGGAAGCCGCTTTTTTTGTGTCCTCACCCCTTGCGATAATAGGCGTCCGCGGCACGGAGTTTACGGTGACGCACGGTGAAAAGGGCACGGCCGCCGCGGTTTATAAAGGGGCGGTGGAGATTGAGAACAAAGGCAAGTCCCCCAAAAAAATAAAGGTAGTGAAGGGGAAGCAGAGTTTTGTGTATGAGGGGTTTCAGCCCTCAGAGCCCATAGGACTGGGTCCGGAATATGTGAAATACAGGAAAGAGGTGCTTAACCAATTTGTGAAAAGGACATTAAAGAACAGGAAAAACAGGGATAAAATTCTGCTCAAGAGAATGGAGCAGCGTCAAAGCGAGAAAGACGCGCTCATAAAGGAAATCAAGGACAGAAAAATACGCCCCGAAAAAAGGGGACATCCTTAATAAAAAAAGGGGATGCCCCCTTTTTCTCTTTTTCTTTTTCTTAAAATTTGATTGTCGGACGCAGTATGAATTGAACGGACGGGTTTTTATTATCCTCTATCATAGCGCCCGAATATTTCCGCCGGCCTTCCCAGAGGATACCGACTGATACGGAATAGGACATGCCTCTTTTTTTGACTGAACGGGGGAAGTTTCTGCCCAGCAGCATCTGCAGTTTGATGGGATTCAGGTCTTCTTTGCGGAACGCGGCAAACACATCAAAACTTGAGTTGTGCCAGAAGCTGAAACGCCTCAGGGCGTAATCCATCCTGTCGCGGAACAGGGAAAGATAAAAGGAATCGCTTATGGCCGGATTGTCATGGAGCTTCAAGCCCGTTCTGAAACTCCATGTCTGTTTTGAGAACCTTGTAATCCTCACGCCCTTTATTTTCCACTCCAGCTCCGCCCAGGTGTCGTCATATATCACATTGTTGTTGAAGTGTTTTTTCCCCGCCGTCAGCAGACCCCCGGAATATGCGATCCCCATGTATCCGCCTTTACCTTTTTGAGGCCGGAAGGGCACGATTTTTCCGATAAGCAGAGACGCGCCCCAGGGATCTTCTTCTCCCGCCGTCAGAGTGTTGAGAAGGTTGCCGCTTGAGGAGAAATCAAAATTTTCATACAGGGCGCTGTTGTGCTTTTTCGCGTGCGCGGCCGCGTATGGCAGGGGGCTGGCGAAAATTTCAAGCAGTATGGCGCCAGGGCGGATGGACTCTTTAAGAAGATTGATATACAGAGATGCCTCGGACGCGCTTTGCGTGATGGTTTTTTCGCTCCGCAGAATCTGTGAAAAACTCGCGTAGCTGTAATAGGGGTCGCCCTTCCATCCGAAGTCCCTTGCCGATGCCCCGAAGGCGGCCGCGCAGGAGAAAAGCATAAAAAGCCAGGGTCTTATTTTTTTCATCTGGGATATTTTAGCAAAAAAAGAATGAAAATGTGAAAACCAGAACCGTCCCCGTTTTTTCGTTTTTGAGAATATTAAGGACGTCCCCTTTTTTTCGTCCCCTTTTTTTTCTTTGGTGACAAATATCACGCGGATTATTTTTGATGTATTCGGGTCTTTCTGCTATAATCATGCCGAATGAAGAAAAAATTTATTGTCGCCTTTAAGTTTGTTTACCTGTTTGCGGACGCCTCGGTTCTTTTGCTGGCTTTTATGCTGGCGAATTACATGAGGCACGGTTTGTTTTTCCATCCGGCGTATAACAGGCTGCTCACTCCTGTCCTGCTGGTTTTTATATATTTTTTCTATCACCACAAATTTTACAACAGGCTTCAACTGACTTATGTTTACGAGCTTTTCAGGATCATCCGCGCCGGGACTGTGGCTTTCGGCTTTATTATAGTTCTCACATTTTTCTGGAGGCCTTTTTCTTATTCGCGTCTCATGCTCACTTATTTTCTGCTGCTTACGGTGATAATGGTTTTCGCCGAGCGGGAACTGCTCAAGTTTCTTATGGTTCTGTGCATAAAGAGATTTTTCCAGCCGGATAAGATACTTGTTGTGGGAAGAGGCAGGATAGTGCGGGCATTACAGCGCAGGATCCGGCTCAGGCACCAGGCGGCGCTGTGGATTGACCATTATCCCGACGCGGAAGAATTGAGGGCATATGTGCGGGACCGCGGTTTCAGCGGAATCGTGATAGCGAATTTTCCTCTCAATCACGAAAAGGTCGTGAATATAGCCAACCTCTGTGAGAATTACGGCGTTGATTTTCAGCTCGTGCCCGATATTCTGGAACTCAAGCTCGGCGATCTCGTTATGGACGAATTTTTCGGTATTCCGCTGCTTCGGCTCAAGCTCACGCCCCTGACGGGCACGCATCTCTTCATGAAAAATGTTTTTGATGTGGCCTTCACTATAGCGGGCCTGGCTCTTTTTATGCCTTTTTTTGTAATAATCGCGGCGCTGATAAAAATAGACAGTCCCGGGAAGATAATTTACAATCACACGAGGCGGGGGCGGAAGGGCAGGGATTTCAAATTTTTCAAATTCCGCACAATGGTCAAAAACGCCGACGCCATAATACTGGAAGAGCGCCGCTCCCATTACAAAAGCGGCAATCTGCTTTTTAAGAAGAAGAGTGATTCCCGCGTCACGCGTATCGGCGGTTTTTTGAGAAAATTTTCACTCGATGAACTGCCGCAGCTGATTAATGTGCTCAAAGGAGACATGTCCGTGGTCGGGCCCCGCCCGCAGATAATCAGCGAGGCCGAGGGTTATGACGAGTCGGCGCTAAGGCGTCTGCGTGTAAAGCCGGGTATAACCGGCCTTTGGCAGGTCAGCGGCCGCAGCGACCTGACTTATGAGGAAATGGTGCGGCTGGACATTTTTTATGTGCAGAACTGGTCAATGGAAGAAGATTTTCGTATACTGCTGAGAACGGTGCCCGCCGTGTTTTTCGGAAAGGGGGCTTATTGACCGGTGTTTTTCTGTGCGTGGAGAATTTAGAATGAATCAGAACACAATTGCAGATATCAGGGTGATGGTGCTGGCCGCCGGAGTCGGCACGCGTCTGAGGCCGCTCACCTACCGCATACCCAAGCCGCTCATCCCCATAGTCAACATGCCGGTGATGGAACATTCCATTAACAATTTTCATAAGCAGGGTTTCAGGAAGTTCATGTGTAATCTGCACACACATGCGGGGTTAATCAAAAATTATTTCGGCAGCGGTAAAAAATTCGGAGTTTCAATGGAATATTCTTTTGAAAAAAACCTGCTCGGCAACGCCGGGGGTTTAAAAAAAGTGGAGAATTTTTTCAAGGGCTCCGGTACCCTGTTGGTCATATCAGGCGACGGTTTTACTGACATAGACATAAGGAAGGCCATCGCTTTTCACCGTAAGAAAAAATCCGTCGCGACAATGGTTCTCAAAAAGGTGCAGAGCGTTTTTCCCTTCGGTATCACACTGACAAGCCCGGCGGGGAAAATAAAAAAATTCATGGAAAAACCCGATATTACCGATTTTGTTGACGCCACGGTGAACACGGGTATTTATATTTTTGAGCATGATATATTCAAATTCATACCTAACCATAATTTTTTTGATTTCGGCAAAGACCTCTGGCCGCTGTTGTTGAAGAAAGGCCTGCCTATTTACGGCTATGTCACGGACGCTTATTGGTGTGATGTCGGTAATCTCGCCGATTACCGCAGGACAGTGGCGGATGTGCTGGACGGCAGGGTCAATATCAGGATTCCCGGCGAGGAGACTCAGGGATCGGTCTGGTGCGAGAAAAATGTGAGAGTGGGAAAAAATGTTAAATTTTACCGGCCATGTCTCATAGGCGCTGATTCCGAAATCGGCGACGGCGCCAAAATAGGCCCTTTTGTCACCATAGGGCGCGGGTCAAAGATAGGGCCCGCGGCGGTTGTAAAAAATTCCATAATTTGGAATAATGCGCGGATTGAAAGCGGAGTGAAGATAAAGAATTGTATTATAGACAGCGGCGCCGCTATAAAGGAGAATCTGACTTTATACGAAGGCGCGGTGATAAACACGGAGGATAGAAAATGAAAGATTTTGAGTTTACTTCTGAGAGTGTCGGCGACGGCCATCCCGATAAGGTCTGCGACCGGATTTCCGACGGCGTGCTGGACGCTATTTTAAAGTACGACGAGAAAAAAGGCCTGAAACCATATAAGATGAAAGACGGCGATGCGCGGGGATCACGCTGCGCCTGCGAGACATTTATCTCGCTGGGCCTTGTTATCGTCGGCGGCGAGATCACAACGGATGCATGGGTGGATGTGAGGGCAATCGTCAAGCAGGCCCTGATAGAGATAGGGTACACCGGGTCCGAATACGGATTTGATTACAGAACCTGCGCCATTCTCAACGTCATAGGCGCCCAGTCGCCGGATATCGCGCAGGGCGTTGACTGCGGCGGCGCGGGCGACCAGGGAATAATGTTCGGTTATGCCTGCGATGAGACGGAGAATCTTATGCCGGCCCCTCTTGAATTTTCCCACGCGCTTGTCAGGAAATTCAAAGAAGTGCGCGCGAGCAAAGAAATACCCTATCTTGGCCCCGACTGCAAGAGCCAGGTGACTGTCAAGTATGTTGACGACAAACCTGTGAAGATCACCAAGGTCGTGGTGTCTTCTCAGCACACAAGCGAAGTTGTGGAGCAGAAAGGAGCGCGCCGCGTGATGAAGCAGTTGGCGAGGGAAGAGATAATAGAGAAAGTGGTGAAGGCGTCCCTTCCGGCGGATCTGCTGAAAGGCCTGGATTTTAAGAAAGATTGTTTTGTCAATCCGACGGGCATTTTTCTCGTCGGCGGTCCGCAGTCGGATACGGGCGTGACCGGCAGGAAGATCATTGTGGACACATACGGAGGGATGATTCCCCACGGCGGCGGTGCTTTTTCCGGCAAGGATCCGTCCAAGGTTGACCGCTCGGCCTCTTATGCCGCAAGGTATGTGGCCAAGAATATAGTGGCGGCGGGACTGGCGAAAAAATGTATTTTAGAATTCTCCTACGCGATAGGCGTGGCCGAGCCCATGTCGGTGTGGATAGACACAAAAGGAACTTCTGTCATACCGGAGGAAGAGATCATCAAGCTCGTTCGCGACGAGGAAATTTTTCAGTTGACTCCTTCAGGCATAGTGAACATGCTTGATTTATGGCATCCTATTTACCGCGCTACGGCAGCATACGGCCATTTCGGCAGAAAGAGCGAGGGGAAAACCTTCCCATGGGAGAAAACGGATAAAGTGACGCTTCTCAAAAAGAAAGCGGGGGTATAAGGGGACAGTCCCCATTCGGCGACAGTCCCCCGTTCAGGAGGCAAAATTGAAAAATTGTGATGTCAGGGATTTAAAGCTGGCGAAAGCCGGTAAAAAGAGGATAGAGTGGGCCGACGGAGATATGCCGGTTCTGGCGCAGGTGCGGGAGAAATTCAGGAAAAACAAAACTCTCAAAGGCGTCAAAATGTCGGCCTGTCTGCATGTGACGGCGGAAACGGCGAATCTCGCCAGAACCCTGAAAGAAGGCGGAGCGGACATTGTTATGTGCGCCTCAAACCCTCTTTCAACGCAGGACGATGTGGCGGCGTCGCTCGTGGCGGATTACGGGATACCGGTTTTCGCCGTGAAGGGAGAAGACCACAAGCGTTATTATTCGCATCTTAGGTCTGCGGTGGCGCACAAGCCGAATGTGACGATGGACGACGGGGCAGATCTTGTGTCGCTGATAATTTCCAAACATCCAGAACTGCACAACAGGATTTTCGGTTCAATGGAAGAGACCACAACAGGCGTCATCCGCCTGCGGGCCATGGAAAAAGACAATGTGCTGAAATTCCCCATCGTGGCCGTGAATGACGCCGCGACAAAAAATCTTTTTGACAACCGTTACGGCACGGGCCAGTCAACAATAGACGGAATAATCCGCGCCACGGACGCGCTCTTCGCCGGTAAAAATGTCGTTGTCGCCGGTTACGGCTGGTGCGGCAAAGGTTTCGCCATGCGATCCAAAGGCATGGGCGCCAATGTGATAGTGACGGAAGTGGATCCCGTAAAATCCATTGAGGCCGCGATGGACGGCATGAGGGTCATGACAATGGCCGAGGCCGCTGTCATCGGCGATATTTTCTGCACGCTCACCGGAGACATAGATGTCATCCGGCCCGAGCATTTTGTCAGGATGAAAAACGGCGCTATTGTGTGCAACTCGGGCCATTTCAATGTTGAGCTGGACCTCGTGGGCCTGGCCAAAAAAGCGAAGAAAATAAAAAAGAATGTCAGGAACTTTGTGGATGAGTATGTTCTTTCCGCCAACAAATCAATCTATGTCCTCGCGGAGGGCCGGCTCATCAATCTCGTCGCCGCCGAAGGGCATCCCGCCTCTGTTATGGATATGAGTTTCTCCACACAGGCGCTTGCCACGGAATTCTGCATAAAAAACAGGGGCAAACTGTCTCCCCGCGTTTACGATGTGCCGGAAGAGATAGAAAACACGGTGGCGACACTCAAGCTCAAGTCCATGGGCATAATAATAGATAAGCTCACGCCCCGGCAGAAGAAATATCTTTCTTCCTGGACAGAGGGCACCTGAAAAACAATAACTTGCGGGTAATGGAGCTGACGGGCGAAGCAGCGGAAAAAGCGAAAAAAATAAAAGTTTTCGCGATGGATGTTGACGGCGTGCTCACCGACGGCCGTCTTGTTTTTCTTGAAAGCGGCGAAGAGCTTAAATCCTGGAATGTGAAGGACAGGATAGCTTTTTACATCATCAGAAGGCTCGGTTACCCCGTGTGCTGGATATCCGGCAGGAACGCCCCCGCTGTCCGGCGTGTCGCTGAGGATATGGAGATAGAAGGAATATATCTGGGCATCAAAGATAAACTAAAAGTCTGGGAACAGGTCAAAAAACAATTCGGCGCGCGGGAAGACGAGATTCTTTATATAGGAGATGATCTCGTGGACGCGTCACTTCTTAAAAGAGCGGGCTTTACCGTCTGTCCCGCCGACGGCGCACCGGAAATAAAAGAGTTGTGCGATATTACATCTTCTTTTGACGGGGGCCGCGGGGTTTTCAGGGAGACGGCGGAAATGGTTTTGAAAGCCCAGGGCAGATGGGGGGAAGCATTAGAGCATTACGGATTATAACCGCCTGCGCTCTTCTTTTTGCCTGCGGGAAGAAAGAGGGCCGTTTTTCATCATCAGAAAGCATGGAGGAATTCACCGCGCGCAGGACCCGCCGCGGCAAGCTCCTGTGGGAGATCAGCGGCTCTAAAATGATCAGGGAAGACCAAATCAGCGTCACCGGAGCGTCAGGTTTTTTCTACGGGGAGGACGGCAAAATGTTTTTAAAGGCGGACAGGGCGTCCTTTTCTGAAGACGGAGCGGGACTGGAACTTGAGGGGAATGTGTATTTCAGAGACAGCGCCGCCAAAAGTGAACTTTATATGGATAATCTGAAATGGGATGAGCGGCAGCAGCTATATGTCACGGACAATAGGGTGCGGCAGGTTTCGGAAGAAGCCGTTATACTGGGAACGGGCCTGCGGGCGGATAAAGAGCTCAACAGGGTGGAGATCCTTAATCCTGAAGTTGTTTCTTCCGCATCTTCCAAATGACGAGGCGTTTTTTTTTGATTTTTCTGTTTGCGGCGGTTTTGCCCGGCGTAATCACTGGCGCGTCCGCGCCGCGGAGCGAACTGCGGATCCGCGCGGATAAACTGGTTTATCTGGAGAGGGGCGAGATAGCGGAATTCAGAACAAATGTTGTGTTTGAAAGGGATGATTTTAAGGGCCGCTCCCGTTATCTGAAACTGGACAAGAAAAAAAATGAGGTTTTCGCCTCCGGCGCCGTGTCGGGGGACATATTCAATCAGGGGAAAGGGGACATGAGTTTCGCCACGGAAAAACTGTTTTACGGGGATGCCTCCGGTGCGGTTTTCTCGCCGGATAAATCCAGGTTTGTGGTGAATGTGTCAACGACCGGAACGAGGGACGTTTATACCATAAACTGCTCCTCTTTCAGCGGCAATATACCGGACAAACAGTTTCATTTAACGGGGAAACCTGTTACAATAGAGGGCGAGCGGCTTTCGGGTTTTTCGGATACGCTTGATTGTTCCCCGGCTCACGCCTTGATGAGGGGAAATGCGCATCTTGATTATCTGGAAGCTCCGGCCGCGGCCGGTCAAAGCGGTGACGCATCGCTCCGCCTGCCGTGGAAAGCCGACGCGAGCCATATTAAGATGGATTTTGATGGCGACGAATACGAATTTAAGACGGATGTGAGAGGAGTCTTTTATCCTAAAAATGCTGAAAACCGTTGAACTTGTAAAGAATTACGGGAAAAAAAGAGCGGTCAGGAGCGTTGATATATCCGTTGAGCGCGGAGAGGTCGTCGGGCTTCTCGGTCCCAACGGCGCCGGAAAGACAACCATATTTTATTCGGTCACCGGCATCATCAGCCCCACATCGGGACAGATACTCCTTTCGGGCGGGGATGTGACAGCTCTGCCGCTCTTTCAGAGGGCGAGGCTCGGCCTGGGTTATCTCGCGCAGGAACCGTCAATATTCAGAGGCCTGAGCGCCAGGGATAATCTCCGCGCAGTGGGGGAGTTTATTTACAGTGACCGCCGCCTTCGGGAAGAGAAGATAGACGCCCTCGTGGAAGAGATGGGCCTTGTTTCATGCGCGGACACGCTCGCGGCGAGTCTTTCCGGCGGAGAAAAAAGAAGGGTGGAGATAGCGAGAGTTCTTCTCACCAACCCTTCTTTCCTTCTTTTGGATGAGCCTTTTGTGGGCATAGACCCTATAGCGGTGGAAGACCTTAAAAAACTTGTGATCAAACTGAAAGAAAAGAATATAGGCATCCTGATAACCGACCATAATGTCAGGGATACTCTGAAGATAATAGATCGCGCCTATCTGATCTGCGAGGGCAGCATCATGATGAGCGGAACAAGCCGGGAACTCATAGGTTCCGAGAAAGCCAAGGAGATATATCTTGGCCGCGATTTTGACATGTGATTGAAAAAAAAGCTGGAAATTGTTAAAAATACGTACAGGAGGGCAAGTGAAAGTAGTTGTAAAAAATTTTAAGCTGACAGCGGCGTTTGAAAAACACGTTCATTCAAAAATGGACAGTATCGAGAAGACATTCTCTCTTAGGGATGTGACAATCACCGTATCCAGGGAGAAAACTTCGTCCACAGCCCAATTCCTGGGCAGAGAAACGCATGGTGCCACAGTGAAGATCAGATGTTCCGCTCCGGACGCTTACGCGGCGGTTGATAAGCTGAGAAATCTGTGCAAGGAAAAGTTTGCCCGCATCAAAGAGAAGCAATCCAGCAAACGCCGGACGGCGGAAGTCATTCCGGAGCCCCCGAAAGAAAGAATAATAAAGATGCGTGTGTCGCCAATGTCCCGTCAGGAGGCCACCGACAAGATGACCAGCCGTAATTACAATTTCTGGCTTTTTGTTGACAGAGAGTCGGGTATTTTCACGGCCCTTTACCGTAAGGAAAACGGGGAAATGGCTGTGGCGCATCCCGTTTTTGACGAATAGCAATATGAAGTTAAGCGAATACACAAAACTCGCGCTCCTGAAGCCCAGGACACTTTCTGTGTCCAAGAAGAAAGTGATAGAGGAGCAGGTGGCGATTCTTGAGAAAAATAAGATTATTCCCCCAAAATCGGCCGCCCTGGTGTGTAAAGCGGTGCTGAAAAGGGAAGCCCTGGGCTCGACGGGCATAGGCCAGGGCGTGGCTCTGCCTCATGTGAAATTCAAAGGCGTCAAAAAGATAAGTTTTGTTTTTACGAATTCCGAGCGCGGCGTGGAGTTTAATTCTCTGGACGGCGAACCGGTCAACATCATATTCCTTTTAATAGGGCCCGAAAAGGCGGGGGAAGAATACATAAAAGCTCTTTCATTGCTCGCCCGGAATTTAAATGACCCTTATTTCCGCAGGGCCTTGGCCTCAGCCAAAACGGGTAAGGAAGTGTTAGACATTCTCAAAAAAGTGGGACAATGAAAAAAAGGCCTGGCCGCCGCTCAGCCGCAGAAAGCACAATTATCATAACCGGTGTTTCCGGGGCGGGAAAGACCCTCGCACTGAAATTCCTGCAGGATCTGGGCTACTTCTGCATAGACAATTTGCCGGTGGGCATGATGGAGTTTTTTTTCAGCGATAAAAGTCTCGTCTCAAATCCCGCGGCGGTGGGTGTGGACATACGGGAAAAAGAGCATTTTAATTTGTTTATCAAACTCCTTGAAAAAAACAAATCCATTAAATTGATATTTCTTGACAGCAGAATGGATGTGCTCGTGGGGAGATTTATGGAAAACCGCCGCAAGCCTCCCTTTACCCGCGCCGGCCAGAGTATATTGTCGGCGCTGGATGATGAGCTGCGCTGCCTTGCTCCGCTCAGAGCTTCGGCCGATATTATCATTGACACCTCCGATCTGAATCCATGGCAGCTCAAAAACGCTATCCGAAGAAAACTTGGTTGTTCATCCGTATCGTTTTCGCTGATAGTGCAGAGCTTCGGTTACAAATACGGCTTGCCTCCCGAGGCTGATATGATATACGATCTGCGCTATCTGCCCAATCCCAACTATGAGCCGGGTATGCGTTCTCTGACGGGCCGTTCCGCCCGGGTGGCGGCATTTCTCAGAAAAGATCCGCTTTACGGCGCCTCGCTGAAATCAGCGGCGGATTTTTTGAAGCTCATAATACCCGCATATAAGAAAACAGGCAAAGCTTTTCTCACAATAGGCGCGGGTTGTACCGGCGGCCGTCACAGGTCTGTTGTCTTTGCTCTGGATTTGAAAAAAAAGCTTGGCGGACAATATGATGTGAAAATTTTTCACCGTGACGCGGGGCGGCGGCCGTGGTGAGAGTGGTGGTGGTGGCTCACGACGACCTGGCCTCGCATTTTTTAAAAAGCGCCGAGGAGCTGTTGGGGACCATGGAAGGCGTGTATGCCCGCGATTTTACGCGGAGGCAGTCCACCGGTGAGCTCGTGGATGAGCTGGGTAAACTTGTGGATCTGAGCGGAGGCGACGATGTTTTTATACTCACGGATTTTCTCGGCGGCTCACCCTGTAATTGCGCCTGTCATTTTATAGCGAAAAACAATGTGTGGATAATATCCGGCGTGAATCTTCCGATGCTGATAGAGATTATGATGAAAAAAGACAAAATGCCCCCGGCTGAGTTGTGCGAAGTCGTCATAAAGGCGGCAAGGGATTCCATAGCGGATGTTTGCGCGAAGTTTTTAGAAGGCGTCGGCGCGCGCGCTGATGAGACGAAGGGGGCCAGTTGATCAAGTTTCTGCGGATTGATTCCAGGCTTATACACGGCCAGATAGTGGAGGGCTGGCTGAGATTTACGACGGTTGACGAGGTGCTGATCATAGACGATTTTATAAGCGAAGGCTCTTTTGAGAAAAAGATACTGAGATTCGCCCTGCCGGCGGATATAGAAATGGAGGTCTTGTCTGTGCGGGAGGCGGTCGCGCGCTGGACGGATGTGAGGTCGTCTTCCAAAAGATTTTTTATCCTTATTCAGTCAATAGATATGCTCGACCGTCTTTACAGATGTATTCCCGGCGACGGCCGGGAAAAAGAGGGCCTTCCGCCCGTTAATCTGGGACTTATCAATTTTACGGATTCAAAAACGCTGCTGACCAACGCGG
The DNA here is from genome assembly GCA_002780705.1 of Elusimicrobia bacterium CG03_land_8_20_14_0_80_50_18. Taxonomy (GTDB): domain Bacteria; phylum CG03; class CG03; order CG03; family CG03; genus CG03. The sequence continues at coordinate 11,753 of PEUP01000071.1, read as the reverse complement.
TTTATGTGGATGAACATGAGAAAGAACAGCTCAGGGCGCTGATAGACAGCGATGTGCAAATATACGCGCAGGCTCTGCCATCAAATGAAAAAACTTTCATAGCGCCGCTTCTGGGCAGCGTGGACGCGGATGAACGGGGGGATAACAATGGATAGTTCGTTCTTTGCCTTCGGCGTGCATTGTCACCAGCCGGTGGGTAATCATCCCGCTGTCTTTGAGGATTGCTACAAAAAATCATACGAGCCATTTTTTAAGGAGCTGGCGCAATTCCCGAAGCTAACAATGAATGTGCACATAAGCGGTTCTCTTCTTGAATGGATACGGGAGAGTCATCCGGAATTCATAGAATTGCTTGCCGGTATGATAAAAACCGATCAGGTGGAACTGCTGGGCGGGCCGTTTTACGAGGCGATACTGCCCATGATAACGGAGAACGATATCAGGGAGCAGATAGTTCAATATTCGGGTTATCTCAGAAAACTTTTCGGGGCCGCGCCGAGAGGCATGTGGCTGCCCGAAAGGGTGTGGGAGGCTTATCTGGCCAAGCCCCTGGCTATGAGCGGTATGGAATACACACTCCTGGATGACACCCATTTCCGGGCGGCGGGCTGGCTGGATGACAAGCTGCACGGTTATTACACGACCGAACATGAAGGATTTAAACTCAATATTTTCCCAATCCTCGAGAGCCTGCGTTACAGGATGCCCTATGCGCCGCCCGAGGAAGTGATCGGGCTCATAAAACGGATGGGAGAAGACTCCGGCGGCGGGCTGAGGGTTATGATGGATGATGTCGAGAAATTCGGCGTCTGGCATGGCTCCTATGAACATGTGTATGAGAATAAATGGCTGCGTAAGTTCTTTACGGCCCTTGAAAAAGCCCAGGCCGACGGTGATTTCGCTACGACCGGCCTTTCGCGCTATATGGATTTTTATCCTTCCGACGGTCTGATATACATCCCATCCTCGTCATATTCCGAAATGGGGCGATGGGCTATGCCCTATGAGGCCGGACTCAAATACGGGCCCGTTCTCAACGCCGTCAAGAATGCCCCCGCCGATAAAAAAGAATCATGGATGCCGTTCATTCGGGGCGGTTTTTTCAGGAACATGCTTGTAAAGTATCACGAAAGCGATATGATGCACAAGAAAATGCTGAATTTATCCAGGAGGATAGATTCTTACCGCGATTCCCCCGAGTTTGAAAAAATGCAGAGACATCTTTTCCGCGCGCAGTGCAATTGCGCCTACTGGCACGGTATTTTCGGCGGCATCTATATGAGGCATCTCCGCGCAGCCATCTTTCATGAATTACTGCAGTGCCAGAAGATATTGCACAGACTTGCCGGAGGCGGAGAGAAGGTAACTAACGACGGCGCCGGATATTCCGGATATAATGAGATCCAATTCTGTAACAATGACTACTGCCTGCGCATACTTCCCTCGCTGGGAGCGTCGGTGTCGGAATTTTCTCAGTATAAGAGCTGTCACAACATGGGTTTTGTCATCCGCCGGCGCAGAGAGGTTTATCATGAAGAGCTTAAGGCCGCAATGGCCCATGCCGCGCTTTCTTCAAAAGGGGCCGTCCCGCCGCCGGATGCGGGCGGTGACAGCGCCTGCGCCAAGGATATTTTTTACGACTGGTATGACAGGAATTCTTTTATCACTCATTTTTTTCAGAGGGATACCCAACTCTCTGATTTTGCCAAAAGCGCGTATGGCGAACAGGGCGATTTTGTCAACCAGATGTTTTCGCGCTCAGGCAAAGCGGGCCCGGGAGAATTGGATTTTATCAGAACCGGACATGTCTGGTGCGATGATTATTTCGCGGGCGTCACCGTTGAGAAAACATTTGCCCTGAGGGACGATTTTACGCTTGTCTGCGGCTGTAAAATCAGGAACGATTCGGACAGGCCGCTGCGCTTTTATCCGGGCACGGAGATAAATTTATCTCCCTCGTCGGCGGGCACGGCTGTTTTTCTCGTATCCGGCAAGGAAGAGAAATGCGATCTTTTTCTGGATAAGCCGGCGAATAAAGTATTTCTAAAGGATGATAAATACGGCGTGACAATGGAGTTTTCTTATTCCGCGCCCTCGCGCGTTTGGGTATTCCCGGTCTATGTCGTCTGCAGGCTGGAAGACGGGCTGAAAAAAATATACCAGGGAAGCTCTCTCACATTTCGCGAAGAGCTCTTTCTCCAGGCGGGGGAAAGCGCTGAAAGAACTATTACGGTGAAAACTCTGTGACGGAAATATTATGCTTAGCCGTGATTTTCGGCATATTGTCCTGTGACACTGTGCTGGTCGGTCAGTTCATGTATTCGCGGCCTCTTATAGCCGGTCCCATAACCGGCTTGTGCCTGGGCAATCCCTATGCCGGTTTCATAGCGGGTTTGTGCGTTGAGCTCATATGGGTCAGGATGATTCCCATAGGCGATTCCACGCCCCCTGACAGCACTCTGACGGCGGTTCTCGCCGCCGCCGCCGCGGCTACGGCGGTGAGCAGGCTCGGAATTGATAATTTTGCCGCTGTGATACCGGCTCTCGCCGTGAGTGTGCCCTGCGGCATGGTGTATAAACTGGCGGAGATAAAACTTCGCGCGACGAATACCGCAATCGTGGACTCGATTAAGGTGAAAATAATCAGGGGGGATTTCACCTCCGTTGACAGGGCTGTTTTTTACGCGATAATCAGAAAGTTTGTTTTCGGCGCGTTGTTTTTTCTTGCATCGTTTATGCTCGTTACCTCGCTGCCGGAAGGGTACTGGCGTGTCATGGATCTCACCCGCGGTGTTGAGGTCACGATGAGGTTTATATATATTTTGTGTTTCGCGCAGCTTTTTGAGATGTTTCTTAAATGGAAGTAGAGAAAATATTAATCCCGTCAGGCGTTCTGAGAAAAGTGTTTTTCAGATCTTTTTTCCTTCAGTCTTTGTGGAACTTCAAGGGCATGCAGAACGCGGGTTTTCTTTATGTCATGAGGCCGGTGCTGGATTTTCTTTATCCCGAAGCGCATGAGAGGAAAAACGCTTATCTCAGGCACCTGGATTTTTTCAACACTCATCCCTATTACGCCTCGTATATAATCGGCGCCGTCTGCGCGGCCGAGGAAAGATACGCATCCACTGATTCGGAAGATGATCTCAGGCGGATAGTGGAAACAAAGAAAATACTGGGCGGCCCCATAGCCGCTTTTGGTGAATCGCAGATATGGGGGACGCTCAGGCCTTTCGCCGCGGTCATAGGCGTTTTTTTTATTATTCTGTTTTCCAAAAACATCACTTTGATGTGGTCCGGACCGATCGCGGCCTTTCTTTTTTACAGTTCCGTTCACATATATCTGAGGTGGTACGGCCTTGAAGACGGATATAAACTTGAAGACCGTGTTTTTGACGGGATTTTCACCGGCCCTCTCCGGAAGAGTTTCGTTTATATGAGGATCACGGCTATAGTCCTGGTTGTCTTTCTGCTCGTGCGGGGTTTCCTCGGCGCGGGCACATCAGTGATGCTCAAAACGGTGTACCCCGTGGTTTTTATTATCATAGCGCTGTTTATCAGAAAGCTGCCGGCAACCGTTCTTTTTTATGCTGTTCTTATCGCGGGAGGGCTCTTTGCCAGATACTGTTATTAGAAAATATCTCATCCGGCTGGACGCGGGCCTGCATGTGCGCACAGCTCTGACAATAGCAAAGCTGGCCGAAAAATTTAAGAGCCGGCTGTTTATAGGCAAAGACGGTGAGGAAATCGCCTTTGACTCGCCGCTGGGCCTTCTCACCCTCGGTATCAGCAAGGGCGATGAGATTTCCGTGCGGATAAACGGCCCCGATTCCTTGGAACTTGCGCGCGCATTTGATAAATTGGTGGATGATAATTTCGGAGAATAAATATGGTCTATAAAGGAACAGTTCTTTCGCCGGGCATAGCCATAGGCAAGGCCTATCTGCTGAAGAGGGCGGTTCAGAAGGTGCATCGCAGGAGTATCCTGCCCAATGAGGTGAAGAACGAACTCGCGCGTTTCAGAAAGGCGGTGGACGATACCCGCAAAGAGATGCTCCTTGTAGAGGACCAGGTGAAAAAAGCTCTCAGCAGCAAAAAGAGCGGTATATTCGCCGGTTACCGTCTTTTTCTTGAAGACAAGATGCTGATAAATGAAACAGAAACGCTCATCAAAGACCAGAGGGTGAACGCGGAATTCGCGTTTTCAATGCAGCTGAACAAAATAATCTCGGAATTTAAGAAGATAAAAAACGATTACCTGAAGGAAAGGGCGCGCGATGTGTCGGAACTGGGAAGACGGGTTATGTCTAATCTCATGGATATTGACGATAAAGTCCTCTGGGAAGACATCCCCCCCGATTCGGTGCTTGTGGCTTACAACATCACCCCAGCTGACACGACTCACATGAAGAGCAACAGCATCAGGGCTTTTGTGACGGACACGGGAGGCAAGACCTCTCACACCGCCATTGTGGCCAGGGCACTGGAAATACCCGCCGTGAGCGCCCTCAAAAATTTTTCGGCCATCGCCGAGGCCGGACAGGACATCATCGTTGACGGGGAGAACGGCATAGTTATCACTGACCCCGATGAAGAGACGGTGATGAACTATAAGAGAGAAAGGAAGCGCTACCAGGACGAACAGCATTCTCTTCAGAAACTCATGGATATGCCCGCCGCCAGCAGCGACGGGACGGTTTTCGGCATGGAGGCCAATATTGAGATAGCTGAGGAAATAGGGACGGCGCTCGCTCACGGCGCGGAGGGCATAGGCCTTTACCGCAGCGAGTACATGTTCATAAATTCCGAAACGCCGCCCGGCGAAGAGGAGCAGCACGCGCAGTATAAAACGGTGTGTGAGAAGATGCTGCCTTATCCTGTGATCATCAGAACAATAGACCTTGGCGCGGATAAGCTCGCGGATGCCGTCAAGCTCCCGCCGGAGCAGAACCCGATGATGGGGCTCAGGTCCATACGGCTGTGTTTCAGGATGCCGGAGCTGTTCAAGACTCAGATAAGGGCGCTGCTCAGGGCTTCCGCTGCGGGCAATCTTAAGATTATGATTCCTATGATCACCAATGCCTCGGAGATGAAAAAAGTGAAGATCATCATTGGCGAGGTCAAGCGGGATCTGGCAAAGGAAGGCTTGCCCTTCAATGACCGGATACAGGTCGGGGCCATGATAGAGGTGCCGGCCGCGGCCGTCGCGGCGGATCTGATAGCGGAGGAAGCCGATTTTCTCAGCATTGGAACCAATGACCTTATCCAGTACACTTTTGCCGCTGACAGGATGAACGAGAATGTGGATTATGTTTATGACCAGGGTAACCCCGCGATCATGAGGATTATCAAATATGTCATTGAGGCCGCTCACAACAAACAGAAACCCGTCTCTCTCTGCGGCGAGATGGCGTCCGACCCCGCCTTTACCAAAATACTTATGGGGCTGGGGCTTGACACATTCAGCATGTCGGCCATAGCCATACCCAAAATAAAGAAAATCATCAGGACGACTTCTGTCAGGGAAGCGAAGGAATTCGCCGCCAAATTCGTCGCGGGCTCCTGTTCGCAGTAAATCTTATGCGGGACACGGAAAAAGTCAAATCCATAGCGGATAAATTCGAGCTCATCCGCGGCGAACTCTCAAAGGTGATTGTGGGTCAGGATGATGTTATCAAACAGCTCCTGACGGCGCTTTTCGCGAGAGGCCATTCCCTGATAGTCGGCGTCCCGGGACTTGCGAAAACGATGATGGTTTCTTCACTTGCCCGGGTCCTGGATCTCAAGTTTTCCAGGATACAGTTTACGCCCGACCTGATGCCTTCCGATATAGCGGGCACGGATGTGATAGAGGAAGACATGAATTCGGGGAGAAAGAATTTCAGGTTTATCAAAGGCCCTGTTTTCGCCAACATCATACTTGCCGACGAGATTAACCGTACGCCGCCGAAAACCCAGGCGGCTCTTCTTGAGGCGATGCAGGAGCATCAGATCACGGCCGCGGGAAAAACATACAGGCTGGATGACCCCTTTTTTGTCATAGGCACGCAGAACCCCATTGAGCAGGAAGGGACATATCCTCTTCCCGAGGCGCAGCTCGACAGATTCTTTACCCAGATCAACATCTTCTACCCCAGCGAATCCGAAGAGAGAGAAATAGTTCTGCGCACAACCTCGCCGGAAAATGTAAAACTCAAAACAGTTATATCGGGAGACGAGATAAGGGATATCCAGGAGTTTGCGAGAACGATACCTGTCACTTCAAGTGTGCTTGAATACGCGGTCCGGCTGGTGAAAATGAGCAGGCATCCCGACGGCTATCCTGAAATCATCAAGTGGCTTTCATGGGGAGCCGGCCCCCGCGCGTCGCAGTCTCTTGTTCTGGCGGGAAAAATAAACGCCGCGCTGGACGGGCGTTTTTCTGTGGAAGAACGCGACATCATGGCCGTGGCGTATCCTGTTTTGAGGCATCGGCTCATCGTTAACTTCAGCGCCGAGGCCGAAGGCATCAGCACGGATGATATAATCAAAGACATGCTTGAGAGGGCACCGGAAAAATGATTCCCGCCGAGCGCCGTTTTTTTTACGCCAGGCGCGCCGGGTTGCTGTTATTGTCTGCGGCGGGCGTGTGGCTTTTGCTCAATCTCGCGGCCTTCATTGATGTGTCGTTGCGCGCGCGAAGCGCTTATCTCGAGGGGATGAAGTATTTAAAATGGCATGAGTCTCCGGAAGTTAAAAAGGCGGCTCTTGACCGCTGGCTTGAGAGGTCAGAATCAAAGCTCGGCTCCTCTGACGACAGAGATCTCCTTCAGGAATCTCTTCGGATGCAGTACAAAATAAAAATGGAAGACAATGACGCGAAGAACGCCTATTACTGGTTTAAAACCGCCATAGAATGTTTTCAGCCCCCGCGTTCATCTTATGTAAAAAAAGCGGAGGAGCAAATAAAAGTCGCCGAAGAACTTTGGAACAGGCCTTAATGATTTTTATTTATCTCGCGGTCAGTTTAATTTGTTTTTTCGCGGTATTTAAATCAGCTGATGTTCTTGTCAGCAGTTCCGCGGCCATAGCCTCTCATTTCGGAATCCCCCCCGTTTTTATAGGAGTTGTGCTCGTGGGGATAGGCACTTCGGCTCCCGAAATTTTTGTCACCGTCATAGCGTCGTTTTCCGGCCACCCCGGCATTGTGCTGGGGAACGCCACCGGCAGCATAGCCGCCAACACCGGAATAGCCATGGCGTTTATATTCTGGCTGATTGAAGGCAATCGGCACAAAGCGACAGGCGCAGACGCGGAGGTTATCCAATCCGCGCGATTTTTCGCGCTGAACTTTACTTTTCTCGCGCTCGGAGCTTTTGTTATGATGTTTGCCTTTGCGGGAGGTATCAGCCGATTATCCGCGCTGCTGCTGCTGGGTTTAATTGCGCTTTATTTTTTTCTCACGGCCAAAATAACCAAAAAATATATTATTCCTAAAATCAGAAACGGGAATTTAACGGTCAGATTTTTGAGATTCGCGGAGGCCCTGGCGGCGCTGATCATATCATCCAAGATAATAGTCTGGGCGGTCTCGGCTTTTGCCGCTGAGCTCGGCATATCGGAATTCATCATAGCCGTTACGGTAGTGGCGGTGGGGACTTCACTTCCGGAGATCGCCACATCCATAAGCGCCACCCGTCAGGGTGAGCTGGGCATCGCCGTCGGCGAGCTTGTGGGCTCGCAGGCGCTCAATCTTTATTTTCTGCTCGGTGTTTCCGCGCTCGTAAAACCGATACAAATTGATAATTCATATTTTGTCTTCGGCTGGATGGCTCTGCTCCTCGGGGAACTATGCTTTCTCATATGGATGAAAAAGATTCCATCCAGAGTGAAGGCCGCTCTGCTTTTCGTTACCTACTGTATCTATATTTTCATGAACTTCAGGGTAATGGCCTGATTGCAGTTGCAGGAGGGACATTCCTGTCCCGATTATATCGCGGTTGCCTGCCTTATACAGGCAGGCAGGTGCCTCGGAATGACTGGAATGTTCCTCCTACGACATATCGAACAGCCATTGACAATCTCGGACAAAACGTTTATACTTATGTATAAGTAATGACACAAAATACGGAGGGGCAATGAGGGGAAAAGCGGATCCAATAATTAAATATTTCAAAACTCATGGTGGTGTTGCCCGTTTTTCTTCGATCCGAAAAGCCGGATTTCATCCTGACCGGATCAAGAAGGCTGAGAATGAAGAAAAAATAGAGAAAATCGGCAGAGGTCTGTACCAAATTACCGGAGATAATATAGGCTCGCACCCTGATTATCTCATTGCGTCGCTTCAAGCGCCAAAAGGAGTAATCTGCCTTCTATCGGCTCTGTATTTTTATGCGGCTACGGATGAAATACCGCGGCTTGTTGATATCGCTATTCCAACCGGGGCGCGCGCGAATAAAATAACATATCCGCCTGTAAAGTTTTATCGGTTTTCGCCGAAGACTTGGAGCGCCGGTGTTGAGCAGCATGATATAGAAGGCCATACGGTTAAAATTTACAGTCTTGCAAAAACTGTCGCTGACTGTTTCAAGTTTCGCAATCGAATTGGAATAAATGTGGCCAGGGATGCGCTCAAGATCGCTGTTGGCGAGAAACACATTAAGCCTGCGGATATTATGAAGTACGCTAAAATTTGCCGCGTTGACAGAATTATTAAACCGATAATAGAGACTATGCTATGAAAAAAGAAATAAAAAATATCAAAGCCTCAATCAAAGCGCGGCTTAAAAATAAGGCGCAAGAAACAAGTCGTCCCTTTGCGGAAGTGATGCAGTATTACGGCATGGAAAGATTTCTCTATCGGTTCAGCAAATCAAAATACGCCGATAAATTTATCCTAAAGGGCGCGCTTTTGTTCGCGGTATGGCAGATATCTGACAGGCGCACCACCCTTGATATTGATTTTTTAGCCCGTTTTGGTAACGAGGTTGCTACCATCGAAAAAGTGCTGAGAGATGTGTGCAACACCAGCGTGGTTCCTGATGGGCTTGAGTTTGATTCCCGTACAGTCAAAGGGATGAAGATCAAGGAAGACGCGGACTACGAAGGGGTTCGAATAAAATTCACCGGTTTTTTAGATCGCTCGGAAATTCCGATGCAGATCGATGTGGGTTTTGGCGACATCGTGTATCCAAAGACCAAGGTCATTGATTATCCGGTAATTTTGGATTTCCCCAAACCGCATTTAAATGGATATCCTCAAGAGAGTGTTATTAGTGAAAAATTTGAAGCTATGATCAAGCTCGGTCTATTGAACAGCAGAATGAAGGACTTTTATGATATCTGGCTTATGACGAGGCAATTTGAATTTAAGGGGATGAATATTGCAAGCGCTATAAAGAAAACCTTTAACAATCGAAAGACGGTCATTCCTCATGAAAAACCTTTGTTCGCCGATGAAATCTATGATGAAAAATCCGACAGACAGACGCTTTGGAGCGCATTTTTGAAAAGGGGAGATATCCAGCGCGCGCCGAACGCTTTGTCGGTCACGGCAAAAGCGATAGAGCTTTTTCTTATTGAGCCCGTTATGGCGCTCAATGACAATGTTGCGTTTGATAAGACATGGAAATCTCCGAAGGGATGGGAATGAAGGTCTGGTGATGATAAAACAGCCGGCCCCCGAAAAATAAATCTTATTTAAGCGCAGCGGCGGCGGTCAAGGTGGAAAGAAATCAGTGAAAGGGGTATAAAAAATATTGTCAAACAGGCTGGTTGATTCCATGGACTTCAGGACAGATTCAGTGTTATAACAATGAGAGACTTTTGAGACACAGGCTTAGCCGTGGGCAAGCCTGAAAAAGGAGATTGAGTGATTGATATAATAAGCAAAGCGGTACTTATTGAGGAAGAGGGTGAAAAAATATACAGGGATCTCGCCGCTAAATCGCGGAACACAGGATTGAAAAAAATATTTACTTATCTCGCGGACGCGGAGCTTGAACACAAGCGTGTTTTTGAGCTTATGGACAGGGGTGGAAATACCTTTTCGGCGGAGGACGATATACTGAAAAGGGTCAAAGCCGTTTTCGCCGCGCTCGGGAAGAAAACGGACAGCGCGACCATGGAGCATTATGAGGTCGGAGTTTACCGTAAGGCGCTATCCGTGGAACAGAAAAGCATAGATTATTATGAAAATATCAAAGGGAAGATTGAAGACTTCCCAATCATTTATCTCTCTCAAAAATCCCGCGCATATTAGGCGCCCTTGATTATACTATAGGATAGATTATCTGCTTTTGAAAGTCCGTCAAAATATGTAGAATGTGGTCTATGAAAACGAAAATCTACATCCGGACATTCGGATGTCAGATGAATGCCGCCGACAGCGGCGTTATGAGGGGCATTCTGGAGGACAGGGGATTTGAGTTCAGCGAAAAACCTGAAGACGCGGAGCTTGTGATATTCAATTCCTGCAGCGTGAGGGATCACGCCGAGAACAGGATGTTCTCTAATCTCGGCCTGGCCATGAAGAAAAATCCCGAGGCCGCCTTTATTCTCGCCGGATGCACGGCCAAAAGATACGGCGAGGAGCTTTTTAAGCGTTTTCCCAGGCTGGGCGCGGTCATGGCTCCGTCGGAGCTTTTCAGCATAGGAGATATAGCCGAAAAGGTTATGTCCGGCGGCCGGGCGGCGGCGCTTGAGGGGGGCAGTTACGGTTTCGTTTCGCGCAGGGGCGGCGTGAGCGAATTTGTTGTCATACAGACGGGCTGCGACAATTACTGCTCGTATTGCGTGGTGCCTTTTTTAAGAGACGCCGAGAGATACCGTCCCGCGGAGGATATTCTGAGAGAAGCGGAATGCCTGGCGGCCTCCGGCACGAATGAAATAGTTTTTCTGGGACAGAATGTGAATTCTTACAGGGATGAAAAGACCGGCGGGGATTTTTCGGATCTTCTCGCGCGCGCCGCGAAGATTGACGGCATACGCAGGATAAGATTCCTGACTTCGCACCCTAAGGATATTTCCGGCAGACTGATTGCCGAATTCGCGGCTAATCCAAAGCTCGCGAGGCATCTTCATCTGCCAGTCCAGAGCGGTTCCGACAGCGTTCTCAAGGCGATGAACAGAAAATACGGGTCGGGGGATTATCTGAAAATTTTAGAGAAGCTCCGCGAAAGCGCGCCGGATATTGCCCTCACGACGGATGTGATAGTCGGCTTTCCGGGCGAGACGGACAGCGATTTCGCTCAAACTCTAAATCTCATAAGAAGCGCTGCTTTTGACGGCGTTTATGTTTTTAAATACAGCCCCAGAGAGGGCACGGCGTCATTCAGCATGAAAGACGATGTGCGGGATGAACAGAAAAAAGAAAGGCTCTCTGCGGCGCTCGCCCTTGCTAAGGAGCTGGCTCTCAAAAAAAGAGAGGGCTGGATAGGCCAAAAAGCGGAAACACTTTTTGAGAATGACGATGTTGGACATTCGTCACAAAATTATTTAGTATTTAAAAAGGGCG
>PEUP01000071.1:0-216 GCA_002780705.1 Elusimicrobia bacterium CG03_land_8_20_14_0_80_50_18 | reverse complement strand
TCCGGTTTCCGCCTTATAGCGGAATAGGGCCGGAATCTTGCGATGTGGGTCCGGAAATTGAAAAAATAAGGCGGGAGTCACGAAAATTAAGGACGGAAAATTAAGGATGTCCCCTTTTTCCTTTTTCCCCGCCTTATAGCGGAATAGGGCCGGAATCTTGCGATGTGGGTCCGGAAATTGAAAAAATAAGGCGGGAGTCACGAAAATTAAGGACGT
>PEUP01000021.1 GCA_002780705.1 Elusimicrobia bacterium CG03_land_8_20_14_0_80_50_18 | reverse complement strand
TTACGGGGAGCAGAAAATGTTTGACACCTAAGCAGCGTAGCGAACGGTTGAATGATGAAAATATTTTCGTACTTTTTCCGGCCGATGCTGAGTGCTCCACAGAAATTTCCGGACATTGGTTATCAACTCGTTTCTGTGGCGGGGACGCTTGCGTCCTACAGCATTGGTCTTGACATCGTGATTGAGAAATTCGTCTGGATTGAGGTCGGGGCTGTAACCCGGCAAGAAGAACAGTCGAATTTTCTTTTGATGTCGCTTGACCCACCACGATACCCGAGCAGATTTGTGCACCGGATGTCCGTCGATAATGAGGAAAACTTTCCTCCTGGAGTGTCGTATCAGCCGCCGAAGAAAGTTCAGGAAAACCGCTGTTTTGAAGCCCTTGTCGAATACCATAAACGCCAGCTTTCCACGATTGGTGATAGCCGAAATCATGTTGCATCGAAACCTTTGTCCCGTCCCCATAATGACAGGGGTCTGCCCACGCCGTCCATAACTCCGCCCTGCCTGATAATCCGATCTCATTCCCGTTTCGTCTCCCCAGTAAATCGTCGCTCCTTCGCGTTTGGCGTGATTCCGAATACTTGGATACTCTTTCCTCAGCCATTGTTTGACAACTTTTGGGTTTTGTTCGTAGGCGCGGCGCAATGGTTTTTGCGGTGTAAATCCCCATCGTTTGAGATACCTCCCCACCGTCCAAACAGAAAGCCGAATACCAAATCGGCTGGCTATGAGATCCCTCACCGCTTCTCGTGTCCAAAGAGCAAATGGAAGTTTGAGTTGATCGGGGCAACGCTCGGTAATCAAACGAACTGTCGTGGCGGCTTGCCAGGGAGCCAATTGAATTTGCGATGGCCGACCACGAGGTCGAGAACGAAGCGCCCGAATACCATTCTCGCGCCAACAACGATGCCAGCCATTGACAGATTGTCGAGAAACCCCGAAAATACGCGCCGCTTCTGCTTGGGACATTTTCTTCTGAATTGCTTCGATTACGCGTCGTCGAAGTGCGTCCAGAGCAACAGGAGACAAACATCGAGTATCTCGCTTTCTCATTTTGCTGATTATATCTTATCCGGTTCAATGTGTCAAACATTTTCTGCTCCGATTAGTAACTGCGGCGGATTTTCATCTCTAAAAGCGCCGGTTAACTTGAAAGGTATATCAATTTTTTTAATCAATCTTTCCATTATACTGAAATAGTAATTGAAAAGGTTTTTTTCCGGCGAAAGTCTGTACGCATACCTTTCGGGAGCATCACTGTAAGATATTCCCATGATTTCAAGATAATCAATCCTGAAATCTGAAATAATTTCATTAATGCTTTCTTCTGTCCCGAAAACCAGCAGTCCGCCAATGGTGACGTTCTTCCCCTTGAGAACCTCTAATTTTGAAAGCAGTTTTTTATCCGAAAACTTATTATACCGATGTTCCGGTTCTCTGTTTTTTAAATATGTCCTGTAATTCGCGATTGTTTCTTTGTCAAGGTTTTCAATTGTTAAATCAGTAACTTCTTTATCTTTTTTATTGAATGACGACATTCTATACATTGCATCAATCTCTTCTTTTGTCGCGCGCTGATCACCGCTCCCGGTTCTGATAAATGTATTATGGGGCGTATTGAAATATACAGGATTATCTTTTGTCGAGGATGATGGTATATAAAATGAAAGAACATCTTTTCCGTTTATGTTGTATTTTTTGCTTTTTACGGCGATCTTTTTATTGAATTTATCACCTCTAAGGACTGTAATAAAATTCTGCTCAATTTTTTCAGGATTATCAACGCCCGTCACATCGTATTTCTTCCCTGCTTTTTTAACGCCAAAGATTAACCATCCTCCCGCCGTATTGCAAAAGGCGCTTACAGTTTCCCAACTGTTTTTAGGAACTACTGTCTTGGCTTCCTTTACTTCAAAATCTTCCCACTCAATATCTTCAAGTTTTTTAATTAGTTCTTCTTTTTTCATTCGCTATATTTCATATCTGATTCCCTATATACGGGATAAACGCTCTGTTCATTTGGTGCATTTTAGCAAATTTAGACCTCACAACAAAGTGCAAATTTTACTTGACTATGGTCCGGCCGGCAGTCAGGTATACTGATTTAATGACGGTTCCGAGGATGCGGGCTTAACGGCGATAATGACGCTTGGGGGCTGAAGATTTTCTGTCGCCGGAGGTCTTTCTGCCGCCTGAGGAACTTCGGGGACTTCGGAAACCGCGGGGGCGTCCCGTGTTTCGCTCGGACGGAATGTGTTTCGGTTTCGGGGCGTTATAATCCAGATCTTCAATTGTTTTGCGCGCTATCCTTTGGCCCATTATCTTTTCCAGTTTCCTTATCAGGTCTTCGTCGTCGGGCGTGATGAAGGTGAAGGCGTCTCCCGAGCGTTTCGCCCTGCCCGTGCGCCCTATGCGGTGAATATAATCATCAGCCGTCCCCGGCATATCAAAATTGATCACATGGGATATGTTCTCCACATCCAGCCCGCGCGCCGCGATATCGGTGGCGACCATTATGTGATATGTCCCGTCCTTAAAGCCCTTGAGCGCCGCCTGTCTCTGCCCCTGAGTCCTGTTGCTGTGGAGGCTGGTGACGGTATAGCCGTTCGCGGCTATTTTCTTAGCGAGGCTTTTTGCGCGGTATTTCGTGCGCATGAATATGAGGACAGAATTCGTGGCCGTGTGTTCAAGCAGCTTCAATAACAATTTGCTCTTGATGTGCTGGGGCACGGGGTATAATGCGTGCGATACGGTGTGAGCCGGGCCGCTGAGGCCTATGGCGATGCGTTTGGGATTGTGGAGGACATTTTTCGCCAGCGCCTCTATCTCAGGGGCGAATGTCGCCGAGAAGAGCATCGTCTGCCTTTTCACAGGCAGATATGTGATGATGCGTTTTATGTCGGGCAGAAAACCCATGTCAAGCATGCGGTCGGCCTCATCCAGCACAAGCGTTTCCACCTTATCCAGTTTCACATAGCCCTGGTTTATCAGATCCAGCAGCCGTCCCGGGCACGCCACGATTATATCCACGCCGTCCCGCAGGGCTTTTATCTGCGGATTGGCTCCCACGCCGCCGTAAACGGTGGCGCTTCGTATGCCCGTGCCGGATTTGAGGATGTCAATGTTATCGTTTATCTGTTCCGCGAGCTCCCGTGTCGGGGTGACAATGAGCGCGCTCACATGGGAACGCTTTTCCTTCAGAAGCCTGTGCAAAATAGGCAGAACGAAAGCCGCCGTTTTTCCCGTGCCTGTCTGAGCGCTGCCTATGATGTCGCGCCCCTCCATCGCCGGAGCGATGACTTTTTCCTGAACGGGCGTGGGCTCATCATAACCCGAACGCCTGATCCCCTCGTTAAGACGGGGATCCAAATCAAAATCTTTGAATTGCATAAATTTTCCTTTTGTTGAAATTTTCAGTCAACTGTTACTTTTCTCAGTATAGCATAATTCAAGCTTTCGCGCTTGGAAAGTATTAAGTCAGGCGCGGATTCGCAATGCACGTCCCCATTCGCGTCCCTGTCACCATCCCCTGCGAGAAAGTTCTTTCCGGGGATATCCGATTATTTGACGCCGCGCTTGAAATTAAATCTCACCGAACTGGGGATACTCTCGCCGGAATCGTACGAATCAAGAATGTCCTTCAGCTCTTTTCTGCCGGGCGGCATATAACTGAGGTCAATGCCAAAATTGCTTATGCCGAGCGCCCGCAGTTTCCGCCTTGATGAGAACAGACAGACGGGCTTTTCCGCTATCAGCAGAGTGAGTTTGGCTTCGGCGACCGGATAAAAAGCGTTCTCGTCCTTTGCCTTTTTGTCTCCCTTGTCATTTTCTTGTATGACATCACCTCCTATGTAAGAGTTCGTGAGTATTCTCGACCGCGCCGCCGGCGGATGGCCGTAGAGATATATCATCAGGCGCGAGGCGTCCACAGGCCCGGTCAAATCCCTGATATTCAGGAAATCGTCTTCCCATGAGACATTGAAAGAAGTGACGCCTCTGTCATCGAGAAAAGCCGCCGCGTAAGCGTTCCACGCGTAAAGAAACTGACCCGCGGAAAGAGAGCATCCTTTGTCCCTGAAAAAACCCAGATGCGCGATGTTGTTAAGCGTCCAGTTCTTCACGCCGGCATTGAGCATTTTTTCAATATGGCCTCTGAACAGATCCGTTTCCCTCTGGGCTATAAACGGCGGGAGCTCCATCACCGTGTCCGCGCCGAGGCGCTCCGTCACGGCGAATGACTTGTGTATGTTGTCCCTGTTCAGGGCAAAAATATGGCGGGCCGTTCCGGTGAACGAATCCGGCCATTTGATATCCGAAAATCTCAGCCACAGCCTGTCCTCGGCGGCTTCCGCTTTCTTTCCGCTGTTCCATTTATTGGAGATGAGCGAAGTGTAATCCTGCCGCACCTGATAAGCGCGGACGGCCTTACCTTTGTTTTTCAGATTGTAATTTTTGTACATCTCATCAACTTCTTTCTCCATATCTTTCTGATCCGAGGCCGGGGACGCGGTTATGAAAACGGGATCGCCCTTTTTAAAATCATCCGCGTTTTCCAGCGGAAAAGTGCGTCTCTTGCCGTCGGCGCTGAAATCCTTCACCTTAAATGCTCTCGTGATGTCGCCGGAGGGGCTGGATAAACGTAGCCTGTCGCCCTTCATTATTCCGTCAACGCCGTCAGAAAGCGTTATCACGACGCTGTCAGCGGAGCTTTCCGCGACTTCGCCCAGACGGTTTCCGAGGCACTGCGTCCTTTCCGGCTCAAATATCTTGTCGTCGCGGCCCGAAAAAAGGCAGGCCGTTTTTTCACGGGCGTAATCCGACGAGAGCGCGGCGCGCGCCTCAGCGAGAGCTTCGGGAAAATCCGCATCGGAGGCGTCTGTCAGCAGACGATAGGCCTTCACCGTCCTGTAAACATACTCGGCGCTCCTCATGCGGCCCTCTATTTTTAGAGAGGTTATCTTTATTTTTTTCAATTCCTTCAGCTCCTCCGCCAGCTGAAGGTCGCGCGGAGATAAGAGATAACCCTTCCTCTTTCCCTGAAGCCAGAGCCTCCGGCAGGGCTGTGTGCAGAGCCCCCTGTTTCCGCTGTGTCCGCCTATAAAACTTGAAAAAAGGCATTGCCCCGAGAGAGAGAAGCAAAGAGCGCCGTGGCAGAATATCTCAAGCTCCGCGGGGGCGCCTTTGGCGATGAGCTTCAGTTCGGGATATGAGAGCTCTCTTGCGAGTATGACGCGCCTGAAACCCGCCTCCGCGAGGATGTCAACACCCATCCTGTTGTGAACGGCCAGCTGTGTGCTGGCGTGCATCTCTATGTTCTCAAAATGTTTGGAGATGATCTCCGCAAGGCCCAGATCCTGTATTATAAAAGCGTCCGCGCCGAGCCTGTTTATCCCCGATATGAGTTTAACGGCGCTGTGTATTTCGGCGTGCTTGATAAGCGTGTTCATCGCCGCGTACACTTTGAGCCCCTTCTCGTGAGCGTAATCTATGAGCACCGCCATATCGTAGAAAGTGATGTTCTTCGCTGACAACCTCGCGTTGAATCCGGGAGCGCCTATATACACGGCGTCGGCGCCGGCTCTGGCGGCGGCAACCAGCGCTTCCTTAGACCCCACCGGCGCTAACAGTTCCATTAGCTGATGCCGCTTTTAATTTTAGCTTTAATGAAGGGCAGAGCCCCCGAGCGTGCCAGCGTCTGTATAATCCTGCCTTTTTCAAAATAAACGGCCTTGGCTCCGGCGAAAGCAATTCCCAGATCGGCATTCCTGGCCTCGCCCGGGCCGTTCACCTCACAGCCCATGACGGCCACATTGAGCGTCTTTGCGGCGGGCGTGTCCGCGTCCGGAAAGGCCTTCATGATTTCGTCCAGAATGGCTCTCAGATTGACAGCGCATCTCCCGCAGGTCGGGCAAGCTATGAAGTTGATTTTCCTTTTAATCAAGCCTATATCGGATAAAATTGAATACGCCACTTTAACTTCTTCAACGGGGTCGGAAAGCAGAGAGACCCTGATGGTGTCGCCTATCCCCTCCCTCAAAAGTGTGCCCAGGGCCATGGCGCTTTTGATGATGCCGGAGCTTCTGGGGCCGGTTGCCGTCACACCCATATGGAGCGGATACGCCAGCTTGTCCAGAATGCGGTTGACCTCAACCGTCGTTTCCACATCTTCGGCCTTGGCGGACACGACGATGTTGTAGAAACCGGCTTTTTCAAGAACGGACACTTCCTTTTTCACGGCCGAGGCGAGCTTGCGGGCTTTCACCTTCGGGGAATCGCCCTTGTTCAGGCTTTTGACGGAACCGCTGTTGGCGCCCACCCTTATGGGAATGCCTCTTTCACGGCAGACGGCTGCCACTTCCCTGACTTTAGCGGCGGAGCCGATGTTTGACGGGTTTATCCTGATTTTGTCTATTCCCGAGGCCGCGGCGGTGACGGCGAGCTTCCAGTCAAAATGAATGTCGGCGACAAGCGGCACTTTCACTTTTTTCCGGAGTTCGCCGAGATGTGAGGCCTCAAAGGCGTTTGGCACGGCCACACGCACGAGACGGCAGCCGGCATCAGCCATGGAATTTATCCATGCGGCCGTCTTTTTATCCGAGGGCGGAGTTTTGACCATGCCCTGCACGACGACGGGCTTTCCCCCGCCCATGCTGACATTGCCGACTTTAATGAGCTTTTTCATACGGCTAAGTATAAATAATTTCAGCGGATTCGCAAAATTTAAGCAGTGTCCCACATTTGTGAATGATTGAGTCCGCCTGAAGAGGACGATTGATTGATGATGGCAGGAGTCCGACGGCGGAAGATTAAATCCTCGCGCTGCTTTTCAAAGAAGATTGATAAAATCATCAATCGTTAATCCTGAATATCTGATAAGCGTTCTTAATGTCCCCGGATCCAAAACTTTGTGGTTCGGCACGGATAGCACCGCTCTCATACCTTCTTTTTCCAAAATAGTGTGCGAGCCGGTTCTACTTACAATCCAACCGGCTTTACGAAATGCCCTTACCGCCTGCCATCCGGAAATATCACGCGGAAGTTTGGACATATCAGACAGTAACTGCCATAAGTCTTACTTTTGTGGATGTGTTTACCTTCTTTTCCGCTCTTTTATTCAACACTTCAAGACATCCCTTAATCGCATCTTGTATGTTTTCAAGAGCTTCTTTAATAGTTTTTCCCTGAGAAACGCAGCCGGGAACAGCGGGACACTCAACAACATAACCGGAAATTTCACCGGAACGAACAATAACTTTGTATTTCATAATTTATTTACCTCTGACTTAATTGTATCACGAATTGGAGAATTATTCAAACAGGATTCGTATTTCCTGAGGAATTTTTTGCTTATGCTGCCAATTAAAAAAAAACTCAAAATTCCCTACGCGGAACCATAAACCTAAAACCGCGACGGACCGATAAATCCTATATTCTGCGCTGGCTGAAAAAATTTGAGGCCGCACTTAACAGGGATTTAACTCAAACATTCAAAAATATCCCTTATTAAACATTTTTCCAAACCTCAGGCCGATTTTTTATTTAGCGGC
>PEUP01000088.1:8068-8807 GCA_002780705.1 Elusimicrobia bacterium CG03_land_8_20_14_0_80_50_18 | reverse complement strand
ATAAAAAGTCGTTTCGGGAACAAAGCATTTTATGCCTTTGATGGAGTTCAGAATTCCGGCGGCGGCGTCGCGTCTTTCTTTCAGAACTTTAAGAATTTTTTTTACGCCGCTCTGGTCTTCTTTAAGGCCGGCGAGAGCGCCGTACTGTATGAAGTGGTTCGGACAGGACTCATCGTTTGTATTGAGTTTCCCGAATACAACGGCAATCTCTTTCGGCGCAATTGCCGCTCCGAGACGCCAGCCGGTCATCGCGAATTTTTTTGAAAAAGTGTAAAGCAGCACGCACCTTTCGCTCATCCCCGGAAGAGTCGCGAGAGAAGAAGATTTTCCGGAATAACGCATATCAAAATATGCCTCATCGCAGAGAACATACAAATCATTTTCTTTCACTATTTCCGCTATTCTTTCAAGTTCGTCTTCGGATGCCTCGGCGGCCATCGGATTCTGGAAATCGTTGAATATAAGCAGTTTGGTTTTTTTTGTTATGGACTTTTCAAGCATGTCAAGGTCAAGGATAAAGCCGTCTTTTCCGGCCCTGTATGAATACGGCACCGGCACGCCGCCGTGAAAATTTATCTGCGATTCATAAATCGGATAACCGGGATTGGGATAAAGAACCTCGTCTCCCGGATTCATAAGAGCCATAATAAATTTTGCGATTACGGGTTTTCCGCCGGGCTGGATAACAACGTTTTCAAAAGTGTAATCCGTCCCGTGGGAGGCGTTAATATCTTCGGCG
>PEUP01000088.1:0-8005 GCA_002780705.1 Elusimicrobia bacterium CG03_land_8_20_14_0_80_50_18 | reverse complement strand
GCCTTAAAGGCGGCGTTCACAATATTCTCCGGCGTGGGAAGATTTATATCGCCGAGATGAAAAGGATAAACCCTGTTTCCCGCCGCGGCAAATTTCGCCGCTTCCTCAGACACCGCAAAAGCCGTTTCAGTCCCGAGCCGGTTGATTCTTTCAGCTAATTCCATTTTTTCTTCTCTAAGAAAGGGGACGGTTCTAATTCTTTTCAATCCCCTCTTATTCCCTGTCTATTATTTCTTGTGATTCTAAAAAAAATTTCTCTTTAATACAAGCCGAACGGGATTGACGAATGGAAATAGGAAGGGACATCGTGACCCCCCAAAGGGAACATATAGGTTTGTTAGATTGGTTTGTTTTGGAGAAGAAGAGGAAGAAGAATCTCGCGAGCAACTTGTAACGAGGACACTAAGGTTTTATATGACATCCCTGAATACTGGATACAAATGAAGCAAAAAAATCTCTTTAAAGTGCAGTATACGGCAAGAAATGCAGGCCGACGTTGAAACCGTCCACAATCTTGTAGAAATTGAATTTTATGAGATTGAACATTTTTTAAGTCGCCAGAATTTTATGGACAAAGCTTATTCCTAACCAGCTCTTTTTTAATCTGGTTCGTACTAACTCTTACAAGGAAAATAAAACCCCATGGCAACTCGCTCGTGAAAAACGACCGGATTTACCTATCAGCATTGCTATGATCCCTTCTGTTGATCTTTGTTCGTTACTTAAAAAAAGTGCTGCTGTTTCTTCTAAAAGGGGTTATGATGTATCTACCGTTCCCTCCGAGGTACCCTCCCGCTATTTGCTTTTTTCCTGCAAATTATATAAGATTCCGGCTGGAGCTTATGATTGGCGAACTGACAAAATCCGGGGGGCATAATGAGTGAAATCAAAAAAAACATGCAGGCTATTGACGGCAACACGGCGGCAGCCCACGCGGCCTACGCTTTCAGCGAGGTGGCGGCCATATATCCCATCACTCCCAGCACCACCATGGGCGAACTGGCTGAGCAATGGTCGGCGCAGGGCCGAAAAAATATTTTCGGAGAAAAACTGAATGTCATAGAGATGCAGTCCGAGGGCGGAGCCGCGGGCGCCGTGCACGGTTCTCTTTCCGCGGGGGCTCTGACGACAACCTTCACCGCGTCCCAGGGCCTCATGCTGATGCTTCCGAATATGCACAAAATAGCGGGAGAACTGCTACCCGCGGTTTTCCATGTGTCAGCCAGATCCCTCGCCTGCCAATCTCTGTCAATATTCGGAGACCATTCCGATGTGATGTCAGCGAGAAACACCGGATTCGCGATGCTCGCGTCATCATCGGTACAGGAAGTGATGGACCTTGCAATTGTCTGCCACCTCGCCGCTCTTGAAGCAAGCATTCCCTTCCTGCATTTCTTTGACGGCTTCAGAACATCCAACGAAATACAGAAGGCGGAGCTGATACCTTATGAAACGATGGCTGCAATGCTGGACATGAAGTTTATTGAGAAATTCCGCGCAAGATGCCTGACCCCCGATCGCCCCTACGCCAAGGTGGGCGCTGAAAATCCGGATGTCTATTTCCAGGGCCGCGAGACCGCCAACTCTTACTACAACGCAGTTCCCGGTATCGTTAAAAAATGCATGGACAAAGTCGGAAAGAAAATCGGCAGAGAGTACAAATTGTTTGAATACAGCGGAGCTCCCGACGCCGACAAGATAATCATAGCCATGGGCTCGGGCTGCGACACCATAGAAGAGACCGTGGAATACCTGAACAAGCGCGGAGAAAAAGCCGGCGCCCTGAAGGTGCACCTCTACAGGCCCTTCTCCGTCAGAGATTTTACGGAAGCCATCCCCAAATCAGTCAAAAAAATAGCTGTTCTGGACAGGACCAAGGAACCGGGCGCAATAGGCGAACCGCTTTATCTGGACAGCGTTGCCGCTCTCTGCGGACGGGACATAAAAATCATCGGGGGCCGCTACGGGCTCTCTTCAAAAGAATTCACGCCGGGAATGGTGAAGGCTGTCTATGACCATTTGGATAAAAATGGACATCACGGATTCACGGTGGGAATCAGGGACGATGTGACGAACCTTTCCATTCCCGTTGAAGAGAACATAATAGCCGAGCCCTCAAGCACCATAAAATGCAAATTCTGGGGTTACGGTTCAGATGGCACCGTCGGGGCCTGCAAAAACGCGATCAAGATAATAGGCGACAACACGGATATGAACGCTCAGGGATATTTTGTTTACGACTCTAAAAAATCGGGCGGAATAACAATATCCTACCTCAGATTCGGCAAAGAGAAAATACGCGCTCCCTATCTTCCCATAGAGTTTGACTTCGTGGCTCTGCACAAACCCGAATATATAGGTCGCTATGACATTCTGGACGGCATAAAGAAGGACGGCATCTTTCTTGTAAATTCCCCCGAAAAAAGCGGAGAGGTTTTCGCTTCACTCACGGAAAAGATGCAGAAAACGCTCCGTGAAAACGATATCAAACTCTATGCGATTGACGCCCTGAAAATAGCGGAAGAAGTCGGCCTGGGACTGCGCATAAACACGGTGATGCTTGCCGCTTTTTTTAAGATATCCGGCGTGCTGCCTGAAAAACAGGCAATAGAGCTTCTGAAAAAAGCCATAAAAAAAACATACGGACTTAAAGGCGATAAAGTGGTGACTATGAACTGGGCGGCCGTTGACAAAACAGCCGAGGCGCTTGTCAAACTGGATATACCCTCATCGGCCGGCAGCGCGCAAAATAAAAAACTTATGCCGGACAACGCAAGCAGTTTTGAAAAAAACATTATTGAGACGATTATGCGTCTTAAAGGCAACGATATACCTGTGTCATTGATGACAAATGACGGCTCGGCGCCGACGGCCACAACTCGTCTTGAGAAAAGAGGCGTTGCCCCTATGGTGCCGCGCTGGCTCAGCGACAAATGCATACAGTGCAATCAGTGCGCCTTCATATGCCCGCATTCCGCTGTGAGGGCCAAGCAGATTGCCCCCGAAGAGCTCAAGAACGCGCCAGCGGGCTTTAAGACCGTTGAGTCCAAAACAAAAAATGACAGGAATTTGCAATACCGTCTTCAGATTTATGCCGAAGACTGCACCGGATGCGGCAACTGCGTCAACACCTGCCCCGTTCAGGCTCTGGAGTTCCGCCCCATTGAGGAGGAGCGCGCGGCGGGGTCCTCGGCGAAGACGGAATTTTTTGATAATCTTCCGGACGATGTGACGGACGGAGTAAAAGAGACAAGCGTAAAAGGCAGCCAGTTCCGGAGACCGCTCTTTGAATTCCCCGGCGCCTGCGCCGGATGCGGCGAATCGGCGTATATCAAAAACGTTACTCAGCTTTTCGGA
The DNA here is from genome assembly GCA_002780705.1 of Elusimicrobia bacterium CG03_land_8_20_14_0_80_50_18. Lineage (GTDB taxonomy): Bacteria > CG03 > CG03 > CG03 > CG03 > CG03. The sequence goes on along the minus strand of PEUP01000088.1, from coordinate 4,648 downwards.
AAAAGAATGATAATAGCCAACGCCACCGGCTGTTCGTCAATATACGGCGGGACTTTCCCGACGATACCCTATTGTCAGACAAAGGATGGCGCGGGCCCCTGCTGGGCGAACTCACTCTTTGAGGATAACGCGGAATACAGTTTCGGAATGAAGCTGGCAGTGGAGGCCAACAGGCAGCAGCTGCTTTCAAATGTCACAAAGCTCATTGAGAAGAACATCTCTCCGGAACTGACTCAGGCCCTTAAAAAGAATGTGGAACTCTGGAAAAATGTTGATGCCGAGGCCAAAGCGGCGGCAACGGCTTCAAAAACCATACTCAAAGACGCGCTGGAAAGGGCCTGTGACGGCGATAAAAAGCTCATAAGAAAAGCGATAGAGCTGCAGGATTATTTCGTGGATAAAAGTGTCTGGTGCATAGGCGGCGACGGCTGGGCATACGACATAGGGTACGGCGGCCTGGACCATGTCCTCGCCTCAAAAAAGAACATCAATGTCCTTGTGCTTGACACCGAAGTATATTCAAACACGGGCGGGCAGTCGTCAAAGGCCACGCAGCTGGGCGCATCCGCGAAATTCGCCATCTCGGGAAAGGAGATAAAGAAAAAAGACCTCGGCCTGATTGCCATGTCATACGGCTATGTCTATGTCGCGAGCTGTTCTCTGGGGGCCAACAAACAGCAGTTCCTCAACGCCATAAGCGAAGCTGAGGCCTACGACGGCCCGGCTCTGATAATCTGCTACTCGCCCTGCATCAATCACGGCCTTGATATGTCAAAATCCGTTGAGGAAGAAAAGCTGGCCGTTGAATGCGGCTACTGGCCGCTCTACCGCTTTAATCCCGCGCTTGATGACGAGGGCAAGAATCCCTTCAAGCTGGAATCAAAAGAACCGAACGGCAAATTCCAGGAATTCATACAGAGCGAGGTGAGATTCAGTTCCGTTAAAAAGCTTTTCCCCGACAGAGCCGAAGAGCTTTTCGCCAAGGCCGAAAAAGCGATGCTGAAACGCTACGCCCATTACAAAAAACTCGCGGAATAATCAGGCGCTGTAAGTGTAACGGGGACGCCGGCCCGTTGCCGCGCCGGATTCTTTCTCTGCTTTCGCCTCCAATATATCTCTTATGAACCGGAGCGGCAGATCGGGATTTTGCGTAGCGGCAAGAGCAAGCCTTAAATTCTCCTTTATTTGCTGTGAAAGACTTCTGTTCAACAATACATCTATCTCACTTGATAACATTTATTTACCCGGGCCATTATAAACGGCAAGATATTCAATGATTTTCTCAGTTTTGCTGATAAGAAAAAAACCTATTGCTAATCATAGTAAGAAGGCCAGAATAGACCCAACATTATACAAACGGAAATTGCCTGCTAATCCGGGAATTGCTAAAATAGCAATATATATCCCCATAAGTTTGCTCCCTATTTTCAAAACACCGTCATTATCAAAAAAAGGCAAATTATCATTCTCGTTGATATTAAACTTATCGGCCAGCCATTCAGTTTTTATAATCAGCAACCAGCACATAACGAGTGACAACACCGGCGACCCCAATAATACCACAACAAGGTGCAAAGAATCTTTCATTGCGTCCGAGAAATGACCGGCTATTAAGACTTGGGAAAATGTTAGAGGGACCAACAGGATTACTGCGCACAATTGCTGCAAACCTATAAGCCGAGCGATTACAATAAATAATTTTCTCATAATTTCCTCCTAATTTCGGTATATCAAAATTTTGCATAAATTCATCATGAATACGCTTTCGGCTTTAACTGAAATTTGCTAGAATACACTATGAAGATAAAAGAGCAGTCTTTATTTCCCGAATACGCCATTGAACGCCTGAATCTGCGAAAAGATAAGTTTATAATCACAGAACGAATCCTTGAAAAAGGAGATTTCGGTCAAATCAGAAAAATTATAAACCTTTACGGCAAGCCATGGATTAAGAAATTTGTGACCGATTACGGCGTTAAAAAACTTTCTTTGAAAAGCCTGAATTTTTATCTGACAATCTTCCGGATAAAAAACAAAGACGGCATTTTAAAAGAAAAACGAAAAAACACTCTCTGGAAATTTTGAAAAAAGAAATTCATTTTAATATTCTTGGCACAAAAAGGCGGGATGTTTTAACTTCCCTTGTCTCGCTGCCCTTCTGCCGGGATTTTTATCTGGCGGGCGGAACAGCTCTGGCGCTGCTAATCAATCACAGAATTTCGCTGGATTTTGATTTTTTTTCACCGGCGAATTCTCTGAATTACCGTGAAAGAGAGAAAATAAAAAACCAAATAAACAAAATCTTCTCTTTTACAATAATCACCGATGAAGAAAATACATTGGATCTGACAATTAAAAATATTCAGCTCAGTTTCTTCTACTACCCCTATCAGCTGCTGCGCAGACCGGCGCTTATAAACAAACTAAACCTTGCTTCGCTGGAGGACATCGCTCTGATGAAACTGGCCGCCGCTATTTCCCGAGGCGGGAAAAAAGATTTAATAGACCTTTATTTTCTTTTGGAGGAATTCCCTCTTGAAAAATTATTCCTTATGGCGGAGAAAAAATTCCCCGACACAAAAAATTTCAGAATTCAGGCTCTGAAAAGCCTCACTTATTTTGAAAACTCCGAAGCTGAAAAAATGCCCGATATGACCGCGAAAATTTCATGGGAGCGCGTAAAAAAATTTCTTGAGAAAAAAGTCAGAGAATATTTGAAATCCAAAAGCTTATAGTGTGCCGGTAAATTATAATTTATCCAGCAGCGTGAGGAGCTCTTCGTAACTTTGAGCGGGCGTGACCTTTCCGCGGGCGGAAGAAGCGCCGGCGAAATCTTTCAGATACCACAGCGCCGCTTTTCTCATCAGCCCTATCACGGTTGAAGGCGGCAGTTCTGAATATTTTCTGATATACGACAGATGCCTTTTCAGCACCGCTATACGCTGCTTTTTATCAGGGGATGGGGAGAGCTTCCCGTTTTTCAAAAAACCGTTGATATCTTTGAATATCCAGGGGTTTCCCATCGCCCCGCGCGCGACGATGATACCGTCGCAGCCGGTCTCATCAAACATCTTCTTCGCCAGCGTCGCGGACAGGATATTGCCGGAAGCGAACAGGGGTATGTTCAGATTTTCTTTCGCCGTTTTTATAGCGCTATAATCCACACCGCCCCCGTACATCTGAGCACGCGTGCGGCCGTGCAGAAATACGGCTGACAGCCCCGCGTCCTCACAGCCCATCACCATATTCACAAGGGCTTTTGTGTCGCTTTTGTCAAAACCCGTCCTGAGCTTCACAGTAACGGGAATACCCGCTTTCAGCGCAAGGATTTTTATTATAGAAAAAAGTTTCTCCGGCGTTTTGAACAGCGCCGCGCCCTGACCGTTATTAACAACCTTTCGCACAGGACAGGCGGCGTTTATGTCTATGAACTCCACCTCAGCGCGCTCTTTCATCTTCATCGCGGCATCAAGCATGAGATGAGGGTCGGAGCCGAGAAGCTGTCCTGCCACCGGCCTGTCGCCGGGGACGCTTTTAAGCATGCTCAGCGTTTTTTTCCTTTTCCTGACGAGAGCGTCGGAGGAGAGCATCTCAAAAAAAGCCATTTGCAAGCCCTGTTCCCTGCATATCAGCCTGAAAGGCAGATCGGAACAGCCCGCCAGCGGCGCCAGAAAAACCCTCGTGTTAAAAACTTTATCGCCAATTTTTATCATATCGCCTGATTCTACAAAAAACCGCCGTCTTCTCATACTCAAGGCAAAGGCCGTATATTAGCATTGCTCATATAATTTGCTACAATCGTCCCTATGAAAATATATTTGAGCGGTTTGGATTTTGACGCGGGCAAGGTGAAATACAACGACGAACGGCTGATAAAGCTCAGCGAGAAATTCAAACCTAAAAAGATCGCGCCGTTTTTCGCGGAATTCATAACGGACGATCCCGAACAGGCGGATGCGGTAGCGGTGAGGAAAGACAATATCCTTGACCTGCTGATACCTGACATTGAAAAAATGGAGGGGCGCCTGGAGAGGAGCGAAAATCAGGATGAGAAAAAACTCGCAGAGAAATGCATCCGCGCGATGGAAGAAGAAAAAGCGCTCTGCGACATAGATTTCAGCGAAGCTGAAAAATCAGTTTTAAAAGCCCTCTCACCTCTTACTTTTAAACCCACAATTATCATTGACGGGGATATATCCACTGACGAGCTGATAGGACGCGCCTTGAAAAAGGCCGGCATTATGTTTTTCTACACAGCGGGCCAGGATGAATGCAAAGCGTGGCCCGCGGAAAAAAATTCAAGCGCCGTTGAATGCGCTGGAAAAATACACAGCGACCTTGCGCGCGGTTTCATACGCGCAGATGTTGTGACCTTCAACGACATGATGAGCGTTTTTAATATGCACGGAGCCAAAGAGAAAGGCCTTGTCAAAACCGTGGAAAAGGATCACATCATAGAAGACGGCGATATAATAGAAATCAAATTCAATGTTTGAACACCTGCAGTATTTCTGAAGCTGCTGTTTTAATTTCCTCACTAACATCATCCCTCTTCATAACCCTGCCGAGCGAGGCCTTAATCTGCTCAAGCACGCAGGCGTGCTTCTCATCGTTCATCTCCGCTATCATATCCAGTGTCCCCTCTTCG
>PEUP01000034.1 GCA_002780705.1 Elusimicrobia bacterium CG03_land_8_20_14_0_80_50_18 | reverse complement strand
GCGGACAGACTATGCTTTATTGAAATTTATTTTGGCGAAAACGCCTTGCAGTATAAAATTACCCTGTCCGCGGATATTCTGAAGACGGGATTGGGATTGCCGTCGGGAAAACCCTCAAAACCTTTGATAATTTTCAACAGCGCCTTTTTAGACCTCCGCTCTAAAGGTTTCATCGCGCGCGACCCTCACTTTCCATTTGGGGCTCTATGTGTATCGTCGGTTCTATGCCCAGTTCGTCCCTGACGGCGTTTTCTATTCCGGTCGCCCTCTCGTGCGCCTCGGCCAGGCTTATCCCCGGAGCAAAACGCATATGGAAAGTCGCCTCTATGTGATCCCCGTAACGGTGTATGTGCAGATGATGAATGCCGGCGCTCTCGCCGCTTTGAGCTTTCACCACGGCCGTTATTCTGTCTTTTATCTCATTTGACGGAGCAGCCCCCAGAATGGAGCCGGACACATCTTTGATGATCGCGTAGGCGGCGTGAAATATAAATAGCGCTATCGCTATACCCACGAGTCCGTCAATAAGGGCGAATGTTCCGCAGATGAGGATGCTGAGCAGAACCAGCGCGGATGTGACCGCGTCACTCCTGTGATGCCAGCCGTCGGCGCGCAGCGCCGCGCTGCCGGTTTTATCTCCCGCCCAGAAAGCGAATCGCGCCATGGCTTCTTTTACGATTATGGATAGACCGACTATCCATATCGCCCAGAGGGGATAATCGGGATGTGAGCCGGAAGTGATCTTCACAAAAGATTCTTTGAGACAGCCGAAGGCAACCACCGCAAGGAGCGTCGCTATTATCACCGCCCCTATTGACTCCGCCCCGCCGTGGCCGAAAGGATGTTTCCTGTCGGCCTTGTGAGCGGCGAACCAGAAGCTGAACACGACTATGGCGGATGTGACCGAGTCCGAAAGTGTGTGCCACGCGTCGGTTTTGATGGCGGCCGATGCGGAGCTGACGCCGGCGGCGTATTTCGCGCCGAAGAGCAAGGCATTGAGTCCTATTGACATCCAGCCTTCCGCGAGGCCGAGCTTTGTTTTCTCCTCGCTGTTCATTTCTGTATTATCTCGTTCAGCTTTATGAGGGGATGATGATAACGCCTCCTGCCCCTTGTCATCTTTCCGTACTGGATGGCTTCCTTCGGGCACCAGTGAAGACAGGCCATGCACTGCTGGCATTTGTGATTCCAGGAGGGCTTGCCTTTGAGCATCTTTATGTTGTCAACCGGACAGACTTTCGCGCAGATCCCGCAGGAATCGCAGCGCCCGTCCGCGAAAAATTTCTTGTCCATTCCCGGTATTCTGGGCGACATCAGGCCGTAAAAGAAAGACGAGACGGCGTTGACGAAAAAATTTGAGAATTCAAAATATCCCCTTTCACCCGAGAGGACGCGCGCGGATATTTCCCGCAGTTTTTCATCCGCCCTGACGAACAGCGCGTTCTGTTTTTCTCCGGAGAGCGCTCCGTAAAGGGGCGTGTAGTTTCCCGGCATGGCGACATTAAAAGCGGCATCCAGAGAAAGGCCGTTTTTGCGCATGTCGTTATAGAGCATTTTGAGCGCGCCGCCGGGGTTTCCGCCGTGCGTGGCGACGGCAAAAATATATTTGCCCGTTTCGTTCAGCCATCCTTCGGCGGCGGCGAGTTTTTTAACAAAGCCGGAAACAATCAGAGGCGGCCCGGACATATAAACGGGAAAGACCATGCCTATCCTGTCGGCGGAAACATCCGCTTCTCCCGCCCTCGCCATGGGAAAAACCTCCGTCCGGTCAGTGAAAAACTCAGTGTCCGCCAACTGCAGGGCCAGGTCGCAGGCTGTTTTGAGAGAATTACCCGTGCCGGAAAAATAATAAATTATCGTCTTCATCACTCACCCTCAGTAACCCATCTCTTTCAGATCTCTCATCACTTCGCCCACCGGCAGGCCGACCACATTATAGTAATCCCCGTCTATTTTTTCAACGAATGAGGCTGCGCCGCCCTGTATCGCATAAGCGCCCGCCTTGTCCATCGGCTCTCCGCTTTTTATGTAGGCGTCTATTTCACTGGCAGAAAGTTCACGGAAATAAACTTTTGTCGCTGCCGAGCGCACTTTTTTTATGCCCTTCTCGGGGCACACCAGCGCATAGGCGCTTATCACGCTGTGAGCCCGCCCGCTGAGCTTTTCAAGCATTTGACGCGCGGATTCGTGGTTCCGGGGCTGCCCCAGAACCCTTCCGTCAACGACAACAATGGTGTCCGCCCCTATGGCAAGCGCGGCCGTGTTGTAGGAGGCGATATCCTCCGCTTTTTTGAGAGCAAGATGTTCCGCCAGCTTTCCGGGCTCCATATCAAGGCCCGTTTCCTCATCGTAAGCGCTGGGAATGACAGAGAATTCCAGTCCCGCCTTTTTCAGCAGTGCACAGCGTCTCGGCGACTTGGAAGCAAGGATAATGACAGGCTTGTGGCCCGGCTTAAAATGACTCATGTTGTTTATGAAGAAATCCTGACAAAATCTTTCAATGAAGGCATTTTCCTATCAGATTGTAAATTCTCTCAAACCCTTCGGATGCCGCTTTAGCGTCAAATTTTTCACAGATACGGCCGGCATTTTTGGTGGCTGCGATAACCCTTTCCTCAACACTTTTTGCCAATGTTTCCAGCATTTTTTTCGCCAGGGCCGCGGAATCTCCCTGGGGCACAATGTTTTCAGTGCCCACAATATCCGCCGCGTCGCCGCAGGATAGCGATATGGCCGGCACGGCCGAGGCGGCGGCTTCGGCCAGCACATTGGGGAAGCCCTCACTCCTTGACGATAAGACAAAAAGATCCAGCATGGGATAAAATTCTCTCATATCCCTGATGTGACCGGCGAGGGCGAGGCCGCCCGCGAGGCCGTATTTCACGGCCATTGCCGAAAGAGCCCTGTTATCCGATGTAATATCCTTTCCGCAGAGAATAAGCCGCGCGGCCGGCTCAACGGCCCTGACGGAAGCGAAAGCGGCGAAAAGCGTGTCAAAATCCTTCATGGGGTCGTATCTGGAAGCCATGCCTATCAGTTTCACGCCGGGGGCGATGCCGTATTTCGCGCGATATTCATTCTTTTTTTCCGGCGCGGGCCTGAAATAATCCCTGTCAATGCCGTTTTGTATGACGACAGAAGCATCGGGGCTGAAGCCTTTCTCCTCATGGTATTTCTTTCCGGCGTTTGAGTTGTAGATTATTTTCAGCGGCATTGATGAGAATTTTCTGTTTATGAAAAAAGCCAGTTTCGTCATCATCCCGTATTTTGAGAGATCAAAATCGCTGCATCTTATGGACCAGACCAGAGCCGTCCCCGGGCAGACAGCCGCGGCGAAGAGAGCGGCGGCGTTACCGTGATACATCCAGCCGTGGATAACATCCGGCTTTATCTCTTTGACGGCCGAAAGAAAGCCCCGGAAAGCCGTTAAGGTAGCGAATAGCCCCCTCATCTCAAAGGCCCTGAGCTCTATGCCCATCGAGCGTATTTGAGCGGACCGCTCCCCCTCGCCCGAGAGTGAAATAACAACCGGAGTGAATTTATCCCTGTCAAGGAATTTCAAAAAACGGCTCAGCGCGATCTGAGCCCCGCCTGTGGCCAGATCAGAAACAATATAAAGGATTTTCATCTGCTTATTTTAGCAAAATTACCCGCTATCCGCCCAATTTAGAAAAAGAAAAAGGGGACGTCCTACATTTTCTCCTCAAAAAAGGGGACGTCCTACATTTTCTCCTCATAATATTAAGGACGTCCCCTTTTTCTCTATCCGCTTTTCAGCAGGTCTTCCGGCCGGGCATGAGTCCATTTCTTCTGGGGATTGTCAATGTATTGAAAATATTCGTTGGTAAAACTTCCCTGCACGCAGGTCAGCTTGTATGAGCGGCGCGGAACATCCTGACCCTTTACGACCATATTCACCAGCGGCGGGCCCGTCATGTCATAAACAGACTTATGCCGCGCCTTATGTATATGCTCAAGCAGAATACTGATGATCTTATCAATACGGGGATTGCCCTTTTTACTGGCCAGAAAATAGTTGGTGTAGTGCCCGGCCCTCGTGGTCATAAACAATTCATCATACTCCGGCCTGATAATAAAAGGCAGAGGCCACACGAGGTGCGCGTCTATGTCCATATAAACGCCGCCATGGCCTTCAAAACCAGCAGTCGCCACATATCCGCCTGTGAAGCGCCTATATTGAGTTTCTGATAGCTCCTGACTATTTCATCCGGAAAGTTCTCTCTGATAAAATCCAGACGCCCCTGCGTGTCCATAAAACGGTGCTCGTAAGTCGGAGCCATAAGGCGGTTGAAAAGATAATTGAGATAAACCGGAAGAGTCACCTTGTCAGTGTAATTCGTCTGCCATATTATTTTCGGTATTTTTGTCTCCCGCCGGGAGCGGACAAGGGGCGCGGCTTTACCGGGTATGGTAAAGCGTTTTTTCGGGAAGAGGTAATGAAAAAAATACGAGAACGGCTTTGTGCCGTTGGCCGACAGCTTGATCAGACGGTTGAAGAAGAGATTCATAATCGGCCTAAAATATCATATATCCGCTCAACTTTCAACATCCGTCAATTTGTTCCGCTGTCTCCGGCGGGGGTAATATTCTTGGCGGCGTTAATGTGGGCCGTGTAGAAGAGGCTGGCGAGCGTAAATGAGCCCTGACTAAAACAGTCGTTAATCAGCGCCTCGAGTTCGCCCCACATCCTGTCATAGTAATAATTGTCGTAAATTCCGGGCTCCCAGCAGGATTTTCTGTCCGCCTGAAGGATTGCCTCAACCCTGCCGTGACTCTCTATGAGATATTCAAAAATGAATTTCAGCGGGTCTTCAACATAAACGGCGGAAAATGTTCCTATTTTCACCGACGAGTCGTAGCGCTTTATCAGCGCCGATTCAAAGCGGCTGTGTATCCCGCGGTTGCCCGTCCACTGGCCGTCGTAATTCTCCGTCGTGTGAAGGGGATTGGCGCCGTCGCCGACATAATGCGCAAGGTCGGCGGCAAGCAGAATGATTTTCTCACCGTCATTCTCCGTCAGTGCCTCTGTCAGTTGCTCCAGTGTTTCCGCTATGGCCCAGGGGAGTTTTCCGCTCCGTATCTTGTAATCCTCTTCGCGCGGCGGTTTTTTAAACTCAAAAAGAGCCCGGAAAGGCGGCGCTCCGAAATATTCCAGATCCAGCCAGTGCCGGACAGGTTCTTCCCTGTCGTCACCCTTGCGCCTGTCGGGATCCATCACATGTTTGTTGATGACCTTCCGTTTTTTGACAAAAAACTTCATTTCAGAAGGCAGGTTTTTAATAGCCCCGTTGTTTATGAGGGCGTGGCCGTCATAACCCCACGAAAACAGCGGGCTCAGCGAACCGCCGAAGAGCATAAGCGCGCAAACAGCCGGAAAGCGTTTCAGCAGAGCCGTAATATTAAGGACGTCCCCTTTTTTTAAGGACGTCCCCTTTTTTACGTCCCCTTTTTTATTTTTCATGACGTTTGTTTTAGCAAATTTAAAAGTAACGCGCCGGCGCGGCGGGCTCTCTACATGTTGCCTCATGTAAAATTGCTTATTCTGTTGCCAAAATATACAATTACCGCATGAAAATAAAACTATCTTCTTGCAAAACGGCACTGCTCTTTGTTTTTTCAGCAGTTGTTTTAACATCACAATCCGGGGCCGAAATTCAAAGCTCGCGCATAAGGACTCTGGGCGGGATGAACTATACCGCGCGCAGCCGATGGAACCCTAAATTCAACTTATTGCCGAAAGCGATGCGCGACGAGACTTACAAGCAATTCGGCCAGAATTATTTTCTGGAATACGACTTCGTGGCAGACTCCTTCTCAACATACGAAGGCGCGATGACGGACGAGAAGCTCGGCCTCAACATAGGCCTGAGCGCGGAAATGGACGATAATTTCGTCGGGAAAATCAACAAATTCAGCGGCTATCTCGGAATCAAATCTCTTATGCTGAGACTGCAGTCGGGAAAAATGAGAGGGAGCGCCTCATGGACGGGAGACCCCGTGGCCGGGATGGCTGATAAAATTGACTTTGACGAAAGATACAGCGATGTCAGCATGGTTTACTGGATAGGAAAAGCGCCCTTTGATTATCTGGGTTTCAGCTATATTTCTTTCGGCCTGCCGATCCAGGTAGACACGATGAAAACAGAAAGCGACAAAACCAAACAGGTGTACGCCAATCCGGTTTACGACAAGGATTTTGAAGCAAAAATATACGCTGTAAGTTTCGGCATGGACACGCTTGTGACGCCTATGCTGTTTCCCGATTCGGCGGAACGCTCGGAATTCTACAGGGTGATGGCTGAATCGAACAAGAAATCAAAAGGCCTGGGAGCTTATGTGTCCATGCAGTCCCTGTTCGGATTGGGGAACGCGAGGGTGAGCGACGGCGCGCTTCTGCTGGCCGAGGCCGCGAATCCGGGCCGGACAGCGGTTGACGGAAAATCGCTGGTGGGATATGTGGCAATGGACCTGGGTTTCGGCCTGCAATACAGCATAGAAAGAAAATTCAGTCTCGGTCTCGGATACAAATGGTCGGTCACTTCATTAACCCCTTTCGGCGGCGGAGCCGACAACAGCACGGAACTCGGTTACATCTACACTTTCGACCTGCTCCGGCACGGACCTGTTCTGAGGGCGTATTTGGCTTTTTAGCGTAAACCCGGCTGTCTTTTAAAAACCCCGGCGCCTTTTATATTTTCAGGGCGAGGGAAACCGCGTTTCCCGTTATACCGTAAGTCAATAAGTTAATGAACATCCCCTTTTGAGGCGGCGAGGCCCGCGACAAATCCGGTGGAGAAAGCGGCCTGAAGGTTGTAGCCGCCTGTTTCCGCGTCCATGTCTATTATCTCTCCGGCAAAAAAAAGATTTTTCACGAGTTTTGAGGCCATCGTCTGCGGGTCTATTTCTTTGGCTGGAATCCCGCCTTTCGTTATTATAGCCTCATCCAGGCCGCGGCATCCGGTGACGCGCAGGCGGAAATCCTTCAGCCACACGCGCAGTTTCTTCCTCTCTTCTGCGGTGACGCCGTTTCCCTCTTTGTCCGGCGGAATCCCCGTGAGAGAAAGGCAGACCGGAATCATTTTTTTTGGAAGAAGATTTTTCAGGATTGTTTTCATCTTCTGCCGGCCGTGTGCCTGCAAATCCCTCAGAATGCGCGCGTCAAGTTTTTTGTGGTCGAGGGCCGGCTTCAAATCAACTGAAATCTCTGTTTTTTCTCCGGCCGAAACGCTCTCGGCCAAAAGCCCGCTGAGCGTCAGTATAACGGGGCCCGAAAGGCCGAAATGAGTGAAGAGCATCTCGCCGAATTCCTCCGCCTTTTTTCTTCCGCCTGAAAAAACGCTGACCGACACATTCTTCAGGCCGAGACCCTGAAGTTTTTTTGCGCTGTCACCCGATGTCTCCACCGGCACCAGAGCGGCGCGCACAGGCGTAAGGCCGTGCCCCGCATCGCCGGCAATCTTATAGCCGTCGCCGGTTGAACCGGTTGACGGATAAGAAGCTCCGCCCGTTGAAAGTATGACAGCTTCCGCTTCATAAATTTCACCCGATAAAATCTCCACGCCCGTGACGGCTCCGTCTTTCAGAACAAGTTTTTTGGCGGGGGCGCCCGTTATGATTCTGACGCCGTTTTTTTTGGCGAGGCCCAGGAGGGCGTTGATGATGTCGGAAGACCTGTCACTGACAGGAAAAACCCGGCCGCCCCTCTCGGTTTTCAGCGGCACATTGTTTCTCTCAAAAAAAGCGATCAGGTCTTTGCCGGAAAAACTGTAGAATGACGGCCTGACAAAACGGCCGCAGTCGGAAAATTTTTTAAGAAAGTCGCGTGTCTCCGCGATATTTGTGAGATTGCAGCGGCCTTTGCCCGTGATGGCGAGTTTCATGCAGGGCGATGGCATTTTCTCAAGCACTGTGACAGCGGAGCCGGCTTCCGCGGCGCTTATGGCCGCCATCAGTCCCGCCGGCCCGCCGCCAACGACGATTATCCTGCTCATCCCTTATTTTTCAGCGAAACCATAA
>PEUP01000027.1 GCA_002780705.1 Elusimicrobia bacterium CG03_land_8_20_14_0_80_50_18 | reverse complement strand
AAAACATCCCTCTATTTCTTTTATGCCGTGATATTTGATGAATTGATCGTATTCGGCCGCCATCTTGCCCGCTATGTCTGACGCCGTGCCTATCTGATACCATTTGCCGGAGGATGTGAAGAAACAGCAGTCCCCCGAACCGAATGCCGGCACGCACAATCTGAACTCCCTGCGGCTGTTGAGCTGGCAGGCGATTGCGACGAAAAAAAGCAGAAACGCGGCGGCGACAATCCGCAGCCGCTTTGAAAGAAAGGAAAAAATCAGCGCGTAATAAGCCGCATAAGTGAAAACACTCAGATGCCCCCAACCGGCCATTGCGTTAGGGACGAGGACAGTCGCGCGAAGTATTTTGTCTATAAGCGTGACGAACAGCGTCGCGGATGAGGCAAAAACACCGGCCGCCCATGATGAAACAGCGACGGTGCAGAAAAAAGAAAACAGCGCGAAGACAAGCAGCGCGGCTATGGGTATAACAACAAGGTTCATAACAGGAGTGATGATTGAGAATTCGTAGAAAGTCTCATTCAGCACGGGTATTATCATTATCTGACAGGCTATTCCCACAGCCAGCGGCGCGGCTATGAAGCCGGGCATTATTTTTTTGAAAATCCGGAAAAGAGGCGGCGAAATAAAAATTATCCCCGCCGCGGCAAGATAAGAGAGCCTGAAGCCCGCCGTGAAAAGCCATAGCGGATTCAGGATGAGCATAAAAAGCGCCGCCGCGAAAAGGCTGCTTCCCAGCGCCCCGCGGCGGCCGCTTCTGAGGCCGAGAGCCATTATTGAAAACATCAGCGCGGCTCTGACGCTGGATGGCGTGGCTCCGCAAAGCAGGGCGTACAAAAAAGCCAACGGAACACTCATTAGCAGGGCGTTTCCCCTGCTCATAAAAAAAGAAAGAAAAACGGCGGCTATTGAAGTGAACAAAGCTATGTGCAGGCCGCTTACTGCCAAAAGATGCATGAGCCCCGCTCTTCTGAAGTTTTTTATAATGTCTTTCTCAAGACCGGACTTTTCGCCCCACAGAAAACCCCTCACATAAGCGGCCGAATCACTGCCAAAATATTTTTCTATGCCGTTATCGGCGGCGGTTCTCAGCCGCACGATAAATTTTTTAAAACCCGACGGATGACCCCTGACTTCTATCTTTTTCGCGAATATCCTTCCGCCGATGCCCTGGGCCTCATTTATTCTTTTCCAGTCGGTTGAAAAAGAGTTTTTCTTCTCCGAAAGCGCCGTGAAGAGCCCCTCAACGCTCACAATGTCGCCGGCCCCCGGCAGGCTCTTTCTGCCGCCCTCAAGCTTTTCTCCGCCGCCGTGCCAGACAAGCGCCTTTCCTCTCTCCGTCCTCATCACAAAACTATCCTTCTTCGGGAACAGCTCCACCTCGCCCGAAACGATCACGGCTCCCTCGGGATACGAAGAAACAGCGACGGAGCGCATTGATAAGTTGAGAAATCCAACGACAAAGACAATCATGTATACAAATCCGCTCCTCGCCGAGGGCGCGGTTAAAAGAACAATTATTGAAGCTAAAACAGCGAAAAGAACGAAATGTTCATGCGCGGCGAAAATGCCCAGCGTAAATAACGCCGTGACCGGATATATCGGCGGCAGATGGAAGATTTTCATTTCTCCTCGACGATTTCCATCGGCGGCAGAAAATATGTTTTAGGCGGCGCTTCACCGACGCCTATTCTTTTGAAAAAGGATTTCTTCGGCACATGAATGGCCTCTCTGTCCTCAAGGAAATCATCTCTCTGTATTTTTTCACCGTCGGCATGTTTGGTCATCCCTCCTGCCGCGCTTATAAGATCCCCGACAAGAGCGCCGGCGGGAAGATAATACACGCCGGGATTGGCCACCTCTCCCGATATAGAGCATGCTATTTTAGGCGCTGCTTTCGGCCTCGGAGCCGGAGCTTGCGGGGCGGGATTGGCCCTGAACGATTCCAGCCTCTGCCACAGGAGACCCGCGGCGGCTACGGCGAGAAGAAGAAAAAGAAATTTCTTTTTACTCATTAGCTCTAACCCCAGAAGCGCAAAACAACGGCCTTATCAAGTCCGCGCACGGTTTTTTAAAAGCTCCCTGCGCTATACTTTTAAAGCTTTTTCTATTTCCGTGAGCGCCGCCTGGAGCTCGGGCGAATCTTTGAATTTATCCCTCGCGGCCGAGATCCTGTTGCCCGCGGCTACCGCCATATGCTGATTCCGTGAATTCTGCTGTTCCAGCCGCTCCAAAAGCCTGTTGACTGAATCAACCAGAGACAAAAGCTCGTCGCCTTTTCTTATTTTCACCCTCATGGAATAAGCGTCTTCCCCGCCTGAGAGGATATCTTCTATGTCCTTTTCAAGCCTGTAAACGGGGCCGACTATCCTGTTGGAAACGAGTATGCTCACCGCCACGCCTATGATAATCAGCAGGACAAGCTGGCCGAGAAGCGTGTGGGAAAGGTTCTTCAAAAGAATGTCAAGCTCAGTGCCCCGGTGAACATACATATCAATGTAATTAACCAGCGCCTGATAGGTTATAAGGCAGGTGCCGGCCACAAGCAGCATTGAAAAACCCTGCAGGGCGGCGAGTTTAAACTGCAGTTCTTTTTTAATCAAAAGCCTTCGTCGGACATATTGTTTCATAAAGCCCTCCCTGATCGCGAACTATCTTTTTTTATTCTTCAGTTCCGAACCGAGCTCATCCGGGCCCAGCTCACCGTCATTGACGCGCAGGTCTTCACTGATGTTCATGACCTCGGACGGCTTTTTCCGCAGTATTTCTTCTTTCCGCGGGCATTCGTCAAGAAAATCGCAACCGCCGCAGTATTTGTTGATCGTCGGCATAAATAGCTTGTCCGCCTCTTCCCTCGGAAGAGACGCGGCCTCCTCCGTGTTTTGCAGGATACCCGCGCACAGACGGTCTATGAGTTCCAGCATATTCTTATAATCCTCGTCCCTGCGGCTCGTCCTGATTATTTTGTTAAAACGGAAAAACACCAGGGCCGCTTCCTTTATTTTTATGCCGAAATACTTCTCGCACACCCAGCTGTACATGGTGAGCTGCAGATCATTGTCCACTTCCTCCTGGGTTCTGAGAAGAGGGTCGGTTTTATAATCGTAAATGCTGTATGTGCCGTCGCCGTTATCCTCGATCCTGTCTATAAATCCCACGAGAAGATGCCCCGCGCCTATGTGAGGGCCCTGGATGGGCGCTTCAAAATAAGGCTCCGTTTTCCATGCTTTTTTCCACTGCCCTTTCATGTATTTCTCATAATAGTTCTTCATCCATTCCATGCCGTCGTCAAAAAAAGCTTTTTCCTGTTCTTCGGATTCATAACCTCCGGATTCCCAGTTTTTTTCATAGCTTGAGAGCAGAAATTTGAGGGAGGGCTCGCCGATACCGTCGTAAGAGTAGAGGTCCTCCATCGCCTTATGCACCGTGAGGCCTATTGAGAAGAAATGGCGGGGCTTTGTGGATATTTTATCCACATAAATCCTCTTATAATTTCTCGGACAGTTTTTGTAAAGCGAGAATTTGGAGTACGACATCGCCAGGCGCTTGCTCTCAAGCACCCTCTTATACGCGCGGGGATCCGGCAGCAGTTTTCTCGCGGGGCACACGGACGCGAACTCGCACCATGAGCACAGCGGGCCCTGCTGGGGAGCAAAATAACCCAGCTTTATTTTTTTTACCGTGTCGGCGACAGTTTTCTCGCAGTCAGCTCTGTCTTTTTCAGACGGCTCCACGGCTATCTTCACACCGTGGTACAGATTATAAACGGAATAGGACGCCAGTTTCCCGCCCCAGCGCTGAAGCGCCACGGAATAATTGATGACGCTGGGAATGTCAGACCTGAGCGAGGCCTCGTTCTGAAACCTTTTGCCCGTCTTGAACTGCACGACCTCTATCTTCCCGTCAGGGTTTTTGGACACCTGTCCGAATCGGACATTAAAAAGATAGCCGGCGAATTTCCCCGAGACATTTTCCTTCACGCCTATTATCCTGTTCCTGAAAAAACGGTTTTTATTCATGTAATCCACAAGCATCCTCAGGCCCGCGAGCCAGAAGCTGTCTTCCTGTCCGGACGAGGAGTAACCCTGGCTCTTCCAGCAGTTTTTGAGGATCTCAAAAATCTCCTTCTCATCCAGACCGGCTATGTCATCCGAATGCATGACTTCAACCGCGTCCTGTAAACTGTTGGCGAAAGAGAGATAATGAGAAGACGCGTAACTTTTTTTCGCCGAGAGATACTGGTACTGGTATTTTTTCGGACAGGCAAGATAGGCACTGATCTTTCCCGGGGAAAGAGTGCCCGCGCTTGTAAAAAAAGCCGATATTTTCCTGAACAATTGCTTTATTCTCATTCTTTCGCCGCCTTTATGGTCTTCCCGTCGGAGAACAGCCTGATTCCGCCGCCAGCGTCCGTCCTGAAATATTTGATATGCATCATGTCAAAAAAAGCCAGTATTTTTGAATTCGGATATTCATCCTTGTTCCCCAATCCTGAAGAAACGAGGGCTATGGACGGGGAAACCGTTTCCATAAAAGACAGCGAGAAGGTCTGAGCCGAACAGAAGTTCGGGAGCACAAGAACATTCGATTGCAGATCCTTATAGGCCGCCGTGTGGTCAAGCGCCGCAAGGCCCGCGTTTCCGGCGTAGAGCACGGCGGTGTTGCCGTAAACGAATCTCAGTATCAGCGAAGCGTTGTTGTCAAAATTCTCAAACCCCGAATAATCGATGAGCGGGCTCAGCACCTGCACAACCATATCCTTCTCACTGTGAATGACATCGCCGGCAGACACCTTCTTAAACAATCCCGATTTCCCGGCCTGCTCAATAAGTTTTCTGTATGTTATAAAACGCGGGCCGGGGAAATAAACGCCCGAGGCCAGAACTTGCTTAACGGGAAAAGCGTCTTCAAGCAGCGAGAGGGCGCCGCCGCAGAAATTTTCTGAGGGAGATGTCAGTATCAGCATATCCACGGCTTTTATGCCTCGCCGGGAAAGCTCTTCTTTGATGACGCTTCTCCACACATCTTTGCCCACCATAAGACAGAAATCGGCGGCCTTTTCGGGTGTTGAGGGAACAGGCGGCCCCGCGTCAACGAGTATGCTCTTGCCTTCCGGAGTGACAAACAGCATGCTGTAACCATGTCCCACATTGAACATGAATGCCTCTAAGACGGGGGCATCTTTCCGCACTTCTTTTGACGGGGGCCGGTTCAGCAGGACCCAGCCAAGAAGAGCGATAGCGAGCGCCGCGAAAAAAACAGAGAATGGATGTATCACCATAGACGCCGACTTGAGCTTGGCGAAAGCCCTTGCCTGTTCCTTCCTGCGCTTCCTGTATTCGGCTATGAATTTCATAATAATTTCTTCAGCACCCGGCCGAGCAGTCCCGGGCCTCCGCCCCTTTCAAAAGAAGAGGGCAGAAACTCGCCGAGCTTTGAGGGCTCTGTCTCAAAAGCCTTCTTCCAATATAATTTGGGGGCTCTTTTCAACGGACGCGTCAGGAAAAGGCCCCTGGCCGACCGGGCGGCGAGCTTATAGAAAATCATTTTCATGCCCTTGGGATAAATGAAATCCTCAAAAGCGGGAACGAAAACAAAATCAAATTGATACGCTTTTGAATAGTATTCCGGCACCAGTTTAACGGCGCGCGAGGACCTCTCCTTCATTTTCCTCAGATCGCCTATCAGAATAGAGTTTCTGTCTTTAATGGCGTCATAGGGGCCGAAGCGTTTGAGCTGTTTTTCAAACCAGCCGCAGGCGGCCGAAAACTGTTTCGCGGAAAAATGTTTCTTCAGCGCCTCAAGAGCCGGAGCGTTAATGTTTTTTTCCAGCAGTTCCGCCGCCGCGTCGGCAAGAGGCAGGATGAGGCCCGCACCGGGATATTCCATGCAGTCAAGCCCGTACTTCACCGCCAGCGGCGCGAACTTCTGAGGAAAATCGTATCTCTCATAGACCACGCCTATGTCCGGGGCCTTGCCGCCGCGTTCAACAATCTGTTTAATCTGAAAAGCGATGAACTCCATCTCGTCATCTTCGTCATCCGCATCATACTGGACAAAAGCCTCATCGGCGACGGCGGAAGATAAAACCCGCGGGCGGCCGGAAATAGCAGACAGGCACTCTATGAGCGTCGGGCTGTGCCTGTAATCATCGTCGGATTCATACACATCAGCGGCTTCCCCCGTCAGAAGCGTCTCAGTGCCGATATCACCAGGCTTATAAAAAGTCATGGAGAAATCGCCGCATGCGGCGAGCCTCCCTTCTTTTGAGAAGAGGCCCAGGACAGGCCATTCTCCGGGCAGAAATCTTTCAGCGTCGTCAACAAACACGCGCTTGTACACGGCAAAATTGCTCAGGAAAAAATCTCTGTCGAAATCATAGAATCTTCTTATAAGACTGCCCATGCCCACCCTGTCAAAAAGCTGACGGCCTTCCAGCGCCACCTCATAAGAGCGGAAAATCTCCTCAACATCAACCCTGAGTTCTTCCGGCACCGAAGAAAGCGAGCCGGTGAGTTTGCGGTTCAGCACCTGAGAGAAATACACTTTTCTGTTTATCCCGTTACGGATACCGCTGAGAATCTCCATCCACTTTGATGAATAGGCGAAATCTTCTATCATTCCCAGCCGCACAAGCAGCGACTGTCCGAAAGAACTGTCTTTAAGCGCATCCTGAAGGAAGAGACTGGCTGTGGCGAATTTGAGCTTCTCAAAAGCGTCTTTTTTCTCCGGCAGGAGCTCCGACAGCTTCGCTCTTATCTCATCCGGCTGATTCTCAAAAGACACAAGGAATAGAATTTCTTCAGGCGCTACGCCTGAAAGCACAGTCAGAGCCGTGATTCTAACAAGCACTTCCGTTGAACCGCCGCCGGCGACGATATCGGCGAATGCTGTCTTCTTGAGCAGCGCGGAAAACACAATTTTGGCCTGAGCCGGGCTGAGTCCGGCGAGCGTCTTTGGAATGAGTATCCAGTTCTCCTCGGAAAGATTCAGCGAATCAAAATGAGATAACAACTGCGGAGCATCCGGCCACGCGGCAAAAAGCGTGTTCAGCTCATGCTGCAGTTCAAAGTTTAATTCTTTAAAATTCATGGCTTAAAACACATCAAGGGAATCCTCCGCCGAGGACTCTCCCTCGCGCGTGGCGTTGCGGGTTTTCACACTCGTCCATGCGAAACTCTTGCCGTCGGAAGTGATCTCAACGGCGCCGTACTGATCCGTCCGCAGGGGCTTGGCTCCAAGCGCTTTGGTTTTATTCTCCGTGACAGCAAGATCTCCGTCGGAGAAACTCCATTCCTTCTGGTAAGAATAGGGTATCACCACAAGAGCGGGGGCGGCCGCGTCAAACCACTCTCCAAGGCTGGCGTCCATGTGGCCGTGATAAGGGGCTATGAGCACATCGCATTTCAGGTCCAGGTTACTGTCCTGCAGCATCTCATACTGCGCGTCATTCATTATGTCCGAGGGCATGATTATGACAAAATCGCCGTACTGTATTTTCACAGCTACGGAATTGTTCGCCAGGTCATCCTGCGTACCGATTATCTTTTTTTCCCGGGGCCAGAGCGCGGTCACCGTAAAATCCTTCCCGGCTGTGGTTTCCGAATAAATGATATCGCCTTTCTTAGCCCTGTACAGCGGCGCGCCTTTTGTAACGGAAACGACTTTTCTGAAACCCGCCGGCCTCTCATAGTCTTCCGCCGGTGTGAGAGGTGTTCTCAGCAGAAAGAAATAATTGCGGTACAGCGCCTGAGCGTAAAAACCGTCCCATTTCTCTTTGAGAGTTTCATCGCCGAGAAAATCAAGGAATTCCTGGTATGACCTTTTTTTCACAAGCTCCCGGGGCTCATAGGGCGTAAACACTTTCTTTGCTTTAAAATAGGGGAATATCTCAACAGCATTGCCTGTGTTTTCCGGTTTCAGGTTTGTCAGGATAACAGCCTCAAAATCGCTTATGTGATAGAGTGAGAAAGCGGCCGCGAGAGTGCTGAAATTAAAATCGCCCTCATCGCTCAGTGTTGTGTCCACAAGGATATTTTTCCCGCCGGGCGTGCGTATTATATTACAATTTCCGAAGCCCACGGACATAACGGTGACCTTGAGCGCGGGAGTTTTTTGCTCTTTAAACTT
>PEUP01000090.1 GCA_002780705.1 Elusimicrobia bacterium CG03_land_8_20_14_0_80_50_18 | reverse complement strand
GCAGCGAACGGCAAGCAAGGGCGCCGGGCTTCGGAGAAGACGCGAGAGCGTCGGGGGAGAAGGAGTCCCACCTCCGGCAAAATAATTTAGGGTTGTTGAGAAAAGGAAAGAATTATGGCTAACACAATTGTTGTAATCTTTACGCTCATAGCGGCGCTGGGGCTTTATTTCAGCAGACGCAGTGACGCCGCCCTTCTTCTGCCCGTTTTGGGCGTGTTCATAATAGCCGTGAGGACGGAAGCCGTGCCGCTTTCGCACGGGGCCGTGATCTCGTCGGCGGGACTGGTATTTTTTGCCCTCGGCAGAATTTTTCCGCGCAGAAAAAAGCTCATGTCCGCGCTCGCTGTTATAATCGTGTGGGCGCTCATGCTCCTGCGTATATGCTGAGATACATCCTCCGGCGGCTCGTCTCCTACATTCCTCTTTTAATCGGCATAACGCTGATCTCTTTTCTTATAATGAGACTCTCGCCGGGAGGCCCCGAACTCATGTCCGGCTTCGGTTCCGCCGACAGCGATCCCGAAGTGCGCGAGAAAATAGTGCGTGTCTACGGCCTGGACCGGCCTCTCCATGAGCAATACCTGAAATGGCTGGGCAATATTGTGACGCTGGATTTCGGCGTGTCGTTTCAGGACGGAAGGAGTGTCTCAAAAAAAATAATGGAGCGGCTGCCAGCGACAATCCTCCTCAATGTCTGTTCGCTTTTTTTCATATTTCTGCTGGCCGTGCCCGCCGGAGTTTATTCGGCGGCGAAACCCGGCTCTTTTTTTGACAGGGCGGTGACAATCCTCGTCTTCGCCGGTTTTTCCGTTCCGGCCTACTGGCTTGCGCTCATCTTTATGGACTATTTCGGAGTGAGGCTGGGGATACTGCCGATTTCGGGAATGGTCTCGTCCGGTTGGGATTATTTCGGACCTTTTCGGAAAACCGCCGATGTGGCCTGGCATCTCATACTTCCTGTTTTTATTTCAGCCTTTACCGGACTTGCCTCACTCTCAAGGTATGTCAGGGCGGAGATGAAAGAAGTCCTTGCCATGGATTTTATCACAGCCGCCCGCGCCCGCGGCGTCAGTGAGGGAGATGTCATATGGAAGCACGCTTTCAGAAACGCACTTTTGCCTCTTGCGACGCTGATAGGTCTGATGCTTCCGTCAATCATCGGGGGAGGCGTCATATTTGAGACGATATTCTCATGGCCGGGCGTTGGCCGCCTGATGTATCAGGCCGTCATGGCGCGGGATTATCCTCTCATAATGGGCAACGGCGTTATTGTCGCGGTTCTGACGCTGGCCGGTAATTTCATCGCCGATGTTTCATACGCTTACATAGATCCGAGGATACGCTACAAATGAAAAAGCGCGCATCCGCCGGTGAAAAACTGCTTTTATATTCGGCCTTCATGGTGCCGGCGCTTTTCATAGCCGCGGCTCTGGCCGCGCCGAAGATCAGCTCTTATTCGCCCTACGGACAGAATCTCAAAGAGAGGTTCGCGCCGCCCTCGTCATCGCATATCATGGGCACCGATGAATTTGGAAGAGATGTTTTCGCCCGGCTCATTTACGCGGGCAGGGTGTCTATGGCCGTCGCTGTTGTCGCCGTGGTCATATCGGTATTCATAGGCACCGCGCTCGGCCTTTTCGCGGGTTTCTTCGGCGGATGGGCGGATTCGCTGATTGTAAAACTGATAGACATTTTTCTCTGCATGCCTGTCTTTTTTCTCATACTGATGGTCGTGGCTTTCTGGGGGCCTTCCGTGAGAAACATAATGCTCGTTATCGGCGTCACCTCATGGCCGGGGCTCGCCCGTCTTGTCAGGGCGCAGGTGCTGTCGGTTTCAAAAAGAGATTATATCAGCGCCGCCCGTTCTCTGGGCTACGGCAGAATGCGCATAATATTCGTTCACATACTTCCCAATGTGCTGGCTCCGGTTTTTGTCGCCTGTGTCCTTGGACTCGGCGGGGCCATACTCGTGGAATCGGGGATATCCTTCCTGGGGCTGGGCGTACAGCCGCCTTTCGCTTCATGGGGAAACATGCTGTCGTCGGGCAGGACATATATGGGCACGGCCTGGTGGCTCTCTTTCTGGCCGGGGATGGCCATTTTCATCAATGTGCTCGCTTTCAATCTTGTCGGCGAACATCTCAAAGAAAGATTCGGCCGCTGACAATAAGTATCGAAATGCTTCATCCGCCTATGGCGGGGTCAACCCCTGTCACCATAAGACATATCTGCATTGCCAGTGCTGATATGTCTTGACAACAGGGGATGAAGATTTGAGTTGAGGTTTATTCCCCGATATAATCGGTTTATGTAGGAGAGGTTTTCCAACCGCGATAAATAATATCGGAACTGGAAAGTCCCTCCTACACCGCCATTGTAAAAAGGGGTTTTGATTGATATAATCCGGACATGTCGTTTATAGATGATTTTTTCTCAAAAAAAATGCGGGATGTGCGCAGCTACAGGCCTTTTGTCAAACAGGTTGCCGAGCTGGAAGACGAGGTAAAGAAACTTTCCGACGAGGATTTTCCGAAGGAAACGGCCCGCCTCAGGGACGAGCTGAAAAACGGCGGCAACATCAAGAAAATTCTTCCTTACTGCTTCGCACTTGTAAGGGAAGCTTCTGTCCGCACGCTGGGCCTGAGACATTTTGATGTGCAGATAATGGGTGGAGCGGTGCTTTTTGAGGGCAAGATAGCGGAGATGGCCACAGGTGAGGGCAAAACCCTTGTGGCGACGCTGCCTGTTTACGCCAAGGCCGTTGCGGGAATAAAAACTCATATCGTCACGGTGAACGATTATCTCGCCCGCCGCGACGCCTGCTGGATGGGCCCCGTTTACAGATTTCTGGGACTGTCCGTCGGATTCATTCAGCACGACAGCAGTGTGGAAGAAAGGCAGAAGGCCTATTCCTGCGATGTCAATTTCATCACCAACAACGAGCTGGGTTTTGATTATCTCAGGGACAACATGGTCGTCTCGCTGAAAGAGAAGGTCATGAAAAAAAGAGAATACGCCATAATTGACGAGGTGGATTCCATACTCATAGACGAGGCGAGGACGCCTCTGATAATATCCGGAGCGGGTGAAGAGGCCACTGAAAAATACAGCATAGCCGACCGCGTCGCGTCGCGTTTGAAAGTGCGCTTTGTGACTGAGGCGGAAGAGGTGGAGGCAAAATATCAGGAGATAGACCTGAAAAAAGGTTATGACGCCATCGTGGATGAAAAAAGCCATTCGGTGGAGCTCACGGATACCGGTATCAAAAAATGCGAGGCCTTTCTCGGCGTTCAGAATATGTACGACGATATACAGTCCTCATGGCCGCATCACATAACACAGTCAATAAGGGCTCGTCACCTCTTCAAGCGGGACAGCCATTATGTCGTGCAGGACGGCGAAGTCGTCATCGTTGATGAATTCACCGGCAGGATGATGCCGGGAAGACGCTGGAGCGACGGTCTCCACCAGGCGGTTGAAGCCAAGGAGAATATTTCCGTCAGGCAGGAGAGCCAGACGCTGGCGACCATCACTTTCCAGAATTTCTTCAATCTTTACGACGATAAAGCGGGGATGACCGGCACCGCCGTCACCGAGGCGCCCGAGTTCAAGAAAATATACAAACTGGATGTTGTCTGCATCCCGACGAACCAGCCAATCGCGCGGAAAAAGAACGATGACCAGATATACAAAACGGAAAAAGAAAAATTTGACGCCCTCATAGATGAAGTGAAGAGGATAAACGCAAGCGGCGCCCCCGTTCTCATCGGCACCCGGTCCATAGAGACAAACGAGCGCATCGGGGCGCTCTTAAAGAGAGCCGGAATTGCCCATGAGCTCCTCAACGCCAGATACCACGCCAGGGAAGCGGATATAATAGCCCAGGCGGGGCGGCTCAAAGCCGTCACCGTCGCCACAAACATGGCCGGCCGCGGCACCGACATCATCCTCGGCGGCAACCCCGAATTCATAGCCAAACAGAAAATGGCGGGGATAAAACTGGACCCGCTTGTTGAGGCGGAGGCCTCGTCGCTGGAACCCACGGATGATGAGGAAATAAAAAGAGCCCGGGAAATATACAAAAAGCTCTACACCGAAGCAAAAGAGGTCACCGATAAGGAACACGGGAAAGTTCTGGAAGCCGGCGGCCTCCATGTTTTGGGAAGCGAACGGCATGAATCCCGCCGTGTGGATAACCAGCTCATCGGCCGCTGCGCGCGTCAGGGAGACCCCGGGTCGGCGCAATTCTTTATTTCTCTTGAAGATGAACTGATGCGTCTTTTCGGCGGAGACAGGATCAAGCCTCTCATGGAGAGGATAGGGCTGGAAGACGGCGAAGTCATAGAGCACCCCTTCATAAACGCCGCCGTGAGTAACGCGCAGAAGAAAATAGAAGCCATGCACTTTGACATGAGAAAACAGCTTCTTGATTTTGACAATGTGCTCTCCAAACAGCGGGATATCATATACTCGCTGAGAAACGATATTCTGGAGGGCGAGGGGATACCTGAAGAGACTCTGTCCTGGTTTGAGGATGTGATAGATTCCCGCATGGCGGAATATCTCTCCGACGCCAAATCATTCAAGTGGAACACCGTCGGTTACAGCGAATGGCTGAAGAGGGCGGTTGACCGGGACACGGGACTGAGTCATGAGGTTATGACGAGGATGGCACCCGGTCAGATAGGCAAAAAAACCGCGGAGGTCATACAGCAGGCCTGGGATGAACGGCTCGCTTCGCTCGGAGAAAAAGAGTTCGGGGCCATGATACGCTTCATCGCCATAAGGGTGATAGACCAGTACTGGAAAGAGCATCTTCTGAACCTTGATAAGATGAGGGAGGGCATAGGTCTGCGGGGTTACGCCCAGAAAGATCCCGTCGTGGAATATAAAAGAGAATCCCTCGCCATGTTTGAAGGCATGCTCGACAGCGTAAAAAAAGAGACGATGGAATTTATTTTTCATATGCAGGTGTCCGTAAACCCCTCCGGCCGCCGTCGTAACGCTCCGGGGAGGCCTTCGGGAATATCCTCCGGCGCGGAAAGCGAAAAAGGCGCGGGCAGCGGAAAGAAAAGAAAAATAATGCCGAATGAGCCCTGTCCCTGCGGGAGCGGGAAAAAATACAAAAAATGCTGCGGGAAAATAGTCTGATAAGCGCCCGTTACTGAATGTCCTTTTCTGTCTTATTGTGCATCCTGAGCGGAGCTTTATACTGGGCGGCCTTTCCGCCGGCGGGCCTGGGCTTTGCCGCATGGTTCGCTCTCATCCCTTTTTTCTTCGCATGCAAAAACAAAAAACCCAAACAGAAAATATTACTCGGTTTTATCGGCGGGACAACGGCTTTCTCGCTCAATCTCTACTGGCTGTACCCGACCATAAGAGCCACGGGGGAATCAGCGCTCCTCAGCTTTTCCGCTGTGCTCCTGACGGGGGCTTTTTTCGCTCTCTTTACGGCGCTGTGGGCGCTTGTATCCGAAGAGCGGAGCGTTTTTGCCGCCGCATCCGGCGTGATCCTGTCGTGGATAGGGAGCAGGATGCTGTGGTCTGTCCCATGGTGCCCTCTCTATGCCAGCCAGGCGTCTTATCCGGCCATGCTCCAGATATGCTCCATAGCCGGACCTTATTTTCTGACTTTCCTGATAATATACGCTAATCACTCTTTCTACAGGGCGCTGTCCGTGAGAAAAGTAAGGCCTCTGATACCCGCCGTTTCCCTTATGGCGCTGACGCTCTTCTTCGGGATTTATAAAACAGGTCTGCCTCTATCCGGAAAAGAATATGATGTCTGCGCCGTGCAGCCCAATGTCAGTCAGGACATAAAATGGGACAGCGGCCATGTTGAAGCGGTAAAGGACAAGATTAGATTATTTACAGCCGCCTCCATCGGGGCTGATCTGTCGGTCTTTCCCGAGGCGGTGCTGCCGGGTGTCATCAACCACGACGCTGATATGCGGGTCTTCATCTCGGAGCTGGAAAGGATGAAGAAAAAACCCTCCGTGCTGGGCGCGGCTTTTTACGACCTGGAGGAAGATAAAAAAGGCGGCTACAGGAGGGTTCTGAAAAACAGCGCTCTGCTCTTAAATCCGTCTCAGGCCGCCGGCAAGCTCGACGGTGCGAGACAGTTTTATTTTAAAAGAAAACTTGTGCCCTTCGGCGAATTTGTGCCTTTCGGCGAATTTTTGGGGCGTTTCATCAAGGTCATCAACACTCTTGGGGGTTTTGAAGCCGGCAAAGATGCCGTAATACTGAAAGCCGGCGATTTTCGGATAGTGCCTCTTATATGCAGCGAGTCTGTTTATCCCGGCCTGTGGCGCGGCGACGGGAACATAGCCCTGAATATAACCAACGACGCCTGGTTTGGAAAAACCGCGGCCGCCGAACAGCATCTCGCCCATGTCATCGCCGGGGCCGCTTCTTTCGGACTGCCGGCGGTATTCGCGAATAACACGGGTCCCTCGGCGCTGATAGATTCCAGGGGGCGACTCATCCGCGTAAGCAGGTCTTTTGAGGAATGTTCTTTTACTGACAAAATCCTCTTGCCCGGGCGGGGAAGTTTTTACGGAAGAAATTTTGATATCACGCTCACGGCCTCATTCGCCCTGTCCGCGTATGCTCTGCTGATGATTTTAAGACGGAGGTTCAAATGGATAAAGATCTGCTCACCGCGATAGAAGAAATAAAACAGGAGAGGGAGAAAATGAAGGCTCTCGCCGACTTCCCCGCGATGGAGAAAAAAATAGCGAAGCTCTCGGACATCACACTGAAAGACGGCCTCTGGGATGATCCTCAAAAGGCCGGCAAACTGATGAAAGAGCTGGAGGGCTTGAAAAAAGACCTGGAAAGTTTCAGGAGAGCCGAGAAAAGCGCGGAAAGTTTATTTGAGATGGCCCAGATGTACGGAGAAGACGAAAGCTTCAGGAAAGAACTTCTTGAAGAATCAGCGAAGCTTTCAGCGGAACTCCGGGGCATCAACATAAAACTTCAATTTAATGATCCCGCAGACGGCAACGGAGCCATCGTCACCCTGCATTCCGGCGCTGGCGGCACGGAGGCCTGCGACTGGTGCCAGATGCTTTTGAGGATGTACACAAGGTGGTGCGAGAGAAGGGGATATGACTTCAAGATCATAGACATGATTTCGGGCGACGAGGCGGGCTTAAAGAGCGTCACCTTTGAGGTCAGCGGGCGCTTCGCTTACGGTTATCTTAAATCCGAAACAGGCATTCACCGCCTTGTAAGGATATCACCCTTTGACTCAAACAAGAGGCGGCACACATCTTTCGCGTCCTGCGATGTCATCCCTGATCTCGGCGAGATAGCGGAGGTGGAGATTAAGGACTCCGATCTGAAAATAGACACCTACCGGGCTTCCGGCGCCGGCGGCCAGCATGTCAACAAAACCGATTCAGCCGTGCGCATAACGCATCTGCCGACGGGAGTGATCGTCGCCTGCCAGAACGAGCGCAGCCAGCATCAGAATAAGGCCAGAGCCATGCAGCTCCTTCAGGCGCGGCTGGCGGCCCTGGAAGAGGACAAGCGCAAGGACAAGACCCAGCGCCGTTACGACGGCATGGGCCAGATAGGATGGGGGCATCAGATAAGGTCTTATGTTTTTATGCCCTACCAGATGGCCAAGGACCTGCGCACGGGTTACGAGACGGGAAACATAAGCGCTGTCATGGACGGTGATATAGACGGATTTATAGAAGCGTATCTGACACACGGGCAAAATGAAAAATAGGCGCAAATCCTTTTTATCGGTGATCGCGGGTAAATATAAGGGCCGCAGGCTGGAATGCGGCGACGGGGTGCGGCCTCTGACGGGATTGAGCAAAAAATCCCTTTTTGATATCCTGACGCCTTATATAGACGGAGCCGTCTTTCTGGATCTTTTCGCCGGCACCGGTTCCGTCGGGCTTGAGGCTCTCTCACGCGGCGCCTCGCGATGCGTCTTCGTTGAAAAAAGCCCGCGCGTGTCAGGTGTCATCCGGGGGAATTTTAACAGCGCCGGGGTGGACGCGCGGGAATATGACATTGTTACCGCCGACGCGCGGAATTATCTGGAAAACATCGCGCGCGAAT
>PEUP01000096.1:6793-8184 GCA_002780705.1 Elusimicrobia bacterium CG03_land_8_20_14_0_80_50_18 | reverse complement strand
CTTCTGGAGAAGCATATAAGCGCTTTCCGCATCGCCCGCGGCCTGCGCGTTGAAGGCCGCCCTCTCGTATATGACCATGCGCGATGAAGAAAATGTCCTCCTGAAATGGTCCGTCCTTATATCGCCGCGAAGTTTCTCAAATGTCTCCACCGCCTTTTCATAATCTATCTTCGCTTCTTTGTATCTCCTGAGTTTTTCAAGTGTCGCCGCGCGGTGAAAATAGGCCCAGTGATCCGCCGCCTTGTTTTTCTCGTAGTATTCAATCACCTCATCCAGCTCTTCCAGCGCCTCGCTGTATCGTCCAAGGCAATGAAGATCAGCGGCGATGTCCTCTCTGACATTCATCACCTTGTAATCGTTTCCCGATTCCCTGAACACATGCGCGGCGCGCCTGAACATCGCGAGCGCCTCGTTGTGCCTGCCCTTTATGTGCAGCACTTTCCCCTGCCCCTGGAGCGCCAGAGCCCTGAAACGGATATTCCCACCCGCAAGCTCCGAAACTCTGTCAAGGTATTTGACCGCCTCCGGCAGGTCGCCGCTTTTGACGCAGGCCACGGACATATAAAACACGGTTCTCAGCATCTCATATTCGGGATAGAATTTCCCGGCTTTGACCGGACAGCTCCCCGCAAGGTATGTTCCCGCCCTTACCATTTTATTCAGGCCGCGGAGCATTTCCTTAAAGATGAGCAGAGCTTTATCGGGATGACCCAGCGCGCTCTCGCAGAAAGCCGTTCCTTTCCTGAGCTTATAGACGGTGACGGCTTCACCCCCCGCCTCATAGACTTTTAACGCGAGCGAGAAACATGTCATCGCGGACTCAAACTTGTGCTCCCAGCGCAAATTCCAGCCCCGCTGACGGGCGACTCCGGCGAGCGCCAGTTCATCTTCCGCCGTGATTTTCCCCATGAACGCGTCTTCAAGGAGTCTGATAAAATTACCGTGTTCCGGCTTCCTGTACTCTTCCTGTATTTTTGCGCTCCTGTCCCGGACAGTCAAATCTGTTTTATCCCGAGTTTTGGGAACACTCTTTTTCTGACATTATCCAGCAGGGCGTCTTCTCTCGTTTTTGACCTGAGAGAAATCAAAAGCCGGTCGTCCGCGCTGACGCGGAGGCGCGAAAGCGGTATGCCCAGATGTTTTTTGATATTGGAGGCGAGCGCGGGCTTTTTTATTATGTCCGTTTTGCCCGAGACCATTTTCATGATTTCGGAGACGCTGAGGCCGAGTTTTTCCGCGAGGGCATCCATCGTGATTTTTTTCTTTTTGGCGGCGCGGAGTATTTCTACGCCGGGCGAATGCGCCTTCCCCGTCTTTTCGCCGTCAATTATCTGCCTTATCCCCGCGAATAAGGCCTCCATAAGCTGAACGGGCGGAACTTTTGGCGACTT
>PEUP01000096.1:3906-6781 GCA_002780705.1 Elusimicrobia bacterium CG03_land_8_20_14_0_80_50_18 | reverse complement strand
GAATTTCAATATCTCTTCCACGGCGCTGTCCATAAGCTTCTGCCTGTCTGCTTTTGTGTTGCACTTGAGAGTTTTGAATATTTTTTCCATCGGCGCGCGTCTCACACTTATAAATTCAAGGAATTTTTTCACCTTCGCGTCTTTTATTCTCTCCACCTCTTTATCTGTGAAGACGAAAGAGCCCTTGCAGAGTATTTTCGCGACCTCTTCGGGGTTCTGAAAATCCCGCATCGTCTCAACAAGCGCCTGACTCGCGCGCGTGATGTTGGAGCGGACGGCGCTCACGCTGCAGCCCCTCTGGGCGGCAATCTCTTTTTCGCTGACATTCGCGACAAAACGCAGGATGAGCGTGTTCCTGAGGAGTTCAGGCAGTTTGTCAATCCTGCCGAACATGGTTTTCATCGCTTTTTTCACGACATAGTATTTGACGGGGTCGTCATTGAAGTCCCCCGTCGGGCGGTTAGCCGCGCCGGATTCGTCATCCTCGTACTGCTCGGGCATATCCGCGTCAAAATCGGTGCTCTGAAGTCTTTTGGTCCATTTGTTCCTGTAAAAATCCCGGCATTCGTTTTCCGTGATGGTGTAGATGAGCGTGCCGAGGCCGGCCCTCTCGGGCTTGTAGTTCCTGAGAGATTTGTAAATCTTGATCCAGATTTCCTGCATGACATCCTCGGCATCCCTTTCACGGCAGCGGCCGGAGCCGAGGTATTTTTTGACGGTGGCAAGTATTTTGTATCTGTATCTCGCCTCAATTTCCGCGAAATACTCACTCTGTCCCGAGACAACGAGCGCGGCAAGTTCTTTATCCGTGTATTCTGATAACATCGGTGAATTATAGCCGTTTCCGCCGCCCTTTTCAATAGCCCCCGCGATGGGTGCCGCTTTCTCAAATTCACAGCCGGATTCCCTGAGTTCCCAGTATTTCGTCAACCAGCCCGTATTTCAGGCACTGCTGGGCGGTGAGAAAAAGGTCCCGCTTCAATATGGTCTTGAGCTTTTTGGACGGGATTTTCGTGTACTTCCCGTAAATCTCCTCAATGATGCCCATCAGCATATCGGCGTTGCGCTTCTGCACCTGCAGTTCGTCGTACTTTCCCATAAACATTGACCTCAACTGGTGTATGAGCATTATGGAATGAGGCGTGATATATCTTTTTTTCCCCACAACCGACAGGAAAGTCGCAGCCGACGCCGCCGCGCCCTCCACAACGGTTATCACATCGCTTTTGCATGCGAGAATGGCGTCCATCACGTTCAGGCCGCTCATCATAGAGCCGCCGGGAGAGTTTATGTGCAGAACGATGGGCGTCTTGCCGCTCTGGCATCTGACGATCTCGTCCCTTATATGCTTGGAATCCATTTTCCGCAGTTCCTGATTCAAATCCAGCACGCTTGAGACATCTATGCCGCTATTGTAAAAATAGATGTGATTCTCATAAGAGCTGACGCTGTTGCCCGGCCTTGACATTGGCGTGTGCTTGTGCAAATCGTTCTTCTCGCCCTCCCCAACCGCCGCCTTACCCCAATACTGATTCATAAACCCTCCCTCTTCCTTCATTTTTTCCTTCACCCCTTTATACGCAGACTGTCCCAAAAAATTTGACATCAAATTATTTCCCGCCGCTTGCGTATAAACAATCACGGGGGAAAAATGAAAAAAAACGGCAAAAAATTCGGAGAAGAAAATCTGCCTCGGCTGATTGAAGCTGTCCGTGACATAAAGGAACCCGCATTCCGATGCGGCGGCCTCATCGCTATCGCGAAAATCTACGCTCGTTTCGGCGACAGGCAAGCGCTATTTTCAACACTCCGTGAAGCTCTGGGCATAAGCGCCTGCCTGCCTCCCTCTAATGAAAAGGCCTACGCCCTCACCGACCTCGCGATATTATACGCGAAACACGGCAACTTCCCGCTATCCGGCGGGCTCATCTCGGAAGGCATAACTCTCATAAACAATCTGCAGAAAAATCCGCCGGACAAATCGCGTGTTCTCACATCTATGGCCTCACTCTATTTTCCCTGGGCATGGGAAACGCGCAATGCCGTCGGGCAGGACCGGCTCACGGATTTCTTCTTATATCACGCGCTCAAAATCGCGGGGTTGATCAGCGAACCTTACGACAGCATAAGAGCAATGCTGACTATGGCTGAAATATATTTAGCGCTGGACCGGCAGGACGCCGCCCTGTTCTTTTTGGACATAGCGGAAGAAAAGCTCCGCGGCGAACACATGGAATATACGCGCGCTCTCGCCGCAGAGATGATGTTTCCCCTCCTGCTGAAAACGGGCCGGAAACGGAAAGCTATGAGTCTTTTGAAACGCGAACTAAAAAATATCCGCGCGCACAAAACTATGCCCGAAAACGCCACGGAAATCCTTTTATATTTCGCCTGCGGCTTCGCCGGGGCGGGAATGAAAACGTCAGCGCTTCGCATATTGCGCGATCCTGTCGTCACAGCCGTCTGTGAGCCGGGAAAACTTCCCGCTTTTTTCATCCTGCAAAAATATCTGGAAACATATTTCAAGCTCGGAATGAAGAAAAAAGCCCTGACGCAATTAAACAGATTCCTGCCGTCTATCGTAGCGGATAACCCGGGGCCCGCCCTGTGCCGGTTGAGCGGAATCTCATGGACGGCAGAAGAGTATCTGAAATTAGGAGATAAGAAAACAGCCCTCACGCTCCTGACGACGGCCGAAGCCCTGCCTCAAAAAGCCAAACGGCCGGAAGACAAAATATGGGTGCTCTCACGCCTCGGCAATCTCTTCGCGCGATTCAGGGAGCCGGACAAAGCCGCCCTCCATTTCCGGCAATCATTTGAACACTACGCGCGAATAGACGATGACATCGCAAAATTAGACTGCGCGGAAAAATTA
>PEUP01000096.1:0-3896 GCA_002780705.1 Elusimicrobia bacterium CG03_land_8_20_14_0_80_50_18 | reverse complement strand
TAACCGCAATCGTTGATCTCTACAAAGGGAGGAAAAATGAAAAAATCACAGATGAAAAATAAACGAATCGGCTTTTTAGATTTTGATTATGTCACGAAAAAGACTGTAGGCGGGGGTTAAACCCCTTCTACAACGGCATTTCCTCTTAGGCGTTCTCGAACTGCCTCCCATGGGATACAGTCTATATCGCCTTTGTCAACTTCCCCAACTCGTTTCTGTATCTCTTCTTGCCAAGCAACTTCGACATCTAAATCTGTTGCCGCATCCAAACTTGCGATAAGCTGTTCTGCGATAACAGCACGATCCTTTGGCGGTGCTTGTAAAGCCTGCGCCACTATTTTCTCAACAACTTTGTTCATCTTTCCCTCCATTTGCAAATTTTTATTGGCCTAACAATATTATTATGCCTCCATTGTGATTTTACCATAATCACTACAACAAAGTAAATATTTGCAAATTATTCTATTCCTGCCCTTCTCAATTCCCTCTATGCCCATAATATCCTCCGGTTTTTTATTATCTTTCCCTGCGGCTATGCCAAATTTTGACTGTTTTGTCGGCGCTGCCGGATGCGATGTATTTGCCGTCGTGCGAAAACGAAACTGCAAACACGGCTCCGGCATGGCCTTCAAGCGTTCTTATTAGAAAGTCCATAAGTCCTCCTTCGTGTCATTTCGGAATGACAGAAATGATGCTTTTTGATTTTAAAACGCCTTTAGGCGGAGGCCGTCTTCCGATGCACCACGGATAATTGTCGTTTCGGCAAATTTTTCAAGCGCTTTATCGTATTGTCCATCCGCGAAATTATACGCATTATCGATAACCTCTTTAAATACCATTTCAGTGTATCCAGTTCCGCCTTTGCTATCGACACCTTGTGCTTCAGAATGGATAGTTCGCAATAATGATCTAACTGATCCCGAGTATGAGGCTTCGGCGTTCTGGATAGCATTTCCCCATATTCCTCGCACTCCCTTTCTATCTTTTCCCGATTTTTCAACTATTGATCTCGGCATTAGTAATGTCCTATTTTTGTCCTCGGAAAATGCGGACATTACTTTTACAGTCACCAATAATTATGGGGGCAAAGCCCGGTCTCGTGCTTTTTATTGACATCGTCTCCCTGGTCAATGAGCCGTTTGATTTTATCAGCGGAATTCCTCCAGGCGGCCGTCATCAGCTTTGAATGTGTTTGAGTCATTCTGTCGCTCCGTGCTCTTTGAGGCATTTTACTATTTTTGTGCGGTCATTCTTCACCGCCCGCATAAGCGCCGTTGTGTCATCTTTTGATTTCGCATTGACATCGGCGCCCGCTTTTATGAGCGCGGATATTATTTCTGTGTGGCCATTCTGCGACGCATACATAAGCACCGTCACGCCATGTTCATCTTTCGCATTGACATCTGTTCCAGCTTCTATGAGCGCGGATACTGTTTCTGTGTGGCCCCACTGCGACGCAAACATAAGCGCCATCTGGCCATCTCCATCTTTCGCATTAACATCGGCTCCCACTCTTATGAGCGCGGATACTGTTTCTGCATGGCCATTCAGCGACGCCACCATAAGTGCCGTCTTGCCATATTCATATCTCGCATTGACATCAGCGCCCGCTTTTATGAGCGCGGGTACTGTTTCCGCGCGGCCATTCTGCGACGCACACATAAGCGCCGTCTTGCCATCTTCATCTTTCGCATTAACATCAGCGCCCGCCTCTATGAGCGCGGATGCTGTTTCTGTGTGGGCATCCTGTGCCGCCCACATAAGCGCCGTCATGCCTATATCATCCTTCGCATTAACATCAGCGCCCGCTTCTATGAGCGCGGATACTGTTTCTGTGCGGTCATTCAGCGACGCCGACATAAGCGCCGTCTCGCCGGATTCATTTCTCGCATTAACATCAGCGCCCGCCTCTATGAGCGTGGATACTGTTTCTGTGTGGCCATCCTGTGCCGCCCACATAAGCGCCATTGTGCCATCTTTCGATTTCGCATTAACATCAGCGCCGGCTTCTATGAGCGCGGATACTGTTTCTGTGTGACCACAACACGACGCCCACATAAGCGCCGTCTTGCCTATATCATCCTTTGCATTAACATCGGCTCCCGCCTCTATGAGCATGGGTACTGTTTCTGCGCAACCACTAAAAAACGACGCCGACATAAGCGCCGTCATGCCTATATAACCCTTCGCATTAACATCAGCGCCCTGATCAACGAGCTGTTTGACTTCATCAGCGGAATTCTTCCATGCGGCCGTCATCAGCTTTGAATGTGTTTGAGTCATTCTGTCGCTCCGTGCTCTTTGAGGCGTTTTACTGTTTCTGTGCGTCCATTCATCGCCGCCGATTTATTCCCCCTGCGGCTTCTTTCGCCAATCTGCGTATGTTGACAATTAAATAACTGCAAATAATAATTCCAATGACTCCGGGGACAATTATAATGCCAATGACTCCGGGGACAATTAGTCCAACCCCAATTCCTAATAAATTTAGCGCTATAAGAATATAGAAAACAACCTGCAAGACAATCCCGCCGGCACGCAGTTCGTCCTCAAGAGTAAATGCCTTACCGAGAATAATCACCGCTAAAACACCGTTAATAATACCCAAAGGACTTCCTTCTAAGATTGTCAACACACCGCTAAATCCTGAAATTAATCCCGCAATAATTAAATAGGCTTTCAACGAACCAACACTTTCTTTCATAATTTCCTCCAACACTTCCGAGTCGCAGTGATTCTATCCATTTACACTGCCACCAATATAGACGCCATCCCGCCGGAAATCTTTCAGATGGAAATAACAATCTTTAGGCGAAGGCCGTCTTCCGATGCACCAGGGATAATTGGCGCTTCGGCAAATTCTTTAACTTGGCCTGGATTATTCATACTGTGAGCATTTACAATATAAAATGTGTGCTGGACATGTAGTGCGAGGTTTTAATCCGCCTCAGGCGGACGACCTTAAAAGGTCGCACTATGTTATGAATATGAATAATGCGGGCTAACGATTGAGCTCACCTGCCCAAAACCCAAGCAGGTAAACTGTGAATAAACCGCAAACTTTGATAGCAGTATAACCTACCAGAAAACTACGGCGTGTTTTGGGTCAGGTGCAGCGACTGGTTAGCCCATTTCTTTGAGCATTCGTTCATATTCGTCATGAGTGCCGATCCAAACCCAAATGTAGTCTTTACCATCCTCAACGGCAAGTGCCCTGTAATTGATTCCAGCTCTAACTGACCAAAACTTGCCAACCTTTTTGAAATGGGGGGAAGGATGCCAAGGATTCGTTTTTAGTAGCTGGAAATTCTTTTTTGATATTTTCTGAACAGGCTCTGGAAGTTTCTCAAAGCATTTCCAGAAACGATTTGTTGTCCGATACATCTATAGTTCCTTGAGCTGTCCTTTACTTTTTTCATCGAGAGCTTCTTCGATTAGAAAGTCCAACTTTCCTGATTCCGAGTTCATCTCGATTTGTTCATCCCATTTCTGCCAGTCCTTTTCCGAAAACCACTGTCTCAATTGGACAAAGTCCTTCTCAGGAAGTTCTTCTATGGCTGTTTTGATTTCAGTTACTGTTGACATTAAAATCTCCTTTCTAATTCATTCAGTATTCATTCCGGGGCTAACAATATTATTATGCCTCCATTGTAATTTTACCATAATCACTGCAACAAAGTAAATATTTGCAAATTATTCAGGTACGAATACATAGCGAGTCCACCCTATTCCTGCCCTTCTCAATTCTCTCTAATGCCCATAATATCCTCCGGTTTTTTATTATCTTAACCCGCATTATTCATATTCACAATGTAGTGCGACCTTTTAAGGTCGCTTTACCGTCAGCGAGGTTAAAACCTCGCACTACATGCCCAACACACATTTTATATTGTAAA
>PEUP01000040.1:2419-8119 GCA_002780705.1 Elusimicrobia bacterium CG03_land_8_20_14_0_80_50_18 | reverse complement strand
GCTATCTTGCTGATTTCCTTATGAGACGGGCCTTCCACCATTATCCTCAGAAGGAGCTGGGTTCCTGAATATCTGATAAGCA
This sequence comes from Elusimicrobia bacterium CG03_land_8_20_14_0_80_50_18, assembly GCA_002780705.1. Taxonomy (GTDB): domain Bacteria; phylum CG03; class CG03; order CG03; family CG03; genus CG03. The sequence goes on along the minus strand of PEUP01000040.1, from coordinate 8,037 downwards.
CCCTGCCGCGGCCGGCGAGCTTCGCGGAGGCCTCATCATAAGCTTTTTTGAGTTCCGGCACCTTTTTGAAATCCGCCCTTTTACCGACAGGCACATTGATGAGCACCTGCGGATATCTTTTCATCACTTTTCTCAGTTCTGAAAGTTTCTTCTTCGTGTGTTTCATCACGGAAATAAGCTGAAGGGCCGTCAAAAGTCCGTCGCCGGTGCTGTGATGGTTGAGAAAAATAATATGCCCCGAATCCTCGCCGCCTATAACAGCCCCGCGCTTGTGCATCTCCTCAAGAACATATTTGTCCCCGACCTTTGTCATGGAGCTCCTGATTCCTTTCTGCTCAAGGTATTTGCGAAGGCCGTAATTTGACATAACCGTTCCCACCACGAAATTATTTTTAAGCTGTCTGTTTTCTTTCAGGAAATTGGAGATGACCGCTATGAGCTCGTCACCGGCCATCACATGGCCTTTTTCATCAACCGCTATAAGCCTGTCGCCGTCACCGTCAAATGCGAATCCCGCGTCCGATCCTTCTTTCAGCACCATGTTCGCGAGCTTTTCGGGATAGAGCGAACCACAGTTTTTGTTGATGTTGGTTCCGTCAGGCGAAGCGCCGATGGTCTTCACTTCCGCCCGGAGCTCGCTGAAAATCATCGGGGCTATTTTATAGGTGGCGCCGTTGGCGCAATCAAGCGCTATCTTCATCCCCTCCAGCGAAAAATCCCGCGGAAGCGAATTTTTCAGGAACACTATGTATCTGCCGAGCGCATCGTCAACACGGACATTCTTGCCTATGCGCGCGGAAGCGGGAAGGAGATGATGAATGTTGGCGGAAAGCGCGATTTTTTCTATTTCCTTTTCAGCGGAATCCGAAAGTTTCACACCGTCGCAGTTAAAGACTTTTATTCCGTTGTCCATATAAGGGTTGTGCGAGGCGGAAATGACAACGCCGGCGTCGGCATTGATATTTTTTGTCAGGAAAGCTATGCCGGGTGTGGGCATCGGCCCCACAAGCAGGACATCGCCCCCCATCGCCGTGATACCGGCGGCGAGAGAACTCTCCAGCATATAGCCGGAAAGACGGGTGTCTTTTCCTATCAGGATTTTCGGCCTGTGGGATTTCGTTTTCTTGAAATAGTTAGCGAGCGCGCCTCCGACCTTCATGATATGAAAAGGCGTCATCGGGCTTTTGTTGGCCACGCCCCGTATTCCGTCAGTTCCGAATAATCTCATTTGTTTTCCTCCAAAGAAGCGGCAGACATATCCAGTTTGAGTATCGTGCCTGCCGGCCATGTTCCCCGGACGGTAAAATTCGGATACACCATGCAGTTCATGCCGAGTATGGCTCCGGGCATAGTCACCGAGTTGCAGCCGGTTGAGACGCCGTCTCCGAGAATGGCTCCGAATTTTCTAAGGCCCGTTGAAATATTTTTACCGCCATCCCTCACATTGATTGTGTCTTTCGTGAGCTTGAAATTGGCAAGCTTCGTTCCGGCTCCCAGATTAACTTTTCCTAAAATACTGTCTCCTATGTAGGCAAAATGGCCGGCCTTGCTTTCCCCTGTCATTACCGCGTTTTTAATTTCAGTGGCGTGGCCGATGACGCATCCGGCGCCGGCGAGGACTTTTCCTCTTATGTAAGCGCCCTGCCGCACTTCGGTGTTGTCCCCTATGATGACCGGGCCCGTGAGCATGGCGCCGGGCTCCACAACAACTCCCGGCCCCAGCTCTATGCTGTCATCCATAAGAATGGCTCCGGCGTGAACGACCGCGCCGTTCTCAAGGACCTTCTTCTCTGTTATAAGCGCGCCGCGTTTTCTTATTCTGCTCACATTGGGCTTTATATTTTTTTTGATGTAAGCGCCGATACGCGGCAGCACTTCCCAGACCGTTCCAATGCCGTCAAACACAGCTCTGTGCGGGAAAGCGCTCAGGTCAAAAAAATCTTCCGCTTTAAAAGTCAATGTCCACATCCTGTCTTTCTCTGCTTGCTATTCTGAAAAGATCAACATCCTTATATCCGACGAAAGAGGCCAGCAGAGCGTCGGGCAACTGATGTATTCTTATGTTATAAACATTCACGCTGTCGTTGTAAAATTCCCGGCGGTCGGCTATCTGATTCTCTATATGCGTTATCCTGCTTTGCAGATGAGCGAAATTCTCGTTCGCTTTCAGTTCAGGGTATTTTTCGGAAAGCGCGAAAAGTTTGCCCAGCGTGGCGCTTAGCATGTTTTCGGCCTGCCCCTGTTCGGCGACGCTTCCGGCGTGAATACAGGCCCCGCGGGCTTTTATGACATCAACAATTGTTGATTTCTCGTGCTTCATATATCCCTTCACGGTCTTCACCAGCTTCGGAATCTCGTCATATCTCTGTTTCAGGAGGACATCTATGTTGGACCACGCCTTATCCGTGTTTCTTTTGAGCACAACAAGATTGTTGTACACCTTGATGATGTATATCACCACCACCGCCAGCGCGCCCCAGAGCAGAATGTCTATAACTAAATCCATAAGTGTGGCCCTCCTCTACATCTCCTGAATATTAGCAAATTTTCTCACTAACATAAAAGCCGCGCACTAAGTCAAACAATCCCAATAAAGCGCTTTAGAGCGATATAGGAAAATTTAGGAGAAAAAATCGTTAAGAATTGCGACTGTCTGACGTTAAAATTTTCCGTCTAGCGAAAAAGCGCTTTTTGGGATTATACGCATCCGCACTATACGCATTATTTTTCGATAAGCCCCGACGAACGCAGAAGGCCGAGGAGAAAGTGCGCGGAGACCGCGAAAATTACCAAGCCTGCAAAAATACATAAGAAGCTTTTCAGCGCGAAGCCGCTAATCAGATCTTTCTCACTCTTGTCGGATATGAGCATCTTTTCGCCTTTCTGACCCGACACGGCGACATCGCAGAGATCGTCTGAGCCCTCTTCAAGCGCTATCGCTTTTTTGATTTCCTCCACCGCCGTCATCCATTCGTGATCGTCCAGATTGCCGTCTCCGCTCAAGTCATATTTCGCGCTCTCTTCGGGCGAGGCCTTGATTTCTTTGAGACGGGTCAGGAGCTTTTCTTTTCTCCCTGCCATAACATCGCGGCTTTTTCCCGCGTATCCTATGACATAGAGCTTTTCTCCGGGAGACACATACCACTCGCTGTATCTTTTAGCGCCGTCATAATAACCTTCCGAATGATAATATTTTCTTTCAAGCAGGGCGTCACAATTGAACGGCTCTATCAGCACCGAGCCCGTAGAATCCCTGACATAAAAAGGCGTTATGCTCTGGCCTTCGGAGATAACCTTCCATGCCCGCCGTCGGTTTTTGCCGTAACCTGTGACCGTCATTCTCTCAACCTTGTATTTATAAAACACACAGTTTATGCCGTTGAGTTTTGTCAGGAGCGAATACTTCGCCAGGGCTTCGCCCTTCAGCTCAACGATGCCCATGGGCATGGAGCGTATTTTAGAGGTGGGAATGTTTTCTATCATGCTCTTGATACCGAAAAGTTCCCATCCCCAGAAGAACATGAAAACACTCAGCACAAGAAGTGTCGCCAGCATTATGAGAAGCTTCAGCTCGTTTTCTCCAAGTCTGATGTCATAGCCCAGAAACAGCAGGGCGAAAAATATCAGCACGGTGACAATGCCGGCGTTTCTGATCACCTGATTTATTCTCGGCTGGAAATCCATTTTATGAAGACTTGAAGACGCCGCATTCATTTTTGAAATCACAGGAACCGCAGTAGCTGTTCCGGCGGGGAAGGAAATCGCTCTCCCGCGCCATGCGCTCCGCTATCAGCCCGATGCGCTGCTTTATCTTTTCTATATCAAAACGGCTCACATCGTAACTCACCTTTTTGGCGTGCCTCAGAAAAATATATGAGACCGCTGTTATTTTTTTTCTGAAGTATTCCGTACAGCCGATGTAATATATGGGAAGTTGAAGATCCCGCTCAAGAGTTTCCTTTTCCGGTATCCGCCTGTGCGTCTTGTAATCTATTATCTCAAAGCCTCCGCCGTTTCTGTGTATCCGGTCAATAAAACCCGCGACCTGATGACGGCCTGCTGAAAATGAGAAATGCGGTTCAACGCGCCAGGCCGGGGTGAAATTATCTTTAGCAAAAACTTCATAATAATTTTCAAGCAGTTCCCGCCCTTCTTCAAAAGCCGCGGCGCTCTCCTCGGGACTGTAACCCTCGCTCTTCCAGCGCCTCCTGAGCGCGGCGATTAGATTTTCTTTCGTGGGCTTCTTCAGCCCCAGCCAGTAGGCGAGACGGCCTGAATAAAAATCTTCAAGCGCCGCATGCAGTGAGTGACCGAAGGAAAAATATTTTTTGTAAGGCGTCTTCACCCTGTCTATATAAACTTTCCTGTAGGAATAAGGGCACTTCTCGTAAGCGCTCAGTTTTGAATAACTCAGATACATTTATGCGCCTCCGGCTCTCACAATAGCATCCGTCATGACCGCTACCCTCTTCATCTCAGCGACATCGTGCACCCTGATTATATCCGCCCCGTTCATAATCGCCGCGCTAACGGCCGCGGCCGTGCCCTCAATCCTCTCGTTTTCCGGAAGGTTCAGCGTTTTTCCTATGAAAGACTTGCGGGACGGCCCGACGAGCAGGGGTTTTCCGAGCTCTTTAAGTTCGGCGAGGCGTTTGAGTATTATGAGATTGTGCTCAACCGTCTTGCCGAATCCTATTCCAGGATCCAATATTATCATGTCCTCTCTTATGCCCGCTTCAAGGGCGCTTTTGACAGCCCTGTTCAGATATTTCTTTATAGAGCCAATCACATCGTCATAGACGATCTCACCCTTCTGCATAGTTTCAGGTATGCCCTTTATGTGCATGAGTATGACCGGAACGCCGTAAACGGAGGCAAGGCCCGCCATCTTCTCATCAAAGTGAAAAGCGCTTATGTCATTTATCATGGCGGCGCCGTTTTCAAGGGCGGCCCTTGCGACCTCTGATTTGTATGTGTCAATGGAAACGGGAACATCAAATTTTGAAGACAGCTCTTTTATGAGAGGGGCGGTTCTGCTTATTTCTTCCCCGGCATCTATGGCTTCGGCGCCGGGACGCGTTGACTGCCCTCCGACATCAAGAATGTCGGCGCCCTCCCTTATAAAACGCTCGGCCTGGCGGACAGCATCATCAACTGAATTGAGACCGTCGCCCGAAAAAGAATCCGGCGATGTGTTGATTATCCCCATGACAAAAGTCCTTTCGCCGAGGGGGATGGCGTATTTTTTCCCGCTTATTCTGCTTGTCCAATCCATGGGGTTATTTTAGCAAAAAAACGCAAAAATGTTATAATGTTTCCGTGATGAAATTTACTTCTCTTATCTACGGCGCGGCAACGGGAATAAAGCGTTTTCTCTACGCGAAAGGCATCCGCAAAAAAGAGCTCATGCCCTCTTTCGTCATTTCCGTCGGAAACATATCAGCCGGCGGCACAGGCAAAACGGCTTTTGTCATAGATCTCTGCCGGATGCTTGCGGGAAAAAAGAGAACAGCGGTCGTCACGCGCGGATATAAGGGAAAAACAAAAGGCCCCGCGCAAGCGCGAAGAGTGGAGAAAGCGACTGAATTGTTCGGCGACGAAGCCGTGATGATGGCCGA